>JAHBXY010000212.1 GCA_019636275.1 Planctomycetota bacterium | reverse complement strand
GAGCAGCTCGCGCAGGCCCGGCGCCAGCACCTCGGCCTCGAGGGCCAGGGCGGCGCGCGCGGCCGCCGCGCCCGAGAGGAGGAGCGAGGCGTCGGCCGTGGCCAGCGGCGGCAGGTCGCCCGGCCCGGGCGGCGCGAGCGGGTAGAGGTCGGCCAGGCGGTCGGTGCCGGCCGGCACCTGCACGAGGCCGAGCGCGCGCAGGGCGGCGAGCGCGTCGGGCGTGAGCGTCCGTGCGGCCGCGTCGAGGCCGTCGACGAGGGCCAGGTCGGGGGCCGGGCTGCGCTCGCGCGGGCGCCACGTCGGGTCGCCGTGCTCGAGCGAGAGGACCGGCAGCCGCCCGCGCGCGCCGAGGGTCACGCGCGGCTCGACGGCCTGCAGGGCCAGCGCCCCCAGGCTGACGAGGACCGCCGCGGCCACCGCCAGGAGCGCCGCCGGCAGGCGCAGGAGGCGGCCGCGGGGGGCCGCCGGCGCGGCCTCGGCCAGGCGCTCGACGAGGTCGTCCTGGAACACGCGCCACACGTCCGGGGGCGGCAGCGGGACGACGTCGGCCAGCGCCTGCCGCAGGGCCCCGGTCTCCTCGACGGAGGCCTGGCAGGCGCGGCAGCCCTCGAGGTGCGCGCCGGCCTCGTCGCGGAGGCCCGGGTCGACGTCCTCGCCCTCCGCCAGGGCCTCGACGGCCGGTCGCAGCCGCTCGCACGCCGGGCTCACGCCGCGTCCTCCTGCCCGCCCGCGCGCGCGGGCTCCCCGCCGAAGAGCCAGGCCAGCCGCTTCTTCAGGGTGGCCCGGCCGTAGAACAGGCGCGACATGACGGTCCCGCGCGGGATCTCCAGCGCGCCCGCGATCTCCTCGTAGCTCAGCCCCTCGACGTCGCGCAGGAGCACCGCCGCCCGCTGCGCCGGGGGCAGGGTCTCGATCGCCTCGCGCACGAGGCGCCGGCGCTCCTGGCGCTCGAGCGCCTCGCCCACCTCCTCGTCGCGCGGGTCGCTCACGACGTCCTCCTCGGGCAGGGCGTCCGCGCGGTCGCGGCGCCGCCGCGCCTGGCGGTCGAGCGCCACGTTCGTGGCGATCCGCCGCGCCCAGGTGCGGAACGACGCGCGGCCGTCGAAGCCGGGCAAGAAGCGGAAGGCCCGCAGCAGCGCCTCCTGGGTCACGTCGAGGGCATCGTCCTGGTCGCGCAGGATCCACCAGGCGGCGCGGTACACGGCCTCCCGGTGCGCCGCGGCCAGCGCCGCGAACGCCTCCCGGTCTCCCGCCCGCGCGCGCGCCAGCAGCGCGTCCTCGTCGTGCACCGCGTGCCTGCCCCTGCTCTCGGTCCTCCTGGACCGCCCCGACGGCGGCTCGATTCGACGGGGCCCGCGCCGCTCCGTAAAGAGCCGACGCGCTCACCGTGGCGCAAGAGGTTACGCGTCCCCCCTTGCGCCGGGCGGCCGCGGGCGGAACGATCCGCCTCATGCAGCAGCCCGCGCGCGCCGCCTTCGCCTTCGCCCTCGTCGCCGCCGCCTCGGCGGCCCTGCCCGTGGTCGCCCAGGACGACGAGCCGCCGTTCCTCGAGGGGCAGGACCGCGTCGAGTGCCAGGAGCCGCCGCTGCGCGTCGAGCGGCCGAGCGACTCGTGGATGTTCATCAACCTCGAGGTCATGCAGCGGCGCGCCGAGCAGGCGCGGCAGGACGTCAGCGGCTACCGGACCATGCGGGCGCGCCTGTGGCACGGGTCGACGAGGTCGAACATCTTCGTCCACGCGACGCCCGACCACGTGCGCCGGACCGCGCCCCCGCCCGCGGCCGAGCTGGCCCGGCCCATGGCCGAGGGGCTCGTCGCGGCGCTCGAGGGCGGCAAGCTCGAGGGGCAGGGGGCCACCCGCGTCGGCGCGCGCGAGGGGTGGATGTTCGAGGTCCACGGCCGCCCGCGCGGGCGCGACGCCGAGGCCGGCGCGATCGCGATCGTCCGGGCGGTGGTCTACCGCCCCGAGGACAGCCACGTGTTCACGTTCACGCTCGAGGGCCCGGCCGAGAAGATCGCGCAGCTCAAGCGCGACTTCGTCAAGCTGCTGAAGAAGGTCCGGGTGTGAGCTCCGGAACGCACGAACCGCCGCGCGGGGGCGCGGCGGTTCGTGTCGTCGCCTCGTCGCTGGCTACAGGTCGCCGCGGATCGTGACGAAGTCGCCCTGCGGGCCGTCGGGGACGGCCTGGACGTTCGAGGGGTTGATCCCCGGGTAGACCGGCAGCGGGAACCCGTTGAACGCCATGGGCAGGAGCTGGATCACGGGCGGGAGGATGAAGTCGAAGAAGGTCTCGACCGCGATCTCGTCGAGGGCCACGACCGGCGTCTCGAACACGTCGGTGCGGATCGTCGGGCGGCCGACGACGTCGACGCGCAGGGTCGAGCCCACCATGCTCGGGGCCACGCCCACGCGCACCTGCGTGCCGGCGCGCAGGACGAGCTCGCGCGGCCGGCCGGCCGGCGCCACGTAGATCGACACGGTCAGGTCGCCGACGCCGGCCTCGAGCAGGCCCTGGCCGGCGGGCAGCGTCCTGAACAGCGCCGGGGTCGCCGACGTCACCTCGAGCTCGAGCGGGTCGAGCGGGTTCACGCGGCCGATCAGCTGCGGGAAGAAGACCTGCAGCATGAACGCGTCCATGGGCAGCCAGGCCGGGAGGCCGAGCTGCTGGGCCGCCGCCTGGTCGATCGCCAGGTTCATGAGCCCGCCGCGCCAGACGGCGTGGCCGACGCGGTTCAGCAGGTCATCGTTGACCGACAGATGGACCGCCTGCGTCGTCGGGTGCGCGGGCGGCGCGCCCGGCGTCGTGAGCGAGCCCGGCGTGGTCGGCAGGCCCGGGAACGGCGTCATGCGCGTGTCGCCGTCGCACAGGACCGAGCAGCCCTGCGCGTCGAACACGACCGCCTTGGGGATCATGTGCACGGTGAACTGGCGGCCCATGACCGTCTGGGTGATCGGGCCGTTGGCGCCGGCGATCGCGCGGTTGACCTCCTGCGGGACGACCTGCTCGACCTGGCGGCGGACCTGGTCCTCGATCATGCGGCGCACGGCGTCGCGCGCCAGGTCCTCGAGGAACGTGCCCGGGATCAGGCTCACGTCGAAGCGGAAGTTCGTCAGGTTGACGACGACGTTCTGCAGCGTCGTCGTGACCACGCCGCCCGGCGCGACGTTGACCACGGCGCGGGCGGTGAGGACCGCGCGGTCGGCGGTCACGTCGATGTTCGTGTTGACCGGCAGGGCGCCGAACACGCGCACCTCGCAGCGGACGCGCACGCGGATCGACGGCAGGTCGACGCGCACGCCCAGGCCGCCCTGCTGCGGGTCGAGGTCGAGCACGGGCGTGCCGAAGGTCGCGCTCGTGGCGTTGACGTTCAGGCTGCCGAGGAAGTTGCTCGCCGAGAAGAGCGGGTTCTGCGCCATGATCATCTGCGCGAGGTTCACGCCGCCGAGCTGCTGCGCGGCGACGCGCTCGATCGCGTCGAAGGCCGGGCGGTTGAGGCGCACGGCCAGGGCGTCGGTCACGGCGCTGGCCTCGGGCAGGAACGTGCCCGAGACGACGGGGAGGACGGTCCGCGCGCGCTCGCCGCGCGTGCTGGCGGCCTCGAGCTCGATCACGTTCAGGCCGGGCGTGAGCGTGACCGGCTGCTGGAAGGCGCCGCCGGCGCCGGGCAGCACGGGCTGGCCGTTGATCAGGAAGTAGGCCACGCCGGCCTGGTGGAGGACCGTGCCCTGGACGAGCACCGTCGTCTGGGTGGTGTGGAGGCCGCGCGTCGGCGACGTGAGCGTGATCAGCGGCGGGCCGGAGGCCGGGCCGGTCGCGCCGCCGGGGACGGTCGTGGTCGAGCCCGCGGTCGTCGTGCTGCTCGCCGTGGCGGTCGAGCCGGACGACGTGTTCGACGGGGTGGCCGTGCTGACGCCGGCCGCCGTGGAGCGGTTCGACCCGCCGCCGCTGCTGCCGCTGCCGCCGCAGCCGGTGCTGACCGCCACGAGGGCGGCCGTGAAGGACGCGAGACCGAGGGTAAGAGGGCGCGCGCGCATGTTCTGGCCTCCAGCCGGAGAGAAGCGGCCAGTCTAGCGATCGCCGGACCGGAGGTCGAGAGCTTTCAACTGCCTTTATTTCGGTCGGTTAAGGCGCCTCGTCCCGTTTCTGGACACCCGGAGCGTCCAGATCCGGGACGCCCCTCCCCTGTCGGAGTGGGCCACCAGGAGCAGGGGCGCGGAGTCCTGCGCCGGTCCGGCCAGGAATCCGCGGCGCGGCGACGACAACGTGAGCAGGGAGCACGTGGCGTCATCCTTGCGCGGGGGTGCGGCGTGGCACGCATCGCCGTGGTCGATGACGAGGTGGAGCTCCGGGACCGGGCGGCGGACGCGCTGCGCGGTCGCGGGTTCCAGGTGCAGTGCTTCGCCACGATCGGTGCGGCCGTGGGGCACCTCGAGGCGCACCCCCCCGACCTGCTGGTCACCGAGGCGGCGCTGCGCGACGGCAGCGGGCTCGACATGATCGCGCGGCTGCGCGACGCCACGGCGCGGGGCTTCCCCGTGATCGTGGCCTCGAGCCGCCGGGGCGAGCAGGACATCCTGCGCGGCTACGCGGCCGGCGCGTGCGACTACCTGCTCAAGCCCTACGCCTGCGACGAGCTGCTGGCCAAGGTCACGGTGCACCTCGCGCGGCGCGACCAGGTGTCGACGGTCGGCCCGCTCGAGCTGCCGACGACCGCGCAGCTCGCGTTCGGTCGCTACCGCCTGGGCGCGCCGCTGGGGCGCGGAGCGGGCGGGATCGTCTACTCGGCGCTCGACCCGTCGGACCGGCGCGTGGCGCTCAAGGTCCTGACGCTGTTCGAGGACGCGCGCGCCGAGGCGCGGCTGCGCTTCCTGCGCGAGGTCTACGCGCTCTCGTCGGTCCGGCACCCGCACGTGGCCGGGATCGTCGACTTCGGCGCGTCGGAGGGGCGGCTCTACTACGCCATGGAGCGCGTGGAGGGGCCGACGCTCTTCCGCAAGGTCATGGCCGAGGGGCGCGCCGGCGAGGCGCAGGCGCTGGCGCTCGTCGCCGGCCTGGCGAGCGCGCTCGAGGCCATGCGCCGCTGCGACCTCGTGCACCGCGACGTGAAGCCCGGCAACATCATCCTCCGCGGCGGCCGCTGGGACGACCCGGTGCTGATCGACTTCGGCCTGGCCAAGCGCCCGTTCGACCGCGGGCTGACCGGCCCCGATATCTGGACCGGCACCCCCGGCTACATCCCGCCCGAGGTGATCCTCGGCCACGGGCACGACCACAAGGGCGACCTGTTCTCGCTCGGCCTCGTGTGCCGCTTCGCGCTCCTGGGCGAGGAGCCCTTCCCGGCCATGCGCGGGCTGCCGCTCCTCTACCACATGACGCGCGAGCAGGTCCCCGTGCCCGCGGGCGCCTCGCCGGACATGCGGGCCTTCCTCGACCAGCTCACCGCCCTCGACCCGGCCGAGCGCCCCGCGACCGCCGCCGACGTGGCCCGCCGGGTCGACGCCCTCGCCCGCCGCATCACGCGCCCTCGCGCCGCCTGATCAGCGCCCCGCGCCCTCGGCGGCGACGACGAGCGCGCGCGCGAGGTCCTCGGCGGCGACCTCGGTCAGCTGACCGGCGACGTGCGCCCAGTCCTCCTCGTCCAGGCAGCCGGGCGCCCTCAGGAAGCCGACGACGAAGAAGCCGCGCGTCGGCCCGGGGCCCAGGTCGGCGAACGACGCCCGCGTGACGAGCTCGCGCTGGCCCTCGCCGCCGGGGCCGCCGGGGCCGCCGGGGCCGCCGGGGCCGCCGGGGCCGCCCGGGCCGTCGGCGAGGTCGGTCACGCGCCAGGCGAGGCGCTGCACGACGCCGTAGTCCTCGCCGGGAATGAACCAGTTGAGCGGGTCGACGCCCGGGAAGATGAAGATCGACGACAGGATCAGGTTGACGACCTTGAGCGCGTGAAGGCCGTTCTTCTCGATCAGCTCGACGCGCGCCTCCTCGAGCACCGGCTCGAGCAGCCAGCGCGCCCCGCGCGCGCGGGCGGTCTCGCGCCAGACGTGGCGGACCTCGGGCGTGACGCCGAGGACGGGGTCGAGCGTCGGGTCGTCGGCGGGCAGCAGGTGCACGCGCTCGAACACGCCGCGCTCGGCGAGGAGGGTGGCGGCGCGGGCGCGCGTGGCGGCGAGGTCGGTCGCGGGGCGGTAGGGGGTGGAGAAGGGCTCGAGGTAGAAGGTCGTCCCGCCACAGTCCGGACAGGTCGGCGACGCCGCGGGCGCGACCTCGTCGGCGGCGCGGTTGATGACGAGCCGCGGCCGCGGGACCTCCTCGCCGCAGGCCTGGCACTCGAGCGGCGCCTGCTGGGCGCGGATGCGGTTCCAGTCGCCCGCCCAGACCTGTCCCCCTGAGGGCGGCCACGTCGGGCGGTCGACGCTCGCCCGGTCCAACCTGACCAGCGGCGCGATCGCCAGCGCCGGCCTGGGGTTCGCGTCCCGCAGGGGCGGCTCGAGCGGCGCCGGCTCGGGACCGGCGCAGCCGGCCAGGGCGGCCGCGAACACGAGGCCGAACAGCATACGCCACGCTTCGGAGCCACCTGGCCCGAGCGAGCGATGGGGAGGGGCGGAGCGGGCCGCGGGCCTCGGCCCGGGCGCTCGGGTCGATCGCCCCCCCCTCGCGAGCGCATCAATCATCGCAGGTCGTCACAGGCACGCGCTACACTCGGGTCGCGTTGTAGCGCGCCCCGGGGGCCGCTTCCAGCGCGGCGACGTCATGATGTAGGTGCCGTGAGCGACCTCCTGCGCGACCTGACCCCCGCCCAGCGCGACGCCGTGACCCACGGCGACGGCCCGCTGCTCGTGGTGGCCGGCGCCGGGTCGGGCAAGACGCGCGTGATCACGCGCCGCGTGGCGCACCTGATCGAGGCGCGGCGGGTCGAGCCGCGGCGGATCCTGGCGATCACGTTCACCAACAAGGCCGCCGGCGAGATGGCCGAGCGCATCGCCGAGCTCACCCGCGGCGCCCGCGTGCAGGTCTCGACCTTCCACGCCTTCTGCGCGCGCACCCTGCGCCGCTTCGCCCCGCGCGTGGGCTACCGCCCGGACTTCACGATCCTCGACGACGCCGACCAGCAGGCGGCCGCGCGCGAGGCGCTCGTCGAGACCGCCAACGACCCCAAGCTCTGGGGCGTGCCGAAGGTGCTGCACGCGATCGAGCGCCTCAAGGACCAGGTCGTCCTCCCCGAGGTCGCGCTGGCGAAGGCCTGCTCGCCCTTCGAGAAGGCGGTGGCCGAGGCCTACGGCTACTACCAGGAGCTCCTGCGCCAGAACAACGCGCTCGACTTCGGCGACCTGCTGGCGCGCACGGTCGAGCTGCTCGAGCTCGAGGACGTGCGCGCGGCGCTCCAGGCGCGCCACCAGCACGTGCTGATCGACGAGTACCAGGACACGAACCACGCCCAGTACCTCGTCGCCCGGCGCCTGGCCGAGGGGCAGCGGAACATCTGCGCCACGGGCGACCCGAACCAGGGGATCTACGGCTGGCGCGGGGCGGACATCACCAACATCCTGCGCTTCGAGGAGGACTACCCCGACGCGCGCGTCGTGAAGCTGGAGGAGAACTTCCGCTCCACGCGCATGATTCTCGACGCGGCCAACGGGCTGATCGCCTACAACCGCGAGCGGCGCGACACGACCCTGCGCCCGGGCGTCGAGACCGACGACGTGGGCGCCCCGCTCGAGGTGAAGGTCTGCCACGACGAGCAGGACGAGGCGCGCTTCGTCGCGCGGCGCGTCCAGCTCCGCATCAGCGAAGGCACGCCGGCCGACCAGGTGGCCGTGTTCTACCGGGCCAACGCGCTGTCGCGCGCGGTCGAGGTGGCGCTCCTCGAGCGCGGCGTGCCGTTCGAGGTCGTGGGCGCCGTGCCCTTCTTCCAGCGCAAGGAGATCAAGGACCTGCTGGCCTACCTGCGCCTGGTGATCAACCCGCGCGACGACCTGGCGCTGCAGCGCGTGGCCAACGTCCCGCCGCGCGGCCTGGGCAAGGCCACGCTCGGGCGGATCAAGGCGGCGGCGCGCGTCGACGGCTCGTCGCTCGTCGACGCGGCGGAGCGCCTCGCCGCGACGGGCGAGCTGCGCGGGCGGCAGCGCGACGCCCTGCGCGAGCTGACGGCGTCGCTCCGGCGCCTCTCCGGCTACGCGACCGGCGAGGCGTCGGTGGCCGAGGTGCTGTCGACGATCATCGCCGAGACGCGCTACCGCGACTTCCTCGTGCGCGAGTACCCCGAGGACGGCGACGACCGGCTCATGAACCTCGAGAGCCTGATCGGCGCCGCGCGCGAGTTCGACCTGCAGGCGGGCGTCACGCCCGGCGAGGGGCCGCCGCTGCCGCTCGTGGCCCCGGTCGTCGACGACGAGGACGACGTCGACCTCCTGCCGCTTTTCGGGCGCCCGGCCGCCCCGGCGCCGGCGCGCGTGGCCGACGCGGCGCCCCCGGCGCTCGCGCTCGACGACGACGACGACCCGGGGCCGGCGCGCGGGCCGGCCGGGTTCCTCGAGCACGTGGCGCTGGTCTCGTCGCTGGCGGAGAAGGACGCCGGCGACGCGCGCCCGCGCGTGCAGCTCATGACGGTGCACGCGGCCAAGGGCCTCGAGTTCGACACGGTGTTCGTCACCGGGCTCGAGGAGGGCGTGTTCCCGAACAGCCGGGCGCTCGAGGACCCGAGCGGGCTCGAGGAGGAGCGGCGCCTGGCCTACGTGGCCGTCACGCGGGCGCGGCGGCGGCTCGTGCTCTCGCGGGCGAACTGGCGCACGCGGCAGGGGCGCTCGGTGCCGCAGCGGCCGAGCCTGTTCCTGCTCGAGCTGCCGCAGGAGGTCTTCCCGGCCGGCGAGTCGCCGCGCGACCTGGAGCTGTCGTTCCAGCTCGACGACGCCGTCGACCCGTCGTCGCTGCCCGGGCGCCGCGGCCCCTACGCGCGGGAGCTCGACCGGGCGCGCGGGCGCGGCGGCGGCGACGACGACGAGGGCGGGCAAGACCTCGACCCCGACTTCGACCCGTCGTGGCTCGGCGACGACGAGCCGCCGCGTCGGCGCGCCGGCGGCGACGACGACGCGCGGCGCCGGCTGGCGCGCGCGGCGGGCTTCGACGACGACGAGGGCGCAGGTGAGGACCCGAGCCGCCCGGCGGCGCTTCGTGGGCGAAATTCTCGGCCGCGCCCGCGCCCGGAGCGGGCCGGCGCGCGCCGGCCCGCTGGGGGTCCGCGTGCCGACGGCGCCGCCGCCGCGGCCGGCGGCCGACACGCAGTTCGCCGAGGGCGACCGGGTCGTCCACGAGCACTTCGGGCGCGGCCGGGTGATCGGCGCCCGCGGCACGGGGCCGGCGGCCCGCGTCAAGGTCGACTTCCCCGGCGTGGGCGTGAAGGAGCTCGTGCTCCAGTACGCGCGCATGAGCAAGCTCGACCCGTGAGCCCGCGCGCCTGCCTCGTCGTCGTGGCCTTCGCCCTGGCGTGCGCCGGGTCGCCGCCGGCGCGCGCGCACATCGTCGAGGTCGGCGTCGGCTCGCAGACCGAGTTCCGCCTCTCGCCCCGGCGCCTGCGCCTCCACTACAACATGGGCTTCTCGAGCGTCCTCGGCCTCGGCGAGCTGAGGAGCATGGACGCCGACCGTAGCGGCTCGATCGACCGCGCCGAGCAGGAGGCCTACCTCGACCGGCTGGCGGCGGCGCTGCTCCCCAACCTGCACGTGACGCTCGACGGCGAGCGGCAGGAGCTCACGCTGCTCGGGCGGCGGGGGCTGGGGATCCTGGGGCCGATCGAGCAGGTGGCGTTCGACACCTGGTTCGAGCTCGAGGTGCGCTGCGACCTGGGCCCTGGGCCGCACAGGCTCGTCTTCCGTGAGGGCAACTACGAGGGGCAGACGGCGGAGCAACTCCTGTGGGTGCCGCTCGACCGGCTCGAGGACTTCGCCCGGCTGGAGACGATCCAGGCCCGCGCGCCCGGGCCGTCGCTCGACATGCAGGGCGCGCGGCGGCTGCTCGGGCGCGAGCTGACGATCGAGTTCGAGTTCACGCCGGCGGCGCTCGAGCGCGACCGCGCGGCGGCCGTGATCGAGCCGTGGCTGGGCGGGCTCGAGCGCGGCGTCGTGGCCGTGCGCGACGGGCTCGTCGAGGAGGTCGAGGCGGAGCTCGACGCGCTGGCCTTCCGCGGCGTGCAGCTCGGCCGCGGCGCCGGGGCGGGCGGCGGGTTCGGCGCCGTGGCGCCGATGATCGCCCAGATGGCGCAGGACCGCGTCGTCGACGTCGACTCCGGCCGGGCGGTCCGGCCGCCCGACGCGGGCGCTGGCGGCGCGACGGTGAGCGACGGCAGCGCCCTGCCGAGCGCGCCCGACGCGGCGCGCATGATCGACGCGCTGAACCAGCCCTTCTCCTGGGCGATCCTGGCCCTGTTCTTCGGCTGGGGCGCGGCCCACGCGCTCCTGCCCGGGCACGGCAAGACCATGGTCGCGGCCTACCTCCTGGGCACGCGCGGGCGGCTGCTCGACGCCCTGCGCCTGGGCGGGATCGTGACCTTCACCCACACGTTCGCCCTCTACACGGCGGGGCTGGCGCTGGTGTGGGTCGTCGAGCGCTACGGCAGCGCCCAGGGCCAGGCGTTCCACGAGCGGCTCGTGCGTCACGTGTCGCTGCTCTCGGGGCTGGGGCTGATCGCCTACGGCGCGTTCCTGGCGTGGACGAGGGCGCAGACGATCCGGGGGGGCGGCGGGGCGCACTCGCACGACCACGGCCACGACCACGCGCATGGGCATGGGCATGGGCACGGACACGGACACGGCCATGATCACGGGCACGGGGGCGTGGAGAGCGGGCACGGGCATGGCCACGCGCACTCGCACGACCACGATCACGCGCACTCGCACGACCACGATCACGCGCACGGGCACGACCACGCGCACGGGCACGACCACGCGCACGATCACGACCACGCGCACGACCACGCGCACGACCCTGATCACGCGCACGGGCACGACCATGCGCACGACCACGCGCACGACCACGATCACGCGCATGGGCACGACCATGCGCCCGGGCATGACCACGCACACGGGCACGACCACGCACACGGGCACGACCACGCGCCCGGGCACGGCCACGCGCACGGGCACGACCACGCGCCCGGGCACGACCACGCGCACGGGCACGACCACGCGCCCGGGCATGACCACGCGCCCGGGCACGACCACGCGCCCGGGCACGACCACGCGCACGGGCACGATCACGGGCACTCGCACTCGCACGGGCACCATCATCACGGCGCCCTGACCGACGAGGAGCACGCGCGCTTGCACGCGGCGGAGGCGGCGCAGATCACGTCCTGGCGCGATCTGCTGGTGCTCGGCGTGACGGGCGGGATCGTCCCCTGCCCGGCCGGCGTGACGCTGGTCCTCTACTCGCTGACCTTCAAGAGCGACAACACGCAGAAGGCGTTCGTCTACCTGAGCTCGTTCAGCCTCGGCCTCGGCTCGGTGCTCGTGGCGATCGCGTCGGCCATGGTCCTGAGCAAGAGCTACCTGCTCCGGGGCGAGGAGGCGCGCCTGGCCCGCTCGCGCGTGTTCCTCTGGCTGCCGGTGGTCACCGCCGGCCTGATCGCCCTCGTCGGCGTGAGCGTCTGCTGGGACGCCTTCGACCCGGGCTACGCGCGGCTCAAGGCGGCCCTGGGCCGGTGAGCCTCTCCAGAGCGCGCTCGGGTGGTCCGAGCGCCAGCAGCAGCTCGGTCAGCCGCTCGATCTGCAGCCGCTCGACCCGTGCGCTCGTTGTTTCGTATGCCTCCCGGCGCTCTTGATCGTCAGCCAGCCCGGCGACCCCCGACGCGGCCTCGGCTACCGCGCGGACGGAACGTCTGGCCGCGGTCCCTGCCGCGTCCACCGCCAGCGCGACGTCCTCGTCGACGGTCCTCGCGGCGTCGGTCGCCGCCCGGGCGGCCTGGGTCGACGGGGCACCCGCGTAGAGTGGATGCTGGCACGGATCCGACGCCTCGGCGGCCGCGAGCACGTCCTCCCTCGACGCTCGTCCTGCAAGCCAGCCGCGCGCCGCCTCGATGGACCGGCGCGGACGAGGGTCACGCGGCGCGAACGCCTCCCAGTGGACGAGGACGGGGCTCCGCGGCGTCGCAGGCGAACACGACGCGCTCGTGCGCCGTGAGCAGCGCCACCGCCCGGCCGACGACGCCGGGGCGGCGGGACAGGAACCTGGGCCAGCCCAGGAGGACCGGCGTGATCCCCGTCAGGCGCGCTGACGGCCGGCCGAACGCGGCCGCGAACGCCACCCGCTCCGCGGCGAGCTCGCCCGCTCGCACCCGTTCGAGGAGGTAGGCCGCCTCGGAGAGGACGGTGCCGGCCTGTCGCCACCTCCGCCAGGCCTCGAGCAAGCGCGCGTCGGCCACGCCCGGAGGTTGGCCGCGGCTCCCCGGGCGCGCTCGCAGGGTTGCGCCAGGCCGTGTCACCGCAGGTACGGCGACGCCCTGACCCGCTCGTCGTAGCGCGGCAGCCGGTCGCGGCAGCGGGCGAGCGCCTCGCGGGCGCCGGCGGTCTGGCCCTGCGCGGCGAGCGCCTCGGCCAGGAGGAAGCGGGCCAGCGGGGACGTGGGCGCGGCGAGGCACAGGGCCTCGAGCTCGCGCTGGCCGCGGGCGGCGTCGCCCGTGCGCACGCGCAGCCAGGCGCGCGCGGCGTGCGCCGCGTGGGAGCCGGGGACGGCGCGGGCGGCCTCCACGGCGTGCGGCAGGGCCTGCGCCGGCCAGGTCGGGTCGAGCTCGCCGACGAGGCCGTCGAAGAGCGCGGCGAGCGCGACGGCGAGGTGCGCGTCGGGCGGGGCGTCGCGCGCCTGGAGGAGGAGCACGCGCCGGCGGTCCTCGGCGAGCGTCGAGCGCCAGGTGGAGGCGAGCGCGGCGTCGAGGGGGTCGAGCCCCGGCAGGTCGGGCTCGACCGCGGCCCGGGCCAGGAGCTCGAGCGCCGCGACGCGGTCCTCCTCCAGCGGGGCCGCCCGCAGGGCGGCGGCCGT
>JAHBXY010000211.1 GCA_019636275.1 Planctomycetota bacterium | reverse complement strand
CGGCTGCTGCTGACCGCCCGGCTGCTGCTGACCGCCCGGCTGCTGCTGCCCACCCGGCTGCTGCTGGCCGCCAGGCTGCTGCTGACCGCCAGGCTGCTGCTGACCGCCCGGCTGCTGCTGACCGCCCGGCTGCTGCTGCCCACCCGGCTGCTGCTGCCCACCCGGCTGCTGCTGGTCGCCACCCGGCTGCTGCTGTCCGCCCGGCTGCTGCTGACCGCCCGGTTGCTGCTGCCCACCCGGCTGCTGCTGCCCGCCCGGCTGCTGCTGACCGCCCGGCTGCTGCTGTCCGCCCGGCTGCTGCTGGCCGCCCGGCTGCTGCTGGCCGCCCGGCTGCTGCTGGCCGCCCGGCTGCTGCTGCCCGCCCGGCTGCTGCTGCCCGCCCGGCTGCTGCTGCCCGCCAGGCTGCTGCTGGCCACCAGGCTGCTGCTGCCCGCCAGGCTGCTGCTGGCCACCCGGCTGCTGCTGACCGCCCGGCTGCTGCTGCCCGCCAGGCTGCTGCTGGCCACCCGGCTGCTGCTGACCGCCCGGCTGCTGCTGGCCGCCTGGCTGCTGCTGCCCACCCGGCTGCTGCTGGCCGCCTGGCTGCTGCTGCCCGCCAGGCTGCTGCTGGCCGCCAGGCTGCTGCTGCCCGCCAGGCTGCTGCTGGCCACCCGGCTGCTGCTGACCGCCCGGCTGCTGCTGCCCGCCAGGCTGCTGCTGGCCACCCGGCTGCTGCTGCCCACCCGGCTGCTGCTGGCCGCCTGGCTGCTGCTGCCCGCCAGGCTGCTGCTGCCCGCCAGGCTGCTGCTGCCCGCCAGGCTGCTGCTGCCCGCCAGGCTGCTGCTGGCCGCCCGGCTGCTGCTGGCCGCCCGGCTGCTGCTGACCGCCTGGCTGCTGCTGACCGCCAGGCTGCTGCTGCCCACCCGGCTGTTGCTGGCCGCCAGGCTGTTGCTGACCGCCAGGCTGCTGCTGACCGCCCGGCTGCTGCTGACCGCCCGGCTGCTGCATACCGGGCGGCACATGCCCCTGGTTCTGCTGTCCCGGCCGCTGGCAGTCCGGGCACGGCTCCTCGATCGCGCCGAAGCCCTGGCAGCCCGGGCAGAGCTTGCCGGCCTCCCGGCCCTGGCCCTTGCACCGGCTGCACGCCCGCTCGATCCGCCCGACGCCCTCGCAGGTCGGGCACACCGGCGCCGGGCGCTGGGGGCCGATCGGCTGCGGGTCCGGCTGCTGCCCGTCAGCCCCCGGCTGCTGCTGCTCCGGCTGCTGCTGACCCGGCTGCTGCTGACCCGGCTGCTGCTGCTGCTGACCCGGCTGCGGCTGCTGGCCCGGCGCCCGCCCCTGCTGGCAATCGCTGCACGACTCCGACTGCACGTCGTCGGGCGGCGCGGCGTCGAGGTTGCGCTGGTCGACCTGGTTGAGCGGGTTCTGCGGGTCGTCGCCGCTGCCCGTCAGCGGGTCCTGCCCGTGCGAGGTCTCGGCGAACGAGTCCATCATCTCCTGCATGAGCTCGAGCTGCTCGCGCAGGTTGGCGATGTCGCGCATGGCGTCGACGGCCTTGTCGAGCCCGGCGAGCGCCTCGTCGGGGCGCCCCTGCTGCAGCCCCTGCGCCGCCCGGTCGAACGCCTGCTGCAGGCTCTGGTTGCGCGACACGTCCAGCGACAGGTCGCGCAGGTCCTGCGAGAGCTGCTCCATCTGCTCGGAGGTCGTGCCCTCCTGCAGGGCCTGCTTCATCCGCTCGGCCTCGCCGGCCGCCTTGTCGAAGTCGCCCTTGCCCAGCGCCTCGCGCAGGTCGCGCGTGGCGTCGTCGCCGCGCGTCGGCCGCGCCGCCTGCGGCAGCGGCGCCGTCTCGCGCGCCATGTCCTTCGCGCGGTCGCGGAGCTGCTGGAGCTGCCGCATGCCCTGCCGCCGGTCGGCCTGCCCGCTGCGCAGGTCGCTGGCGATCTTCTCCAGGTCCGTCAGGAGCTCCGTCGTGCGCGGCGACGCGCGCTCGGCGAGGCGCTGGCGGGCCGCGTCGGTGCGCTTCTGGATCTCCTCGGCCTGCCGGCGCGACCGCTCGAGGTCCTGCGCCCGCTGCTGCGCCGCCGCCGCCCGCCCGAACAGGTCGACCTCGGGCGCGAACACGAGCGCGACCGCCGCCAGCGCCGGCGCCCACACCCAGCGCGCCTCGCGCGGCAGGGCCAGCGGCACGACCCGCGCCGGCTCGAGCCCGCGCACGCGCCGCGCGGCGTCCTCGATCAGCGCCACCTCGGCCGGCCGCCGCGGCTCGCCGATCGCGAGCGCGCTCGACACGCGCTCCGCCAGCCCCAGCCGCGCGTCGATCCCGCAGGCCGCCTCGAGCGGCGTCGGGCGCGCCCGCAGCGCCAGGACGAGGCCGATCGCCAGGGCCAGCCCCGCCCCCGCCGCCGGGTAGAGCCACACCGGGGCGCCGACGTGGACGACCTTCTCCAGGGCGAAGGCCAGGGCCACGGCGACCGCCAGCCAGAAGGCCGCCCGCCCGGCGTGGTCGAGGAAGCGGGCCAGGAGGAGGCGCCGCGCCACGGCGGCCACGGCCTCACGGATCTCCTTCACGGTCCCCTCCGCTGCGCGTGACCCACTATAGCGCTGCCGCGCCGCCGGCGCCGGGCTGGCAACGACGTCGGCACCTGGGCGTAAGATCCGGCTGACAGCCCGGACCGGAGGCCCCATGCCGACCACGACGCCGCGGCGCCCGCAGCCCCTCAGGCAAGTCGCGGACCGCCGTTACCACCTGTTCGACACCCCGCTCGGCCAGGCGGCGCTCCTGTGGTCGCCGCGCGGCCTTTGCGGCGCCGTCCTCCCCGGCGAGGCCTCGCCGGCGGCCGTGGCCGAGCGCTGGCCCGACGCCGCCCCGGCCGCCCCGACGCCGGCCGTGCGCGCGCTCGTCCGCCGCATGGTCGCCCACCTGCGCGGGCGCCTCGACCCGCTCCTCGACGTGCCGCTGGACCTCGACGGCGCGAGCGCCTTCGACCGCGCCGTGTGGGCCGCCGCGCGCGAGGTGGCCCCGGGCCAGGTCGTCACCTACGGGCAGCTCGCCGCGCGCGTCGGCCGCCCCGGCGCGGCGCGCGCCGTCGGCGGGGCCATGGGCCGCAACCGCGTCCCGTTCGTCGTCCCCTGCCACCGCGTCGTCGCCGCCAGCGGCCTCGGCGGCTTCTCGTCGGCGCGCGGGCTCACGACCAAGCGCGCGCTGCTCGCGGCGGAGGGCCTGGAGAACCTCGCCTCGAAGAAGCAACGTCGCGCTCGCCCGATCTAGGACCGGGCCGAACGGAGCGACGAGCGAGCACACACTAGGGCCTGTCTTCCAACAGGCAACTTGTGATCGACACGCTCGAACCCGAGTGGAATGGAACCACAAGGGAGGCGAGGGCGCGGAGGCCGAGGCGAGGGGGGAGCGCGCGCGGGTCGTATCGATCGCCGGATCCCCGGTGGGCCGCCGGAGCGAGCGAGAGACCCGCGGCTGCGGACGGCCGCGAGCGGTAGGGTTCGCATGGGCTGCAGCACCGCAGCCGCGGGACGGAGCTCGCGAGGCGGGCCACACCGACGACCCGCGCGCGCCCCCCCTCGCCCGGCATCCGCGGCCGTAGCCGTCGATCACACTACGCAGGAGTGTCGAGCCGCCAGGGCAGCTTGGCCCGCTCGCGGTAGTAGCGCAGGATCTGGTTCACGTAGCTCGGCAGCGGCGGCGGCGCCTCGAGGCCGGTCCCGCGCAGCGCCGTGCGCGTGTTCGTCGTGTCGAACACCTGCATGAGGTTGAGGTAGGCCAGCCCCTCCTCGTTGAGACCCGTGAGCTGGCGCAGCCGGTCGACCTTGAACAGCGGCCGGAACACGCCCTCGGGCAGGTGCACGCGCGGGCGCGGCGCGCCCAGCCGCTCGGCGACCAGGTCGATGATCTGCCGCGCCGTGAGCGGGCTCGGGTCGGCGAGCTGGAAGGTCTTGCCGGCGGTGTCCGGCCGCTTGGGGATCGTCGCCAGGCAGTCGACGATCCAGTCGACCGGCACGAGGTTCACGCGGGCGCGCGCCGCCCCGGGCACCGCGACCATGAGGCCCATCATCACGGCGCCGAACATGGGGTAGGGGCCGTCGAACTTCTGCGTCTCGCCCGTGCGGCTGTCGCCGATCACGATCGCCGGGCGCAGGATCCGCGTGTCGAGCTCGGCCTTGCTGCGCTCGACGAGGACCTCGGCCGCGTACTTCGTCGACTCGTAGTGGTTCTTGAAGCCCTGCCCGCGGTCGAGCTCGTTCTCGAAGATCATCCCCTCGCGCGTGCCGGCCACGTAGCAGGTCGACACGTAGTGGTGCCGCGGCTGGCGCCCGGCGGGGAAGGAGCGCAGGAAGCGCAGCACCTTGCCCGTGCCCAGGACGTTCACCTTGCGCGCCAGCTCCTCGGGGACGGCGAGGTCGTAGATCGCGGCCAGGTGGTAGACGTCCGACACCTCGGCGCGCACGCGGTCGGCCTGGTCGGCCAGGGCGAGGTCCGGCTGCGTGATGTCGCCCGCGACCGTGACGAGCTGGTCCGGTTCGGCGCCGGGGACGTCCTTGGCCCAGGCCTCGGTCGCCTCGCGGAAGCGCGGCTCGCAGAGGAGGAAGACCTGGCGCCCCTCCGGCACGAGCGCCTGCACCAGCCGCTTGCCGATGAACCCGGGGACGCCGGTGATCAGGTAGGCGTTGCTCACGCGCGAACTGTAAGAGACGACCTCCGGCGCGGCAAGGCGGTCTACGATGAATGATGCGCTCGCGAGGGGCGGGTCTACGGCGGATGCGCTCGCGAGGGGCGGCGCCTTGCGCGCGGCCCGCTCCCGCGCGCTCGGCCCGATGCGCCGTCCCCATCGCTCGCTTGGGCGGGACGTGAACAGGGCGCGCGCTCGCGAGGGGCGGGTCTACGGCTGATGCGCTCGCGAGGGGCGGCGCCTTGCGCGCGGCCCGCTCCGGCGCGCGCGGCCCGATGCGCCGTCCCCATCGCTCGCTCGGGCGGGACGTGGACCGGGGCGCGCGCGGCCCGATGCGCCCGTCTACGATGGATGATGCGCTCGCGAGGGGCGGCGCTTCGCGCGCGGCCCGCTCCGGCGCGCGCGGCCCGAATGCGCCGTCCCCATCGCTCGCTTGGGCGGGACGCGAACAGGGCGCGCGCTCGCGAGGGGCGGCCTACGGGTGATGCGCTCGCGAGGGGCGGGTCTACGGCGGATGCGCTCGCGAGGGGCGGCGCCTTGCGCGCGGCCCGCTCCGGCGCGCGCGGCCCGAATGCGCCGTCCCCATCGCTCGCTTGGGCGGGACGCGAACAGGGCGCGCGCTCGCGAGGGGCGGCCTACGGGTGATGCGCTCGCGAAGCGCGGCGCCTCGCTCGCTCGGGCGGGACGTGGTCCGGGGGCGCGCTCGCGAGCGGCGCCTCACGGCGGGGTCACGCGCGGAGGGCGGCCGCCGCACGCCCGCGGGCGAGCTGAGCGGGCGGTATCATCGGCGCCCGGTGGGGGGAGCATGCTGGACTCGCTCTTGAGCGCGGTCGCGCCGCCGCTGCCCGACGACGTGCGGCAGGGCCTGCGCGAGTCCGTGCAGCTCAACTCGGCCGGGTTCGACCCGTGGGGGCTGAACCTCGACACGGCCGAGCGCGCCCTGCGCGCGGCGCGCTGGCTCTACGAGCGCTACTTCCGCGTGCGCACGTTCGGCCTCGAGCGCCTGCCGGCCGGCGGGCGGCTGATGATCGTCCCCAACCACAGCGGCCAGCTCCCGTTCGACGGCCTGCTCATCGCGCTGGCGCTCGTGCTCGAGGCGCGCCCGCCGCGGCTCGTCCGCGGCATGGTCGAGCGCTGGTTCCCGTCGCTGCCGTTCATCAGCACCCTCTTCACCCGCTGCGGGCAGACGGTCGGCGACCCCGAGAACTGCCGCGACCTCCTGCGCCGCGAGCAGACGATCCTCGTCTTCCCCGAGGGCGTGCGCGGCACGGGCAAGACCTACTGGCGCCGCTACGAGCTGCAGGCCTTCGGCACCGGGTTCATCCGGCTGGCCCTCCAGACGCGCACGCCGATCGTGCCGGTGGCCGTCGTCGGCGCCGAGGAGACCTACCCGAGCCTCTACAACGCGGCCTGGCTGGCGCGGCTGATCAAGGTGCCCTACGTGCCCGTGACGCCGTTCTTCCCCCTCCTGGGCCCGCTCGGCGCCCTGCCGCTGCCGGTGCGCATCGACCTGCGCTTCGGCGCGCCGCGGCTGTTCGAGGGCGACCCCGACGCGCCCGACGTCGAGGTGCAGCGCATGGTCGACGAGGTCAAGGGCGAGATCGCGCGCCTGATCGCCGAGGGGCTCGCCGAGCGGCCTGGCCTCCAGGCGCTCGGCGCCGTCTCCGCCCTGGGGGCCGGCCCGTGAACACGATCCTCGTCACCGGCGCGGCCGGGCCGCTGGCGCGCCTCGTCGCCGACGAGCTGGCGGGCGACGCGGAGCTCGTCGGCGTCGACGTGCGCCCACTGCCGCCCGGCGGCAGCTTCCCCGGGCCCTTCTACCAGGCCTACTACACGCAGCGGCGCGTCGAGGACGTGTTCCGCCGCCACCGCCCGCAGGCCCTCGTGCACCTGGGGCGCATCCGCGGCACCGAGCTGGAGAGCTTCCAGCACCGCTTCACGCAGAACGTGCTGGGCACGCGCCACCTGCTCGAGCACGCCCTGCGCCACGGCGCGCGGCGCGTCGTCGTGCTCAGCACCTACCACGTCTACGGCGCGCACCAGCACAACCACGTGCACATCCGCGAGGACGAGCCGCTGCGCGCCAGTCAGATCTTCCCGGAGCTCGCCGACGCGGTGGAGCTCGACCACGCGGCGACGACGTTCCTCTGGCGGCACCGCAAGGTCGAGACGGTCGTCCTGCGGCCGTGCAACATCGTCGGCCCGAACCTCAACAACATGATCAGCCGGCTCCTGCGCAGCGGCGGGAGGGTGCCGACGCTGCTGGGCTACGACCCGACCATGCAGTTCGTGCACGAGACCGACGCCGCGCGGGCGATCGCGCGCACGGTGCGCGAGGACGGCTGGGGCGTCTACAACGTCGCCGGCGAGGGCGTCGTCCCCTGGTCGCACGCGATCCGCCTGGCCGGCGCCGAGCCGCTGCCCGTGCCGCACGTCGTGGCCTACCCGCTCGTGGGCATGCTGGCCCGCTGGCGGCTCGTGTTCCCCAAGCACCTCATGGACTACTTCCGCTACCCGACCGTGATCGACGACACGGCCTTCCGCGCCGACTACGGCTTCGCGCCGGCCCTGAGCACGGTCGAGACGCTCCGCACGGTCCGCGGGCGCGCGCCGGCCGCCCGGGCGTGATATAGAGGTTGGCCTCGCCCGCTGGAGGTCCCCGTGAGCCAGGCCCTGGTCGACGCGTTCGAGCACCTGAAGCGCGTCTACAAGCCCAACGTCGTCGACAAGCAGACGGTCTTCTACGTGTCGCTCGGCGACGCGGCCGACCAGAAGTGGATCATGACGCTCACGCCCGCGGAGTGCACGGCGACTCCGGGCAAGACCGAGGCCGCCGACGTCGTCCTGAAGATGGCCGAGAACGACTTCGTGCGCATGGTGAAGGGCGACTGGGTCCCCGGCGCGCTCGACTTCATGCGCGGCAAGATCAAGACGAACAACGTCGAGGGCCTGAAGCTCCTCAAGGACTGCTTCGCATAGTCCCCCGCCTCGGCCCCTCATGAGCCCCAGGTGACCGTGGACCCGCGCGACCCGGACGTGCAGCTCATGCTGCGCCTCCAGGCCGGCGACGGCGCCGCCCTGGGCGAGCTCCTGCGGCGCAACGCCCCCCGCGTGCTGGCGCTGGCGTTCCGCTACCTCGGCGACCGCGCCGCGGCCGAGGACGCCGTCCAGGAGACCTTCCTCAAGCTCTACCAGGCCCGCGACCGCTACCGCGCCGACGCGCCGTTCGGCGCCTACGTGCTGCGGATCGCGACCAACGTGTGCCTGTCGCAGCTCAGGCGCAAGCGGCCGCACTCGCTCGACGACGGCGGCGAGCGCGCGTCCGAGCCCCCCGACGAGGGGCTCCGCGAGCCCGGGCAGACGATCCTCGACGACGAGCTGGCCGGGCGCGTCCGTGACGCGGTGCAGCAACTGCCGGACCGCCAGCGCATGGCCATCCTCCTCAACAAGTTCGAGGGGCTCGACTACCAGCAAGTGGCTGATCAGCTTGGGCTTACGGTCCCGGCCACGAAGAGCCTCCTGCACCGGGCGCGGATGACGCTGAAGGACCACCTCGAGGGCTACCTCGGCGGGGTCCCGAGCGAAACCCGTGAGCCGCCCGGGCGTTCACCCGGGTAGCGGTGGGAGCGATGATGACCTGCGCGACGGTGACGGACGACCTCGTGGCCCTGCTCGACGGCCAGCTCGAGCCGGCGCGGGCCGACGAGGTGCAGGCGCACCTGGCGACCTGCCCCGCGTGCGAGGCGGAGCGGCAGGCGCTGGCGGCGGTGTGGGACCGGCTGGACCTGCTGCCCGGGCTGGCGGTGCGGGCCGGGTTCCTCGAGGAGGTCGAGGCGCGCCTGCGCGCCGGCGACGGCCTCAAGGTCCACGCGGGCGGGCGGCGCGCGGTGCAGCGCTGGCTGGCGGCCGCCGCCGCGGGGCTGCTCGTCGCCGGCGCCGGGCTGATCGTCACGACGCGGCCGTCCAGCGCCGTGGGGGCCGCCGCGCGGCGAGCAGGCGGTGCGGCCGGAACCGCCCCGCGCCCCCGACCCCGCCGCGCACGCCCCAGCAGCCGGCGCCGCCGCTGGTGGCGCCGGTCGAGCGGCCCACGTCCTCGCAGCCCGGCGTCCAGCGGCCCGCGGTCCAGCCGCAGGCCCCGACCGCGACCCCGACCCCGACGCGCCCCGACCCGCTGGCCACGCTCCCGGCCGACGAGCGCGCGCTGATCGAGCACCTCGAGCTCCTGCGCGACCTGCGCGAGCTCGAGCAGCTCGGGCTCCTCGACGCGGCCGACCTGTTCGACGACCTCGAGGCGGAGGAGTTCGATGGCTAGCCGCCTGGTCCTCTCGGTCCTGCTCCTCCTCTTCGCGGCCACGCCCGGCCTGGCGCAGGACGCGCCGCCGGCCCGGCCGCGCGGGCTGACCCCCGAGCAGCGCGCGCGCCTGCTCGAGCGCTACCGCTCGCTGCCGCCCGAGGAGCGCGCGCGGCTGCGCCGCCTCTACGACGAGCACGTGCGCGACCGCGCCCCCGAGGAGCTCGAGGGGCTGCGCCGCGAGCTGCGTCAGCGCGTGCCGAAGGAGGCCGCTCAGGCGGAGCAGCGGCGGCAGCGCTTCGAGCAGCGGCCCCGGGACGAGCAGCTCCGCTACGAGCGGCTGCACCACCAGCTCCTGCAGTCGCTGCCGCCCGAGGAGCGGCGCGCGCTCCTGCAGCTCGAGCCCGAGCAGCGGCGCAAGAAGCTGCAGAAGCTCGTGCAGCAGCACCGGCGCAAGGTCCTCGAGCAGCGCGTCCGCAACCTGCCGCCGGCCGTGCGCCAGCCGCTGCAGGCGGAGCTCGACGGGCTCGACCCGCGCGAGCGCTTCCGGCGCGCGCGCGAGGCGGTCGAGAGCCACACGCGCGGCGAGCTGCGCCGCCTGCTCACCGACGCCTCGCTGAGCGACGAGCAGCGCTCCCGGCAGGTGCAGGAGCTCCTGCGCCGCTTCGTGCCCGAGGAGGAGCGGCGCGAGCAGCTCCGGCGCAAGGTGCTGGGCGAGCTGCAGCGGCGGCGCGACCCGCCGCCGCAGCGGCCGGGCGACGACCCGCGGCGCGAGCGGCGCGACCCGCCGGGCGAGCGGCCGGACCGCGACCGGCCGGATCGCGAGCGCGAGCGCGGCGAGAGCGAGCGCCCGCCGAGGCGTCCGCCGCCCCCGCGCGGGCCGAGGTAGGAGGAGGGTTCACCACAGAGGAGCAGAGGGAGCAGAGGGCAAGCCCGGGACTTCCTCCTCTGGGGGCCGTCCGAGTCGACCGTGTGAACGCCTCGGCGCCCTCCGCTCACCTCCCAGGTGTGGTGGACGCGCCCGGCCGCGCTCCGCTCGCCTCCCGATCACGGCCCGCACCAACTCCTCGTGCCTCTCGAGATCCTGGCCGCGCGAGCGCCTCGTCGGCAGCTCGCGACGCACGAAGTTGTCCGGTCGCCTCTCTCTCTGCTCCCTCTGCTCCTCTGGTGTGAGCTCCTCTTCCGCGGGCCCGACGCGAGCGTTTCGGCGCGCGACGTCGCCCTCTCCAGCTCACGACCCGCGCTGGCGCCGTCGAGATCACGGCGCCGCCGGCGCCGCCGGCGGTGAAGGTGCGCCCCCGAGCCCGCGAAAGCGCGCGCCGGTCGCGTTCCGTTCCTCCAGGGTCACAGGGTCGACGACGTGAGCTCCCGACGCGTCGACCACCTCGCCTCGCTGGCGACGCGCGGTCCGGAGGCCCGTGGGCCCTCTGCTTCCTCTGCTCCTCTGTGGTGAGCTCTCCTCCGCCCGCGCCTCGGTCCCAGGCTGATAGACTCCGCCCCGTGACGCACGCGCACGGGCTCTCGATCGACGACGCGCTCGCCCTGATCGCCGCGAAGATCGCCCCGCTGCCCGCCGAGGACGTGGACCTCGACCGCGCGCTCGGGCGCGTCCTGGCCGAGGACGTGGCGTCGTACCTGGACGTGCCGGGCTTCGACCGCGCCTGCATGGACGGGTTCGCCCTGCGCGCGGCGGACAGCTTCGGCGCGTCGCCGTACGAGCCGGTGTCGCTGACCGTCGTCGGCGCCGCGCCGGCGGGGCACGCGTCGCCGCCCGTCGGCCCGGGGCAGGCGGTGCGGATCTCGACCGGCGCGCGGCTGCCGGTCGGCGCCGACGCGGTCGTGCCGGTCGAGCACGTCGAGGTGCGCGGCGGGCGGGTGCGCCTCGTGGCGGCGGTCGCGCCGGGCAAGCACGTGGCGCGCAAGGGCGAGGACGTGCGGCAGGGGGCCGCCCTGCTCGAGGCCGGTCGCCGCCTGCGGCCGGTCGACGTGGGCCTCCTGGCCTCGGTCGGCCGGGCGAGGGTCCGCGTCCACCGGCGGCCCAGGGTGGCCGTGCTCACGACGGGCGACGAGCTCGTGGCGCCCGGCCAGCCGCTCCCCGAGGGGCGCACCTACGAGGCGAACGGCGCGCTGCTCGTCGCCTGCGCGCGCGCCGGCGGCCTCGACGCGCGCCGCGCGGGGCCGGTCGCCGACACGCGCGAGGCGCTGGGGGCGGCGCTCGACGCCTGCGACGAGGACCTGGTCCTGTCGACCGGCGCGACGAGCGCGGGCCCCGACGACGTCCTGCCCGAGCTCGTCGCCGCCCGCGGCGAGCTGTGGTTCCGCGGCGTCGACATGCGGCCGGGGCACCCGGTGGCCTTCGGGCGCGTCGGCGCGCGCGTGCACGCGCTCTTGCCGGGCAACCCCGTCGCCGCGTGGGTGTGCTTCCACGCGCTCGCGCGCCCCGCCCTGCGCCTGCTCGAAGGCGAGCCGCGGGCCGCGGCCCTGGCGCCGCGCCTGCGGCGGCCCGGGCGCCTCGCGGCCAAGGTCACGTCGACCGCCGGACGGACGGACCTCGTGCGCGTGACGATCGACGACGCGGGCGCCGTCACGCCGCTGGGCGGCGGCGCGGCGGCGCTGCTCGCGGCCTCGCGCGCGCACGGGCTCCTGCGCGTGCCGCGCGGGCTCGAGGGGCTCGAGGTCGGCGCGGACGTGTGGGTCGAGGTGGTCGAGTGAGCCGCAAGGAGTTCCTGGCCGTCGTCTCCAAGGAGGAGGCGCAGCGCGCCTGGGCCGAGGCCCTGGACCTGCGCCCGCTCGGCGCCGAGGAGGTCGCGCTCGCCGGCGCCCTCGGGCGCGTGCTCGCCGCGCCGTTCGCGGCCCCGGGCGACCTGCCCCCGTTCGACCGGGCCGTGGTCGACGGCTACGCAGTCGTCGCCGCCGACACCTTCGGCGCCTCGACCGACGCGCCGGCGCGCCTGCGTCTGCTCGGGGCGCCGATCGCCGCCGGCGACGACCCGGCGGGCCGCGTCGTCGAGCGGGGCGCCGCGATCGAGGTCGCCACCGGCGCGTCGCTGCCGCAGGGCGCCGACGCGGTGGTCATGATCGAGCACACGTCACTCGACGGCGGCCACGTCCTCCTGCGCGAGCCCCTCACCCCGGGCCAGGGGATCCAGCGCCGCGGCAGCGACGTCGAGGAGGGCGAGGCGCTGTTCCCGACCGGCCGGCGGCTCACGGCGCGCGAGACGTGCGTGATCGCCGGCACCGGCGCCGACCGCGTCCTCGTCCACCGCCGCCCGAAGGTGGCCGTGATCTCGACGGGTGACGAGCTCGTGGCGCCGGGCGCCGGGCCGCTGGCGCCCGGGCAGATCTTCGACGCCAACGCCCGGCTCGTCGCCGACCTCGTGCGCGAGCTGGGCGGCGAGCCGCTCGAGCTGGGGATCGCCCGCGACGACGAGGCCGGCCTGCGCGCGGTCCTCGAGCGGGCGCGCGCCTGCGACGCGGTCGTCCTCTCGGGCGGCACGTCGAAGGGCGCGGGCGACCTGACCTACCGCGTCGTCGAGTCGCTCGCGCAGGTCGTCGTCCACGGCGTCGCGGTGCGCCCGGGCAAGCCGCTCGTGCTCGCCGCGTGGGAGCGGCGCCCGGTGGCGATCCTCCCCGGCTTCCCCACGTCGGCCGCCGTGACGTTCGAGGTGTTCGTGCGCCCCGTCCTGGCGCAGCTCGCCGGCGTCCCGGCGCGCGCCGCGCACGCGCGCCCGGGCGCGCGCCTGGGCGTCGCGTTCCCCTCGGCGCCGGGGCGCCACGAGTACGTCCTCTGCTACCTGGCCGCCGACGGCGACGGCCCGCCGCGCGCCTTCCCGCTCCTGCGCGGCTCGGGCGCCACGTCGGGGCTGGCGCGCGCCGACGGCTGGGTCGAGGTCCCGGCCGACCGCGAGCACGTCCCGGCCGGCGCGACGCTGCCGCTCACCTGGCTCCGCGGCCCGCACGAGCGCACCGGCGCCGACCTCGTCGTCGTCGGCGAGCCGTCGGCGCTGGTCGAGGCGGCGCTCGACCGCGCCTCCGACGACGGCCTCCGCGCCCGCTTCCTCCCCGGCTCGCCGGTCGCGGCGGTCGACGCCGTCGCCGCCGGCCTGGCCGACGCCGCCGTCGTCGGCCCCGCCGGCGAGGTCGAA
>JAHBXY010000210.1 GCA_019636275.1 Planctomycetota bacterium | reverse complement strand
GCGGGGGCGTGCTCGTAGGGGAGCGCGTCCACGCGCGCGCGCGCCTGCGCGAGCCGGTCGCGGACCTGCGCCAGCCGCCGCTGCGCCTCCTGGCCCGCCTTGGCCCGGTCCGCCTCGCGCAGGCCCAGGTGCAGGTCGATCGCCTGGATCAACCGCTCGACGGCGCCCGCGTGGTCGCCCGCGCGCGCGTGCTGGGCGAAGGGCGAACGGTCGATCACCTGCGTGATCGTCCCCCGCTCGAAGCCCAGCGCCGCCCACCGCGAGCCGGGGTGGACGGCCACGCCGCGGTTCTCGAGCGCCAGGAGGACGACGACCGCGCGCGCCGGGTCGAGCCCCTGCGGGACCCAGGCCTCCCACACCCGGTCCACGTACTCGACCGCGGTGTCCGAGCGCTCGGGCCCCGGCAGGGGCGCCGAGCGCGCCACGACGCACACGTGGTACTCGGCGCCGACGGCGCTGCGGAAGTCGCGCAGGAACGCGCGCAGCGGGTCGAACGTGTCGGCCGTCCCGGCCACGGCCACGCGGTCGGGCGGGAAGGGCGGCAGCGGCGTCTGCGCCCGGGCCACCCCCGGCAGGGCGAGCAGGACCGCCACCAGCAGGAGTCGACGCATGACCACCCCCGCGCGCAGGGCGCGCGCGGGGATCATGCCACCTGCGACTCACGAGGTCGGAGCGAATTCACCGGCCGGCGCCGTCGGGCCCCTGCGGCGCCCCGGCGCCGATCGCCCGGTCGAGCGCGGCGCCGGCGACCACCTGCTCGGCCGCGGCCCGGGCCAGCTCGAGCTCCTGCGCCAGCAGGCCGCGCTGGGCGTCGATCAAGCCCAGGAGGTCGAGCTGGCCGGCGACGTAGGCCGCCTCGGCCACCTCGACGTGCTGCCGCGCGCGCGGGACGGCGCCCTCCGCCAGGATCCGGCGGCGCTCGGCGGCGGCGGCGAGGCGGGCCGCGGCGCCGCGGACCTCCTCGACGACGCGGTTGTAGGTCGCGCGGTCCTCCGCCTGCGCGCCGCGCAGGCGCGCGTCGGCCTCGGCCCGGGCCGCGCGCGCGCGCCCGGGCCAGAGCGGCAGGGTCAGGCCGCCCATGAGCTCCACCTCGTCGCGGTCGGCGCCGGCGTCGCGGACGTAGGCGCCGCCGAGCACGGCGTCGGGGAGCCACTCCTGGTCGGCGCGGTCGCGGTCGGCCTTCGCCGCGTGCGCCCGCCAGCCGGCCGCCTGGAGCGCGGGGCGCCGGTCGAGGGCGGTGAGGAGGAGCGCCGTCAGCGGCTCGGGGCGCGGCGCGGGCGGGAGCGCGACCACGGGCCCCAGCGGCGGCGCCTGGACGGGCCGGTCGAGGAGCGCGTCGAGACCGGCCTCGGCCACGGCCTCCTCGCGGCGGAAGAGCGCCCGCTCGGCGAGGAGGCCCTCGCGCTCGACCTGCGCGCGGAGGACGTCCGCCTGGGTGACCGTCCCCGCGGCGTACTTCGCCTCGGCGATGCCGATGAACCGGTCCGTGAGGGCCAGGTTCTCGTCGAGGAGCGCGAGCTGCCGGCGGGCGAGCCACAGGGCGGCCACGCCGCTGGCCGCCTGGGCGCGGGCCACGCTCTCCACCTCGCGCCAGTCGGCGCGCGCCGCGCGCGCGAGGGCGAGCGCGGCCTCGCCCTCGGCCAGGAGCTTGCCCGGCCAGGGGAGCATCTGCTCGGCGCCGACCGAGTGCATGCGGAACATGGACGAGTAGCGGTACTGGACGACGGGGTAGGGGAGCGAGGTCACCTGCGGCGCGCGCTCGAGGGCCGCGACCCAGCGCTGGAGCGCGGCCAGGAGGTCCGGGTTCCTGCGCAGGACCGCCGCCTGGACGGCCTCGACGGTCACGGCCGAGGTCAGCGCGGCGACGTCGTCCTCGGTCGTCCACAGGACCGGGCCGTACTTCAGGTCCTCGCGCAGGTCGTAGACCATCTCCCGGCGGGCGCGCTCGACCTCGCGCCGCTGGTGATCGAGGTCGCTCAGGCAGCCGGTCAGGGCCAGGGCGCCGAGCAGCATGTGCGCCCTCACGCCGTCACCTCCAGCGCGTCCGCCTGCGCGGCGGCGCGCTCGGCCTGCAGCCGCTCCCAGCGCCGGCGGCGGTACCAGAAGAAGATCACCGGGATGAACACGTCGATCACCTCGTCGGCGAGGAGCACGCCGCCGAGCACGGGCGCGGCCATGGGGCGCATGACCTCGGCGCCGACGCCCTCGGCCATGAGCATGGGCACGAGGCCCAGGATCGTCGTCCCCTCGGTGAGGAGCTTGGGCCGCAGGCGCTGCACGGCGCCCTCGAGCACGGCGGCCTCCAGCTCGTCGACGGTCGCGATGTTCGCCAGGCCGCCCCTGCGCTCGATCGCCTCGCGCAGGTAGACGAGCATGATGATCCCCGTCTCCGTCGCCAGGCCGAAGCAGGCGATGTAGCCCACCCACACGGCGACCGAGAAGCTGACGTCGAACAGCGCCTGGAAGATCAGGCCGCCGACCAGCGCGCCCGGGACGGCGAGCATCATGAGCAGCGCGTCGCCGAGGTCCTGGTAGGTCAGGTAGAGGATCACGAAGATCAGGAAGACGACGAGCGGGACGATCAGGGTCAGCCGCTCGCGGGCGCGCACCTGGTGCTCGAACTGGCCGCTCCACTCCAGGTACACGCCCTGCGGGAGGCCCTTGGCCACCACCTCGTCCTCGACCACACGGCGGGCCTCGTCGACGAAGCCGATCACGTCGCGGTCGCGGACGTTGAGCTGCACGTAGGCGCGCAGGAGCCCGTCCTCGCTCTTGATCATGGACGGCCCCTGGACGACGCGGACGTCGGCCACCTCGCCCAGCGGCACCTGGACCCCGGCGCTGCCCGAGACCAGGATCCGGCGCACCTGCGCCTCGTCCTCGCGCAGGTCGCGGGCGTACCTGACGCGGACCGGCAGGCGGCGGCGGCCGTCCGTCCGCCCGGCCGCCTCGTGACCTGGCCGGACGGCGCCGCCCGCCGGGGCCGGCGGCCCGCCGATCGCCGTCGTCACCCGACGGCCGCCGAGCGCCACCTCGATCGTGTCCTGGACCTCCTGCACGGCCACGCCGTAGCGGGCGGCGCGCTCGCGGTCGATCACGACCTCGAGGTAGCGCTCGCCCACGATCTGGTCGGGGAAGACGTCGACCGCGCCCGGCACGCCGCGCAGCACCTCGGCCACCCGGTCGGCGACGCGCTGGATCGTGTCGAGGTCGCCGCCGAAGACCTTGACGCCGATCATCGTGCGCACGCCGGTGGCGAGCATGTCGACGCGGTTGATGATCGGCTGCGTCCAGATGTTCGCCCAGCCGGGGACCTGCGCGATCGAGTCCAGCTCCTGCACGAGCTCCTGCTTGCTCTTCCTTCGCAGCGACAGGGACGACGGCGCGGCCGGCGCGGCGACGAGCCCGCGGGCGGCGGCCGCCGCCTCGAGCGCCTCGCGGAGGGCCGCGGGCGCGCGGTCCTCCAGCTCCCACTCCAGGCGGCGCACCTGCTCGGTGAGCGCCGCGTCGCGGCGCGCGGTCAGCGACGCGAACAGGGACGCCTCGAGCGTCGGGCGCGGCGCGGCGACGAGCTGGCGCAGGGGCGCGGCGAGCGCCTCGAGCGGCCCCGGCGGGCGCACGAGCAGGGCGCGCGCGTCGTCGCCTCCGAGGCTCGCGGTGACGACGCGGGCGGCCTCACGCGCGGCCTCGGCCACCTCCCACTCGAGCGGCCCGGCGGCGAGGCGCGGGCCCCACGGGTCGGCCAGGCGGCGCGCGACGACGCCCCGGTCGAGGTCGGGCGCCGCGCGGCCGGCGAGCAGGTCGTCGACGAGCCCGCGCAGGAGCACGAGGCCCAGCGCCGGCGCGTGCTCCTCGAGGCGACGCAAGGACAGCTCGCGGGCGAAGCGGTCGAAGGCGACGGCTGCGTCCATGGCCACGTCGTTGCCGTGCTCCTCGCCGACCGCGGCCCGCGCGGCCGCGAGGACGGCCTCGTACTCGACGCCCCGCCGCGGCCAGTGGTCGCGGGGGCGGAGCGTGATCACGGTCTCGACCATGTCGACCGGCGACGGGTCGGTCGGCGTCTCGGCGCGCCCGGCCTTGCCGACGACGAGGTCGACCTCGGGGAGGCGCCGCAGGAGCGCGTCGCGGGCCGCGAGGTCGTCGGCGGCCCGGCTGACCGAGGCGGACGGGATCGTGACCGGCATGTCCATGATCGACCCCTCGTCGAGGGGCGGCATGAACTCGCGCCCCAGCTTCGGCGCCAGGTTCAGGCCGAGGCCGAGCAGCGCCGCGAAGCACAGCGCCACGACGCGGGGCCGCCGGAGCAGCCAGGCGAGGACGGGCCGGTAGACCTCGGCCACGCTGCGCACGACCCAGCTCTCCTGCTCCGAGCGCAGGCGGCCGCGCACGAAGGTCGGCAGCAGCGCCGGCACGACGGTGACGGCGAGGATGGCGACGCCGACCAGGGCGAAGGTCTTCGTCAGCGCGAGCGGGCGGAACATGCGCCCCTCGATCCCCTCGAGGGCGAACACGGGGAGGAAGCTGACGAGCATGATGAGGACGGAGAAGAACAGCGGCCGGCCGACGAGCTTGCAGGCGCGCAGGACCACCGGGCGCGTGTCGCCCGTGACCGGCCCGCCGCCCGCGGCCTCGTGCAGGCGCGTGTAGGCGCTCTCCGTCATGACGATCCCGGCGTCGAGGAGGACGCCGATCGAGATCGCGATCCCCGAGAGCGACATGATGTTCGAGGGCACGCCGAGGTGGTGCATGGCGATGAACGACAGGAGCACCGAGAGCGGCAGCGTGGCGCAGATCACGATCGACGAGCGCAGGTGGAACAGGACCAGGAAGACCATCAGCGACGCGACGGCCATCTCCTCGAGGAGCGTGCGGCGCAGGGTGGCGATCGCCCCCTCGATCAGGGGCGTCCGGTCGTAGAACGGCACGATCCGCACGCCCGGCGGCAGGCCCGGCTGGAGCGCGGCGATCTTCTCCTTGACCCGGCGCGTGACCTCGAGCGGGTTCTCACCGAAGCGCATGAGGACGACGCCGCCCACCGCCTCGCCCTGCTTCTCGAGCGCCGCCCGGCGCGGCTCCGGGCCGAGCTGGACCGAGGCCACGTGCCGCACGAACACCGGGACGCCGTCGCGCTCGGTGATCACGATCGAGGCGATGTCGTCGGTGCCGCGCAGCCAGCCGTCGCCGCGGATCAGGTACTCGGCGCCGCCCTTGACCAGCACGTCGCCGCCGACGGCCGAGTTGCTCCGCGCGACGGCCTCGAACACCTGCCCGAGCGTCACGCCGTACGCGCGGAGCTTGTGGGGGTCGACGTCGACCTGGTAGGCCTGCACGAACCCGCCGACGGACGCCACCTGCGCCACGCCGGGGACGGCGTTGAGCTGGTAGCGGACGTACCAGTCCTGGATCGAGCGCAGCTCGCCCGGGTCGAGCGGCCCCTCGACCGTGTACCAGAAGATCTGGCCCAGGGCGGTCGCGTCGGGCGCCAGGTAGGGGACGACGCCCGGCGGGAGGAACGTGCTGGCGGTCGAGAGGCGCTCGAGGACGCGGTCGCGGGCGAAGTAGAAGCCCACGCCCTCGTCGAAGATCACGTTGACCATCGAGTAGTTGAACTCGGAGGTCGAGCGCACCGCCTTCACGCCGGCGAGGCCCTGCAGGTTCACCGAGAGCGGGTAGGTGACCTGGTCCTCGATCTCCTGCGGCGAGCGCCCGGGCCAGTCGGTGAAGACGATGACCTGGTTCTCGGAGAGGTCCGGGATCGCGTCGATCGGCGTGCGGCGCAGGGCGTGGACGCCCCACAGGGCCAGGGCCAGCGTCACCAGGAGCACGACGGCGCGGTTGGCGACCGAGAAGGCGATCACCCGCTCGATCGGCCCGTCGCGGTCATCGGTCATCGACGTGTCGGTCGACGACGGCGCGCTCACCGGCCACCGCTCGAGGCGCCGAAGTAGATCGACGCGGCGGCCGGGTTGAGCCGCGCCTCGGCGTCGACCAGGAACGCGCCGCGGGCCACGACGCGCTGGCCCTCGCGCAGGCCGCGCACGACCGGCAGCCAGGGGCCGACGCGCGGGCCGACGACGACCTCGACGGCGTCGTAGATGCCAGGCGCGACCTCCACGTAGGCGACCCGGCGCCCGCCGGTGTCGATCACGGCATCGGCCGGCACGGCCAGGGGCGCGTGGGCGAGCGCCGGGTCGCGGGCCGGCGCGGCGAGCGCGCGCGACGCCTCGGGCCGGGCGCGGCTCAGGCGCTCACGGGCCTCCTCGGCCGTGACCGTGCGGGGCAGGAGCTCCATGGTCCCGCAGGGGAGGCAGATCCCGGGCGTGTCCCGCGTGGCCTCGGGGTGGCCCGGACACTCGTAGAGGGTCACGTCGCCCTCGCCCGTGAGCGGCGCCGAGGCCTCGGGCCGGGCCTGCGCGAGGAGCGCCCGCGCCTCGTCGGCCGTCGTCTCGCGCGGGATCAGCTCCATGGTCCCGCAGGGGAGGCAGATCCCGGGCGTGTCCCGCGTGGCCTCGGGGTGGCCGGAGCACTCGTAGACGGTGACCGGCGCAGGCCGGGGCGGGGGCGGGGCGTTCTCGCGGGCCAGCGGCGCCCCGCACTCGGGGCAGGGCCCGGGCCGGTCGCTGCGCACCACGTGGTCGGGGTGCATCGGGCAGCGGCACTCCCACGCGCCTCCCGGCCCGAGCGGCGCGCGCTCCTCGACCGGCGTGAGCGGCATGGCGCACCTGGGGCAGGTGCCGGGCTCGCGCGAGAGGACGTCGGGACAGGCGGAGCAGCAGCGGTAGACGACCTCGACCTGGCCGCGCACGGGCACGCCGTCCGGACCGACCGGGGCGTGCAGCCGCGCGCGCACCGACATGCCGGGCCGGAGGAGGCCGTGGCCGTTGGGAACGTCCACGCGCACGCCGACCGTGCGCGTCGCCGGGTCGATCGTCGGGTCGACGAACGAGACGTGGCCCTCGAACGTGCGCTCGGGGTAGGCGCTGGCCCGGATCTCCACCGGCTGCCCGAGGTGCACGAGCGGCGCCTCGTCCTCGTAGACGCGGGCGACCATCCACAGGACCGACAGGTCGGCCACCGTGTACATCTGCGTGCCCTCGTCGACGTAGTCGCCGGCGACGACGGATTTCGACACGACCGTGCCGGAGATCGGCGAGAGGACCTCCACGTGCGTCTCCGGCTCGCCGCGGGCGAGGATCCGCTCGACCTGCGCCGGGCGCAGCCCCCACAGGAGCAGGCGGCGGCGGGCCGCCTCGAGCACCGGCCCGCCGGCGGTCCGCGCCGCGAGGAGCTCGCGCGCGGTCGTGTAGAGCTCCTGGCTGTAGAGCCACACGAGCGGCTCGCCCTCGCGCACCTCGACGCCGGTGAAGTCGACGAACAGGCGGTCGACGCGCCCGCGCACGCGCGAGGCGATCCGGGCCAGGCGCCGCTCGTCGATCGCGACCGCGCCGACCGTGTCGATCGCCACCTCGAGCGGGCGGCGCGCCACCTCGACCGTGCCGACGTCGGCCAGCGCCACGCGGTAGGGCGTGAGCTGGACGCGCGCGAGCACGCCCTTCGGCAGCTCGGGCGGCGCGCCCTTGGCGCGCCGCGAGAGCGGCATGCCGCAGATCGGGCAGCTCGCCGGCTCGGCGCGCACGATCTGCGGGTCCATGGGGCAGAAGAACTCGACGTCGGAGGCCGAAGCCGGCGGGGGACGGTCGAGGCGCCGCAGGGCGTACAGGGCGGTGTCCCAGTACGCGACGCCCAGGGCCACGGCGAGCATGAGGCCGACGAAGCGGATGCGGACGAGGAGGACGCGCAGGCCGAACAGGCCGCGCCGCAGGAGGGTCTTCACGGGGGCGCTCCACGGAGGAGGGGCTGCCCGGCCCCGGGCGGCGCACGGCGCGCACGCGGCGGGGGCGGGGCGTGGCGCGGCCGGGCGTGGAGGGGCCCGGCCGCGGCCCGCTCACAACCGCAGGACGTGGAGCGCGAGGTGTCGGCGGAGCTTCGGCGGCGGGGCACGGGCGACGAACGGGGCGGGCGCCGGCGAGGTCGTCAGGAGCGGGAGGACCGGGCTCGCCGTCGCGGCGTCCGCCGCGAGCGTCAGCGGCGCGGGCGGCCCCTCGGGCGCGGCCGGGGGCAGGTCGAAGGCGACCTCGGGGCAGGCGCAGTCGCCCTCGTCGTGCGCGCCCGGCCCGGGCGGCGTGGGCGTGGGGGTGCCGCAGCAGCCCGCCGGCTCAGCCGCGGCGGCGGCGGCGGCGGGCGGCGCGGCGCAGAACAGGCCGTGGCCCCCGCCGTCGCAGGCGCACAGGTCGAGCGACACCCCCGCCAGCGCGACGAGGGCGGCCAGGACCAGGCACAGGGCTCGGGCCAGGAGCGGCATGGGCGTCGATCTTCGTCAACGTCGGGGCGGCTCGTCAACACCCGACGCACGTGGTGCGTGCGTCCCGACCGAACGACGAGCGAGGACCTGCGCGCGACGCCGCTGGACCGTGATCAGAAGTTCTTGCTCTCGGCCATGCCGTGGGCCCACTGGTTCGGCCCGTTCATCCCGGCCCAGGTGAGCGTCACCCACTTCCTGGAGGGCGGGACGACCTCTTCGGGGCCGCCGAGCAGGAGCTGGGCCGAGGCCGTCGCCTTGTGCGTCTGAAACGTCCCGCCGGGCGGCGCGTCGCGCGGGGGGACGACCTTCAGCGTGAGCGCTCGTTGCCCCTCATGGCTCCCCAGCATCGGCACGAGCTCGGCGCGCTTGCCGGAGCCGTGCACGATCTGGACCTTCAGCTCGCTGCTGTCTGGGCGCTCCTCGACCAGACGAACCTCGACCGTGGTGTCGAGCGTCACCAGGTTGTATTCGACGTGGATCCGCAGGAGGAGCTTGGACTCCGGCCGCGTGAAGCCGTAGATGACGCGGAACGTCTGCCAGTCCACGGACGCCAGGCGGAAGCCCGCGATGAGCGAGTAGATGATGCGGGTCTGTCGGTCGAGGTCGCCCTTCCAGGCGCGAAAGGGGCCCAGGGTCCAGGGCAGCTCCGCGGCGCCGTCGCCGTGCTTCGGCCCGAACGCGCAGTGGGCGGCGAACAGCTGGAGGTCGGAGTCGGTCTGGAGCACGACGACGACCGTCCCGATGCCCACGAGGATCGCGCCGGCGAGCTCGAGGGCGGCGGCCAGCGGGAGGCCCACGATCGTGGCGCCGGGCGCGACGCCGGCCACGGCCACGAAGCATCCGGCGGCCACCAGGGCCGAGCCGAGACGGACGACGGTGTGGCCGATCATGGCGTCGTAGTCGTTGCGCCTGGCCATCTCGTGCGTCTCGATGATGCTGCACACGATGTCGATCGCGGCGGCCACGCCGCTCGCCACCTTGATCCGCCGCTCGAGGACCTCGGCGGCGGCGTGGGACAGGCTCCGCTCGGCCTTGCTCAGGGTCAGGAAGGCGGCGTACGTCGTGGCCACGGAGCCGGCGGCGGTCAGGAGCTGCTTGGCGCCCGAGAGGCTCCTGGGCTCCGCCTTCCGGAGCGCGTCCAGGCCGAGGAGCAGGTTCACGACCTCGCCCAGGACGAGGACCCTGGGGAGCTGGCGCTCGGCCGCGGCGCCCCAGCGGGCCCACACGGCGGGAGAGGCCACCTCGAGCTGGTGGGCCGTGAACTGGACGGTGATGTAGCCGCGGGACGTGAGGACCGTCCGGGGGCCGGACGGGAGCTCGCGCACGAGCACCAGCGGCTGATTCGAGAGCCGCTCGAGGCCCTTGGCCACGTCCGCCAGGGGCCGGCGGAGCGCCACGTGGGCCTTGGAGTACTCGACCCACAGGGCGATCACGGCAGGGACGGACTTCTGGACGGCCGCGAACACCTCCTGGGGGAGCGTCTCGGCGGGCAGGGCCCAGGAGTGCGCCGGATGCTTCGGGTCGAGGAGGTGTCGCCCGAGCAGCGAGCGTCCCGCGACCGAGTCGCAGAGCTGGTCGATCGAGCGGGCCCAGATGTCGAGCCACGGCTCGTACGCGGCGGCCGCGCGGAGCGTCGGCTCGAGCACGTCGACCCAGAGCGGCTCCTCGAGCCAGCGCGCCACGTCCGCGGCCGCCCCCTCGGCGGCCTCGGTGAGCGCGCGCACCTGCTGGTCGTGCTCCTCGGGCCAGGCCTCCGCCTCCGTGGTGGACGAGCCACGGACCACGGGCGTGAGGTGACCCCGGATCTCGGCCGGGTCGCCGCCGGCAAGGACCCCCTTGAGGATCTCGGCGAGCAGCCGCTTCTTCTCGCGATCCACGCACGCGGCGCGGTCGGCGTCGTCCGCCGCGGCGTTCGGGTTCGTGTAGGCGAGCAGGCTCGTGCGGCGTCGCCGGTACTCCCCGTTGAGCGAGGGGCCGACCGTCGCGAGATCGAGGACGCCGGCCACGAGGACCGGCGGCAACCGATAGAGGACCGTACCGGCGTCCCGGCCGCTCCGCGGCGGTGCGGAGGGTGCCGCGAGCCGGACGGGGATCAGGCGGAAGGCGGTCCGGGAGCACAACGTGCGCACGGCCGCCCCGGACAAGCGCTCGGGTGAACCGACGAAGCACCACTGGAGGTTCGCGTTCAGCTTGTGCAGCTTGATCCGCGTGGGCAGGCGCAGGAGCTTGCCGCCGCCGGCGCCGATGTCCTCGAGCGGACCGGGCAGCGGGCGCTGGGAGAGCTCCCGCGCGGCGTCGAACAGGATGGTGATGGTCCCGTCGCCTGCGACGAACAGCTCGAACACCCAGGAGATACCGAGCTGGAAGGCATGCCCTTCGCCGCCGAGCGGATTGTGTTCGTCGTTCGCGGCGACGGCGAAGGCGTAGACCCAGCGGCCGCGGGCCAGCGTGAGCGCCGCGTCGGGCCCGGCCGGGGGGATGTGCGGACGCCAGGTGGGGAACTCCAGCGCGCCCTCCTTGCGGAACGGCCGGGCGACGTAGCGCTCGAAGGGGCCCTTCCAGAGCCTCAGCTCGAAGGGCTCGCTCATGGTCACGTCACCGAACACAGGCTCAGCCATGCCGTCGATCCTCCGGCTCGCCGATGGAGAGCAGGGGGTCCCGCGCCGGGCGCCGCCCCACCGCCGGGCGGCTCGCGGCGACGAGCTCGGGGCTCGCGGAGGCGTTCGGCGTGGGCGGAGGGCCCGCCGGACCTGGTCGGAGATCGGACTCCGGGACGTCCTCGAGCAGCGGCAGGCGCGCGAGCGGCCCGAAGACCTGATACAGCGAGTAGCGCACCCCGTCGAGCAGCTCGCGGAACTCGAGCAGGGACCGCTCGGGGTCCTGCGCGCGCGCGTGCTCTCGCCCGAGCCGCCGGGCGCTGCCGTCGTCACCCTCGAGCACGAGGCGACCGAACGGGTGGCCCCCGTCGAGGCCGTGGCGGACCTGGACCCGCAGGGCGCGGGCGACGAGGGTGAGCGCGGCCTGGACCTCGGTCGCCCCCTCCGGGATGTCGACCGGAAGCTCCGCGGGCTCGAACCCTGGTCGCGACGCGCGCACGACGTGCCGTCCCGGGAGCAGGTCGCGCGCGAGCACCTCCCCGGCGGTATCGGTCGGCGCCTCGGCGACGCCGTTCACGTGGACCGCCGCGCCGGTGATCGCCTGGCCGAGGTCGTCCGTGACGCGGAGCCGCAGCGTCGAGAGCCCCTGCCGCAGGTCGATCGTCCGCGCCGTGGTCGCGAGCCACCGGGCGTGCTCGGGGCAGCCCGAAGGTGCCGGGCCGCAAGGCGTCCGCGGCGGCGGCTCGACCAGGCCCGGGAAGAAGAAGACCTCGACGCGGCGGTTCTCGGGCTCGGCGACGCCGTCGGGCGTCTCGACCGCGGGGTGATGCTCGCCGCACCCGTGCGCCTCGAGGCGGGCCCCGTCGGGCAGCGTGGCCCCGTCCGTCGCCATGTAGGCGGCGACGAGGTCGCGGCGCGTCGCCGCGTCCATGACCCCGTCCTGGCGCACGGCCGCGCCTCGCGCCCGGGACCACGCCTGGAAGCGGCGGACGGCCTCGGTCGTGCCCGGGCCGGCCAGCCCATCCACGGTCTTCACGTAGAAGGGGCCGTCGTCGTCCGCGAGGTGCGACAGCATGTGCTGGTCCTCCCGGAGGCCCCACGCGAGTCCGGCCGGGCGCCCCTCGCGATAGAACGCCAGCCAGGCGTCCACGTCGTCGCGCAGGAACGCGCCCGTCGCGTCGGCGCGCTCGCGCGAGAGCGTGAGGTTGTACGCGGCGCGCCCGGCCCGGTCGGTGTGGCCGACGACGAGGACCGCCTGGGGCGCGTGCTCGACGTAGAGGCGGCGCAGCGCGCGCATGGCCCCCAGCGCGCCCGGGAGGAGGAACGCCTTCTCCGTCTCGAACGACAGGCCGGTGAGGAGGACGCGGACGAGGGGCTTGTCGGGCGGCGGCGCCTGCGGGGCCTGCCGGCACGAGCACTGCGCGGCGAGCCGGCGGTAGACGGCGCAGCGGAACGCCGGCTGCGGGTCGGCCCCGGGCGGCGTGGCGGGGACGGGGCGCACGCTCGCGAAGCAGGGCTTGAGGTCGCCCACCCGGCAAGGCAGGCCGCGCGGCGCGAAGGCGGGCTCGTAGACCATGACGACGACGCGGCGGCTCTCCTCGTCGGTCGCGAGGAGGTTCAGCTCGCCGCAGCCCATGGACCGGTGACCGCCCCCGAAGTCGTGGAAGCGCTCGGCCCGCGCGGGCTCGGGGACGGCGGCCCGGTGATAGGCCTCGATCAGGGCGCGCCGCGGCGTCGTGGCCGGGAGGCCGGTCGTCGCCGCCATGACCTCGACCACGGGCCTCCCCCAGCTCTCGCGCGTCCAGAGGGCCTCCCAGGCGGCCGCGTCGTGGGTGAGCACGGCCAGCGCGGCGCGGGCGCGCCGCTCGCTCAGGCCCTTGTTGTAGGCGTCGTCGCCGGCCGGGTCGGTGTGGCCGTAGATCATGGACCGGCGACCGGGGCCCTCGGCCAGCAGGCGCGCGACCTCGCCCAGGGTGGCGAACCCGTCGGGGCGCACGAACGCGCGGTCGAAGTCGAAGTGGACCCCCTCGAGCTCGAGGCAGCGGAAGCCGTCGGGCGGGTCCGTGGGCAGGCAGGTCTCGCAGTGGTAGCGCCCCTTGCGGTAGACGTCGCAGCCCTTGGGGTCGCAGGCGCCGCCCGCGTGGCAGCGGAGCTTCGGCGCGTCCTCGGCGCGGACCTGGCAGATGTCCACGCGCGCGTCGGCGAGGACGGTGTGCCCCCACACGGCCGTGGCGGCGGCGGGCCAGTGCCCGGCGCAGCCCACCGCCGCCGGGTCGAGGAAGCGGAGCGCGCCCTGGCGGGCGGCGAGGGCGTCGGGCGTCAGCTCGAGCGCGCGGGCGAGCGCCTCGCGGTAGACGGCCAGACGCTCACCCGCGCCACCGGCGACCGCG
>JAHBXY010000021.1 GCA_019636275.1 Planctomycetota bacterium | reverse complement strand
GCGCGGCGGCCCAGGCGACCGCGTCGTCGAGCAGGGCGTAGACCGACGGCAGGACGAGCAGCGTGAGCGGGGTGGCGCTGAGCATGCCCGCGATCACGGCCACGCCCATCGACGCGCGCGTCTCCCCGCCGGCCGAGAAGGCCAGGGCGACCGGCACCATGCCCGCGGCCGTGGTCACGGCGGTCATGACGATCGGCCGCAGGCGCACGGGGGCGGCCCGGCGCAGCGCCTCGTCGCGCGGCAGCCCCTGCGCGCGCAGGCGCTGGGTGAGGTCGACGAGCAGGATGCCGTTCTTCGCCACGATCCCCACGAGCATGATCACGCCGATGAAGCTGAACACGTCGAGCGACAGCCCGGTGAGCGCCAGGCCGAGGACGACGCCGGTCGCGGCCAGGGGCAGGCCGGCGAGGATCGTCAGCGGGTGCAGGAACGACTCGAACTGCGCCGCGAGCACCAGGTAGACGATCACGAGCGACAGGCCGAGCGCCGCGGCGAGGAGGCGGAAGGCGTCGCGGAAGTTCCGCGTCTGGCCCGCCGGCACGGCCCCGTAGAGCCCGTCGTCGGGCAGCGCGGCGGCGATCGCCGCCTCGACCTCGCCCACGGCCTGGCCCAGCGGCTTGTCGACGAGGTTGGCGTAGAGCGTCGCCGAGCGCTGCCGGTCGTAGCGGGTGATCACGTTGGGCCCCACGCCCTCCTCGACCGCGACGACGTTGCCCAGCGCCACCACCCCGCCGGCCTGCGAGCGCACGGGCATGTTCAAGAGGTCCTGTGGGCGCACGTTGAGGTCGCGCTGCGCGCGCAGGCGCACGTCGTAGCGGTCGCCCTCCTCGCGCAGGAAGGCCACGTCCTGCCCGCCCATGAAGGTGTTGATCACGTCGGTCACGCGGCGGGCGGAGACGCCCAGGAGCTCGGCCCGCTCGCGGTCGAGCCGCACCCGCGCCTCGGGCCGGACGAGGTCGAGGTCGACGTCGACGCCGACGTAGCCGCCGAGCGCCTCGAGGCGGTCCTCCAGCTCCACGCCCGCCTGCGCCAGGCGCGCGAGGTCCGGCCCGCGCAGGACGTACTGCACGTCGGTGGTCCGCTGGCCGCCGGCGAAGGGCGAGATCACGTCGACGAACACCGCCAGCCCGGCGACCCGGTTCAGCTCCGCGCGCAGGACGGCCATGACCTGCTGCTGCGTCCGCGCGCGCTCGGCCAGCGGGACCATGTTGACGAAGGCCACGCCCGTGTTCCCCTGCGGCGCGGCCCCGATACCGAAGCCGCTGGCGACGAAGCGCGTGGCGATCTCCGGCTGCTGGCCGAGGATGGCGTCCACCTCCCGAGCGAGTGTGTGCGTGGCCTCGAGGCTGGTCCCGAGCGGCGCCTCGAAGCGCACCAGGAAGCGCCCCTCGTCGGCCTGGCGGGCGAACTCCTTGGCCACGAGGGGCGAGCCGGCCAGGACCATGGCGCCCACGAAGGCCGCGCCGGCGACGACGACCGTGAGCCCGCGGCGGCGCAGGACGTGCGGGAGGGCGGCGCGGTAGCGCGCCTCGAGCCCGGCGAAGGCCCGCTCGAACACGGGGCGCAGGGCGGCGAAGGCGGCGAAGGCCAGGGCCACGAGCAGCGCCTCGCGCCAGCCGCCCAGGAGGCGCCACACCAGCCCGCCGAGGACGAGCCCGAGGCCGACCGCGGCGGCGGCCGCGGGCAGGTCGTGGCGGCGCGCGTCCTGGTCGGCGCGCCGGAGCAGGCGCGAGGCCAGCATGGGGGCGAGCGTCAGCGCGATCACGGTGGAGACGATCAGGGCGAAGGAGACGGTCAGCCCGAACTGGAAGAAGAAGCGGCCGATCAGCCCGCGCATGTAGGCGATCGGCACGAACACGGCCACGAGGGAGATCGTGGTCACGACCACGGCGAAGCCGATCTCGCCCATGGCCGCGCGCGCCGCCTCGACCGGGCGCAGGCCCTCCTCGAGGTGGCGGTAGACGTTCTCGACGACCACGATCGCGTCGTCGATCACCAGGCCGACGGCCAGCGACAGGCCGAGCATGGTCACGTTGTTCATCGTGAACCCGGCCGCCTGCATGAGCGCGAAGGTGGAGACGATCGAGGTCGGGATCGCGACGGCGGTGATGAGCGTGGCGCGGCCGGAGCGGAGGAAGAGCGACACGACGAGCACCGTGAGCACGGCGCCGAACACGAGGTCGAACTGCACGCCCGTGATCGAGGCGCGGATGAACCGCGACGCGTCGAACGCCAGCCCGACCTCGACGCCCGGGGGCGCCGAGGCCTGCAGGTCGGCGAGGGCGGCCTTGACGCGCTCGGCCACGGCGACGGTGTTGGCGCCCGACTGCTTGCGCACGCCCAGGCCCAGGGCCGGGCGGCCGTTGAACATGGCCAGCGAGGTCGCGTCCTCGAGGCCCGCCTCGACCGTGGCGACGTCGCGGAGGCGCACGGGGCGGGCGCCCCCGCGCAGGATCAGGGCGCCGAGCGCCTCGGCCGACTCGAACTCGCCCATGACCCGGAGGGTCACGTCGCGGCGCGGGCCCTCGGCCCGGCCGGCCGGCGCCTCGACGTGCTCGGCGCGGATCGCCTCGGCCACGTCGGCCGGGTCCAGGCCGCGCGCGGCGAGCGCCAGCGGGTCGAGCCACACGCGGTAGGCGCGGTTGCGGAAGGCGCCGAGGACCACCGCGCCGACGCCCTCGAGCTGCGCGAGCCGGTCCTCGGCCACGCGGTCGGCCCAGCGGGCCATGGTCCAGTAGTCGCCGGTGGTCGAGGCGGAGAGCCACAGGATCGGCTGGTCGGCGATGTTGATCTTCTGGATGATCGGCGGGTCCATGTCCTCCGGCAGGAAGCGCTGCGCCGCGGCCACCCGGTCGCGGACCTCCTGCACCGCGACGTCGATGTCGCGCTCGAGCGTGAACTCGACGATCACGGTGGCGGTGCCGAACGCCGAGCGCGAGGTGATCGACTCGATCCGGTCGAGCGTGGCCACCTCGTCCTCGATCACCTTCGTGAGCGAGAGCTCGACCACCTCCGGGCTGGCGCCCTCGAGCGCGGCCGTGACCGTCACCACCGGAAGCTCGATCTCGGGGTAGAGGTCGAGGCCCATGCCCGCGTAGCCGATCGCGCCGAAGAAGACGGTGGAGATCCCGAGCACGAGCGTGAGGACGGGGCGGTCGATCGCGACCCGCGAGACCTTCACGGGCCCACCTCGTCGCGGGCCGCGGCCACCGGCGTGCCGTCGGCGACGGTGGCCGCGCCGAGGGTGACCACCTGCTCGCCGGCGGTCAGGCCGCGGCGCACCTCGACCCAGCCGCCGGCGGCGAGGCCCAGCTCGATTGGCCGGGCGCGAGCGACGCCGCCCTCGACGACGAGCACCGAGGCGCGCCCGTCGACGTCGCGGCGGACGGCGTGCTCCGGGACGGCCAGGGCGGCCGCGCGGCGCTCGAGGGCGAAGGTCACGCGGGCGAACGTCCCCGGGCGCAGGCGGCCGTCGGGGTTGTCGACGTCGACCTCGACCTTCACCGTGCGCGTGTCGGGGGCCACGGCGGGCGCGACGAGGCGGACGCGCCCCACGAGCGCGTCCGCGTCGGTGCGCACGTCGACGCGGTCGCCGCGCGCGACGAGGCCCGCCAGGCGCTCGGGGAGGTTCACCTCGGCCCTGAGCGGGTCGGTGGGTTCGATGCGCAGGACGGCCTGGCCCACGGCGAGCATGGCCCCCGGGTCCGCGCCGCGCGCCACGACGACGCCCGGCAGCGGCGCCGCGATCGTGTGCCGCTCGAGGGCGGCCTCGGCCACGGCGACCGCCGCCTCGGCCACCTCGACGGCGGCGCCGCGCCCGCCGAGCATGGCGCGGGTGGAGAGGAGGTCGGCCTCGGCGGCGGCGACGCGGGCCTCGGCCATGGCGAGCTGGTCGCGGGCCTCCTGGAAGGCCGCCAGCGGCGTGGCCTGGCGCTCGAGGAGCTGGCGGCGGCGCTCGAACGCGTCCTGCGCGGCCGTGCGCCCGGCCTCGGCCTCGCGCACGAGGGCCTGGCTGGCCGCGACGCGCGCCTCGACCTCGGCCAGCCCGGCGCGCGCCTGCGCGGCGCGCGCGCGCGCCTCTCGCGTCTGGGCGGCCACGAGCGTGGCGTCGAGCTCGACCACGACGTCGCCCGCCTCGACCCGGTCGCCCTCGTCGAAGGGCAGGGCCAGGATCCGGCCGGGCACCTCCGGGGCGACGTCAACCGAGGCCGGCGCGCGCAGCGTCGCCAGCTCGGTGTAGGTGCGCACGAGCTCGCGCGGGGCGACCTCGAGCGCGCGGACCGGCACGGCGCGCCGCGGCTGCGGCGTCGCGGCGTCGGCGCCGCAGGCGGCGAGCAGGCACACGAGGGGCAGGAGGCGCCTCACCGGGCGCGCTCCAGCAGGCGGCGCGCCGGCGGCGAGCGGGTGATCTCGCCCGTGACCAGCCAGATGCGCAGGGCGGCCAGCTTGCGGGCGAACTCGCCGCGCACCTGGTTGCGCTCGGCGTCCTGGCGCTCGGCGACGGCCACGAGCACGTCGAGGTTCGTCGCCTCGCCGGCCTGGAACTGGAGGCTGGCCAGCTCCTGCGCCCCGCGGGCGGCGCGCCGGCGGGCCTCGAGCGCCGTCTGAGCGCGGTCGAGGGCGGCGAAGGCCAGGGCGGCGTCGATCACCTGCAGGCGCACCTCGTCGGCGAGGTCGGCCGCGAGCAGGGCGCGCTCGCGCTGGATCGAGCGCTGGCGGGCCAGGCGCACCTCGCGCGAGCCGCCGTCGAGGGCGGTCCACTGCAGGTTCACGGCGGCGGTCCAGTCGAGGAACTGGTTGAAGCCGCCCACGGCGCGCGTGAAGTAGGTGAAGTCCAGCGTGACGAGCGGGAGATACTCGGCGAGGATCAGGTTTCCCCGCTCGGCGGCCGCGTCGACCTCCGCCTGGGCCGCCCCGAGCGCGGGGCGGGTCGCGAGCGCGCGCGCCACGAGCACATCGACGTCGCCCCCCGGCCGCTCGACCTCGAGGGTGTCGTGGAGCGCCTGGGCCGCCGGCGCGCCGGTGAGGCGGGCGAGCCGCGCGCGGGTGCGGTCGCGGTCGAGCTGCGCCTGGACGAGGTCGACCTCGACCTCCGCGCGGCGCGCCCGGGCGAGGAGCACCTCCTGCGGCTGCGCCTCGCCCACCTCGAGGCGCGCCTCCAGCACCCGGAGCTGCTCGTCGACCTGCTCGAGCGTCGAGCGCAGGGCGTCGAGGTCGCGGTCGAGGCCAAGCACCTCGTAGAAGGCCGCGGCCACCTGGAAGAGGACCTCGTCGCGCTCGTCGTCGAGCGCGAGCGCCTCCACGCGGCGCGTGGCCGCGCCCAGCCGGTAGCCCGGCAGGGCGCGGGCGTCGAAGAGCGGCTGGGTGACGAACACCGAGTGCTCGAGCCGGGTCTGGGGGAGGAAGACCTCGCCCCCGAACTCGACCGGGTTCGAGTCGCGGCGGTAGGAGAGGTTGAAGCCGGCGCGGGGGAGGAGCGTCGTGATCGCCTCGGCGCGCAGCGTGTCGGCCTGGAGGAGGCGCTCGCCGCGCGCGACCAGGCGCTGGTAGTTGACCAGGGCCATGCGCATGCAGTCCGTGAGCGTGAGCTGCGTCGTCACCGCCGCCGCGTCGGCCAGCGCGCGCATGTGCTCGCCCGCCTCGACCCGCGCGTCGCGGTCGGCGGGGGCGCCCGGGAGGTCGTCGACGACCTCGTCGAGGTAGCTGCGGCGCGCGTGGTCGGCGCAGCCTGCGGCCAGGAGGGCCGCGGCGACCGCGACCAGGGGGAGTGCGCCGGCTCGAGACACGGTCCTCCGCGTCTCCCCCCGGGGCACGGGCGCGCCGGACCCCAGGTCCACTCTAGGAGACGCTGACCCCGCCGCAAGGGCGCGGCCCGGAGTCACCGCGGCGGCACGAAGCACGTGGTCACGGCGGCCCGTCGCCTCCCTCGGAGGGGTGGGTGCCGACGCTGGCCCGGCGCCCGGGCGTGTCGCCAGGCTCCCACTCGACGCCTGCGACGGCGCAAGGACCGGGCCGCGCCTGCCGATATGTCCGGCACGCGCGGGGCGCGCGAAGGGGGCAGGGTGATGAAGGACCGGGTGCGGGTGTTCGCCGAGGGCGGGCTCGCGGGGGTGCTCGTGAAGCGGCAGCGCTGGACGGTCCTGGCCCGCTTCCGCGGGCCCGAGGCCGAGCGCATGGCCAACGACCTGGCGGCGCTGATCGCCGCCGGGCGGCTGATCACCGGGCGCGACCTGGCGGCGGAGGAGTCCGCTTCCTGACGCCAGGGGGCCGGCCGGGCGATCACGCCGCGTCGGGGGTCGCCGCGTCGGCCGCGAGCGCGGCGGCGAAGCGGCGCACGACCTCGCCCGCCGGCTCGATGCCGTCGATCCCGCCGACGCTCTTGCCGGCCTGGAAGTAGTCCTGGTAGCGCGCGCCCTGGAGCGACGCGCGCTTGAGCTGCCAGACCGAGCGCAGGCTGTAGAACAGGCGCGCCCAGTGCTTCGTCTTGCGCCCGCGCAGGAGCAGGCGCCCGACGCGGCCGGCGCGCGTGCCCACGGCCTGCACGTAGGGCGTGTTGATCACGGCCACGGGCACGCCGGAGATGCGCTCGGTCAAGACGATGTCGTCGGGCCGGGCGCGCACGATCGCCGCCTTGTAGTCGGCGTGGGCGCGGCACTCGTCGGTGGCGATGAACCGCGTCCCGAGCTGGCAGGCGGCGTAGCCCAGGTCGATCGCGGCCCTGAACGCGGCCGGGTCGCCGATGCCGCCCGCGCACACGAGCGGGACGCCGAGGTCGCGCAGCTCGTCGAGCAGCGCCTCGGCCGTGCGCGCGCCGGCGTGCCCGCCGGCGCGGGCGTTGACGCAGATCAGCCCGTCGACGCCGCCCTGGAGCGCCTTCTCCGCCCAGCGCCGCTCGGTGACGTCGTGGTAGACGACGCCGCCCGCGGCGTGGACGCGCTCGACGACCCAGCGCGGGTTGCCCAGCGCGGTGACGAAGAAGCGCACCCCCTCCTCGAGCGCCACGTCGACCCAGCGGCGCATGCGGTCCTCGTAGATGCGCGAGCTCTGCTCGACGATCGCGTTGAAGCCGAGCGGCCGCCCGCCGCTCAGCCGCGCGATCAGCCGCAGCCCCTCGCGCAGGTCGTGGCCGTGGACGTAGGAGAGCGAGATCGGCTGGACGACCCCGATCCCGCCGGCGGCCGACACGGCGGCGACGAGCTCGGGGTTCGAGCAGGGGTACATGGCCCCGCAGATGAGCGGGACCTCGATGCCGACGTGGCGCGTGAAGGGGGTCTGCACGCCGCCAGTCTACCCGGGGCCCTCGAAGCAGCCGGCGTCGGACAGGTGCCGGGCGAGGGCCGTCGTGGCCGCGCGGAGCGGCGCGGCCAGCGGCGCGACGGCGGCCGGCGGGCCGGCGAGGAGCGCCTCGTGCCAGGCGCGCGGCAGGACCGGGTCCGACGGGACGCGGCCGACGAGGAGCGCGCGCGGGCCGAGGGCGCGGGCCAGGTCGGCGCGCCAGGCGCGGTAGTCGCGCAGGGCGGCGGCGCCGCGCGGCGCGCGGTTGAAGGCGTACATGACGAGGAGCGCCGGGTCGTCCGGGGGGCGGGCCGCCAGGCGCGGGCCGACGCGCGGCCAGTCGGCCAGGAGGTCGTAGGGGTCGACGTGGACGAGGTCGGCCGGGCGCTCGAGCGCCTCGTCGCCCGAGGCGAGGTCGAGGACGTCGGCCCGGCCGGCCCAGGCGGCGCGGCGGTCGGGGTCGAGGTCGAACACCTCGAGCGCCGGGCGCGCGCCCGCCGCGCGGGCGGCGGCGGCGGCCAGCGACGCCGTCGACGGCAGCGGCCCGCCCGCGGCGGTGGGGCCGGCGAGGTCGAGGAAGGACCGCACGCCGGGGTCGTCGACGGCGCGGAGCCCCTCGAGGCGGGCGGCGGTGGCCGCGACGCGCGGGTAGTCGGGGGCGCCGGCGAACGGGTCGAGGACGCGCACGACCGCGCGCCCCCGGGCGAGCGCCGCCGCGGCGGCCACGGCCCAGACGCCCTTGAGGACGTCCCCCCAGCCGCCGGGCTCGTAGCGCAGGTGCAGGCGCGCGTTCGCCGCCGGGTCGGGCACCTTCCAGGTCCAGTCGCGCCCCACGGTCGTCAGCGCCGGCGGCTCACCGCCGGCGCCGCTTCTTGTGCCGGTGGAGGCCGCGCAGGGGGGCCGTCAAGCCGCCGGCGGCGGCGGCGCGGGGGCCCTCGTCGGCCGCCAGCTCGCCGTCGACGGCCTCGTCGTCGCCGTCCGGCCCGTCGTCGCCGTCGTCGTCGCCCAGGTCGTCGAGGTCGTCGGCGGGCTGGGGGGCCGGGGCGGGCGAGACCGGCAGGCCGTCCTCGTCGACGTCGCGGCGCAGGCCGTCGGTCGCCAGGCCCACGGCGGCCGGCGCGTCGAGGCGCTCGATGCGCAGCCCGTCGCGGTCGCGCGCCTTGGAGCGCACGGCCGCGATCACCCAGTCGCCGCAGCGCACCTCGAAGCGCAGGGTCTCGTCGACCAGCTCGCGCGAGACGACCTCGGCCTGGCCCTCGAGCCAGGCCAGCGCCGCGCCCTCGCGCACGTCGACCTCGAGCCGCCAGCGCCCCTCGCGGGCGGCGGCCGCCTCGTTGACGAGGCCGCGCAGGGCGTCGGCGCCCTGGCCGGCGAGGGCCGAGACACGCACGGAGCGGGCGAAGCGCCGCTCGAGGTAGGGCAGGAGCTCGGGCTGGTCGACGCGGTCGACCTTGTTCAGCACCATGAGCTCGGGCTTGTCGCCGGCGCCCAGGCTGTCGAGGACGTCGCGCACGGCCTTCACCTGGTCGAGGGCGCCCGGGTCGCTGGCGTCCACGACGTGCAGGAGCAGGTCGGCCGTGATCACCTCCTCGAGGGTCGCGTGGAACGACTCGACGAGGTGGTGCGGGAGCTGGCGGATGAACCCGACCGTGTCGGAGAGGAGCACGATGCGGTTCGGGCCGACCTCCCAGGGCTTCGTGCGCGTGTCGAGCGTCGCGAAGAGCTTGTCGGCCACGTAGACCTCGGCCCGCGTGAGCCGGTTCATGAGCGTCGACTTGCCGGCGTTCGTGTAGCCGACGATCGCCACCGTGAACAGCTCGCGGGCCTTGACCTGCCGCTCCTTGCGCAGGCGGATCTGCTCCAGCTCGCGCTTGATCTCCTGGATGCGGATGCGGAGCAGGCGCTTGTCGACCTCGATCTGCTTCTCGCCCGCGGCGCGGCGGCCGACGCCGGTGTCGAGGTGGGTCCAGAGGCCGCGCAGGCGCGGGAGCGAGTACTCGGCCTGCGCCAGCTCGACCTGCAGCCGCGCCTGCGTGCTGCGGGCGTGCTGGGCGAAGATGTCGAGGATCAGCTCGGTCCGGTCGATGATCTTGACCTTGATGACCTTCTCGAGGTTGCGCCGCTGGCCGGGCGTGAGGTCGTTGTCGAAGATGACGACGTTGGCGCCCTCCTGCGCGACGACCTCGCCCAGGCGCTCGACGCTGCCCTTGCCCAGGTAGGTGGCCACGTCGGGCCGCTCGCGGCGCTGGATGACGCGCTCGGGCGCCACCTGCACGCCGGCCGTCTTGGCCAGCGAGGCGAGCTCCTCGAGCGGGTCGTCCTTCTTCGCCCGGGGGTCGTCGGTGCGCTTGTCCTTGTCCAGGACGGCGGCCAGGACGGCGCGCTCGACCTTGGGCGCGGTGGGCTGGGGCGTGTGGCGGTCGCGGGGCGGGGCCTTCGGCGGCGAGTCGTCGTCGGCGTCGTCGAGGTCGTCGGGGTGGTCGCTCAAGCGGGGGCTTTCGGCTCTCGTGTCGGTTGGCATGGCACCCGGGACGCGCCGCCCCGGCCTGCCTGTCTCCTGGATTCTCGGCGGAGGCGGCCCCGGTGTCGACTGGGAAGCTCGCCCGATCCGAGTCGAGCGCGCCACGCCCAGCGCCGTGGCCGGCGATCACACCGGGGTCTTGGGGCCGAGCATCACCTGCGTGGCCCCGGCCTCGCGCTCGGCCTGGGCCAGGTGCGCGCGGAGGCGCTTGACCTGCTGCTCGATCATGGCCCGGGGCAGGTCGTCGGGCGGCTCCTTCAGGATCGCCTCGTAGCGGGCCAGCGCCCGCCTGACCGCGGCCAGGGCGGCGCGCTCCTCGAGGTCCGCCAGCTTCCAGGAGGCGAAGGCGCTCAGGGCCGGGTCGCTCGGGTCCTGCAGGATCGCCTCGGCCATGCGGCGCACGCCGTCGAGGTCCTTCTGCTCCTCGTAGAGCTCGATGAGCAGCGTGGCCGCCTCGGCGCGCAGGGAGGGGTCGCCGTCGGCGATCGCCTCCTCGAGCAGCGACATGGCCTTGTCCTTGCGCCCGAGCTTGAGGTTCGTGCGCGCGACCGACAGCTTGCCCGCCTTGAACATGCTGCGCGTGCGCGTCGTCGGCCGCGCCTGCAGGACGACGACGCGGCGCGGGGTCTCGGCCTGGAGCGCCTCGCCGCGGTCGACGCGGTCGAGGTCGGCGAGGAGCGCGTCGTAGTCGGCCACGCGGCGGCCGACGTCCTTCTCCATCATGCGCCCGACGAGCGCCTTGACCGCCTCGGGCACGTCGGCGCGCTCGGGGAAGGTCACGGGGTCGCTCAGATGCTTGAGGATGATCGCGATCGGCGAGTCCGCCTCGTGGGGCGGGCAGCCGTAGAGCATGAAGAACAGCGTCGCGCCGAGCGAGTAGATGTCGGAGCGGGCGTCGATCGGGCTGCCGCGCCCCTGCTCGGGCGACATGAACAGCGGCGTCCCCATGACGACGCCGGTCGACGTCAGGCCCGGGTTCCGGTCGATGAACGCCTTGGCCAGGCCGAAGTCGGTGATCTTGAGCTGCCCCTCGGCGCTGACGAGCAGGTTCGAGGGCTTGATGTCGCGGTGGATGATCCCCAGCGCCGCGCCGGCGCGCAGGCCGCGCGCCGCCTGGCGGGTGCAGTCGAGCGCCCGCGGCACGGGGAGCGGGCCCACGCGCTTGACGAGGTCGGCGAGGTTCTCGCCGTCGACGAGCTCCATGACGAAGTAGTGGCGCTGGCGGTCGATCGCGTAGATGTGCGTGATGTTGGGATGCGACAGGGCCGCGCAGGCCTTGGCCTCGCGCTCGAAGCGCTCGATGAACTGCTGGTTCTTGCACAGGTCCGGGTTGAGGACCTTGAGCGCGACGAAGCGGTCGAGCGAGGTGTCGTGCGCCTTGTAGACCACCCCCATGCCGCCCTGGCCGAGGACGGCCAGGATCCGGTAGACGCCCAGGGGCGTGTTGACCGGCAGGACGTCGGCCGGCGGCGGCGCCTCGACGCGGCCGGTGGCGTCCGCCGCCGGGCGCGGCAGGCCGATCGAGCCCGAGTCCTCGAAGTGGACGAAGGGCTCGCTCGGATCCTCGGCCAGGGTCACGCGCGTGGCGGCGGCGGGCGCCGCCAGGCCGCCGAGGTCGACCGTGTCGTTGGCGGAGAGCTGGCGGCGGGCGTGGTTGCGCAGCGGGGTCAGGTCGGGGGGGAGCTCCCCCTTGCCGACGGCGTAGACGCGGCGCGCGACCGCCTCCGCCGCGCAGGCCGGGCAGCGGGTGGTCTGGGCCACCTCGACCGTGGTCACCTCCACGGCCGAGCCGCACGCGCATGGCGGGGTCAGCTCGGACATTCCACCCCGGGGGACGTGGCCCGGCGGCGAGTGTACCAGGCGCCCGAGGGCGCGGCCACCGCAGCGCGCGGGCGGCCTCGCCAACCCCGCGCGGGTGCGCTACCCTCCTGCCATGCGCCGGTTGTGGGTGGTCCTGCTCGCCTTGGTCGTGGGCTGTCAGAGCGTGACCGTCCACTCGGCGCCCTACGGCGCCGAGGTGTTCGTCGACGGCGAGCCGGTCGGGCGCACGCCGTGCAAGTTCAAGGCGTCGACCGTGATCGGCTGCGAGTACGTGGTCGAGGTCAAGCTGCCTGGTTACCGGCCCTACGTCGAGACGGTCGAGACCGAGTGGGGGCCGGGCACGACCTGGAACCTGCTCTCGAGCCTGATCTTCCTCAGCCCGCTGATCATCCTCACGCCCTTCTTCGGCGACGTCGTCCCGGGCGCGATCTTCGCCCCGCTCGAGCCGGAGCCCGCGCCGACGGCGGCAGGCCCGGCGCCGCCGACGGCGCTCGCCGACGAAGAGGTCCGCTGACGTGGACCGCCGCGACGAGGTCATCGCCCGGCTGGCCCTGGCCCTGCGCCTGGTGGACGCCGGCGGCCTGAACCGGGCGCTCAAGCTGGCCCTCCAGTTCCCCGGCCGCTCGCTCGACCTGCTGCTCGAGCAGGGCGGCCTGATCGACGCGGCCGGGCGGCGGCGGCTGGTCGCCGAGTTCAACCAGCGGCTCCGGCAGCCCGGCGCCCCCAGGCTCGAGCCGCTGCCGGTCCCCGGCACGCCGCCCGCGCCGTCGTCGGGGCGGGCGGCGCGGGCCGGGCGGGACCTCTCCGACTCGGACATATTGCCGCTGCCGCCCGACGACGGCGACGCGCTGGCCGTCCCGCTCGACGACGAGGAGGTCATGGGCGCCAGCACCGACGTGCTGCGCGTCCCCGACGAGGGCTTCGACCCCAACGCGTCGGACGACTCCACCTACGAGGAGCCGACGATCCGGCTGCGCGACGAGCCCGACGACGAGGAGGGCCTGCTGGCGCAGCCGACCCTGGTGCTGCGCGACGACGACGCGCCGGCGCCGGTCGTGCTCTCGGAGTCGTCGGACGACGCGATCTTCGCCGAGCCGACGATGATGCTCCGCGACGAGCCGGCGCCGACCGACGAGGAGCGGCTCTTCGCCGAGCCGACGATGGTCCTCGCCGACGAGCCGGTGGCGACGGACGAGGACGCGCTCCTCGGCCAGCCCACGCTGGTGCTGAAGGACGCGCCCGAGGACGACATCTACGCCGAGCCCACGCTCGTGCTGAAGGACGAGCCGCGGAAGTCGGACACCGGACCGATCGAGGTCGACCTGCGGCTCGGGCGCGACGTGAGCCCCGCCGAGCAGCAGAAGAGCAACCGGCTCATGCCGGGCGTGAAGTCGAAGAAGGGCGGGGGGCCGCTCACGCGCGACGAGTTCCAGCGCCGGCTGAAGATGCGCCAGGGCTTCGACGGCTTCTCGATCGGCGACTACAAGGTCGTGACCGAGATCGCGCGCGGGGCCTTCGGCGTGGTCCTCGAGGTCGAGCCGGGCGGCGTGATCAAGTCGCTGGCGCGCGAGCGCGGCTACGAGGGCAACCTGGCCCTCAAGGTCATGCTCGAGAACAAGGCCGACCCGCGCGAGACGCAGCGCTTCCTCGACGAGGTCAAGGTCCTGATCCGCTTCGACCACCCGCACATCGTGCGCATGTTCGACGCGGGCGTGGAGCAGGGGCTGACCTACTACTCCATGGAGCTGATCAAGGGCACGGAGACGCGCAGCCACGTGCTCAAGCACGGCCCCATGCCGCCGCTGCTGGCCGTGCGCGTGGGCAAGGAGATCGCGTCGGCGCTGGCCTACGTGCACTCGCAGCGCACCTACCACCGCGACCTCAAGCCGCAGAACATCATGCTCGACCAGCGCACGCAGCCCTACAAGGCGCTGCTGATCGACTTCGGGCTGGTGACCGAGCACCTGTCCGGGGCCGACAAGGGGCTGATCCTGGGCACGCCGTCGTACATGCCCCCCGAGCAGGCGCAGCCGCGCGGCGGCCACGGCGACGTCAACGTCACGAGCGACATCTACTCGCTCGGCGCGAGCCTCTACTTCCTGCTCACCGGACAGCCGCCGTTCGGGGGCAAGGACCCGCGGCAGATCATCAAGCAGGTGGTGAGCGAGAAGCCGAAGGACCCGAGCGAGCTGAACCCGAACGTGCCGAAGGGCGTGGCGACGATCGTCCTCAAGTGCCTGGAGAAGAAGCAGCGCGACCGCTACCACGGCGCCAAGCAGCTCGAGGCGGACCTCGAGAGCACGCTCAAGAGCGGCCAGATGATGCTCAAGGCCAAGAGCTTCCTGGGCAAGTTCCTGGGCAAGCCCAAGAAGTAGCCCGACTCACTCCAGCCGCGGCAGGCGCCCGAGCAGGTCCGCGCAGAGCGCCCGCGCGCGGTCGGCCTCGGCCCTGACGCGCGCGGCCTCGGGCGAGCGCTCGGCGGCCTTCCACAGGGCGTGGAGGGCCAGGCGGGCGAGGAAGACCGGGTCGCCGAGGAGGCCGTCGTCGGCGTCGACCGTCCCGTCGCGGATCCCCCGGGCGCGCGCGGCGAGCTGGGCGGCCAGCCACTCGGCGTCCTCGCCCCCGCCCGCGACGGCGGCCTCCAGCGACGCGGCGGCGCGCTCGCGCTCGCCCGAGGCGAGGAGCTGCTCGCCGGTGAGGTACGTGGCCACCGGGCTCTCCGGCCAGGCGCGCAGGGCCAGCGCCAGCTCGCGGTCGGCCGCGGCGTGGTCCTCCTCGCGCAGGTGGAAGGCGGCCAGCGCGAGGTGGGCGCCGCCGAGCACCTGGGCGCCGCTCACCGTCAGGCCCCCGACCTCGACGCCCTGGAGCCCCGACCCGTCGAGGCCGGCCTCGACCTCGAGGAGCGCCAGGCGGCGGTAGCCGGCGCCGTTCAGGGCCAGGCCGCGGAGCAGGTGCAGGGCCAGCCGCTCGAGCGGGTCGGCGGCGGCCGCCGGGTCCAGGGCGTCCGCCTCGAGCAGGGCCAGCGTCGGCCGGCCGAGCGCGAGGAAGCCCAGGGTGAGGCTGACCCCGATCCCGCGCGGCGGCGCGGCGGCGAGCGCGTCCATGTCGGCGGCGATGCCGGCCCAGTCGGGCGCGCCGTCGGGCCGCGGGGCGCGGCCCGTGGCCTCCTCCGCCCAACGGCCGGCGGCGAGCGCCGCGTCGCGGACCTGCTCGGGGAGGGCCTCGAGGCCCTTCGCGTCGGCCTGCCGCGCCGCGTGGGCCAGGGCGGTGAAGCTGCCGCCGAGCGCCGCGGCGCGGGCCGGGCGGTAGGCGCGGGCGACGAGCCCCGCGCGCTGCGCCTCGAGGCGGGCCCGTTCGTCGGCCTCGCGGGCCAGGTCGCGGGCCTCGCGGGCCGCGCGCCGGACCTCGCCCAGCGGGGTGGTGGCCGAGTCGACCGGCGCCGCCCCGGCGAGCGCCTCGGCCTGCCGCAGCGCGTCCTCGGCGAGCGTGGCCGCCTTCAGGGCGCGCTCCGCGTCGCGCGCGTCGCGGGCCGCACGCGCCTCGTCGCGGGCGGCCGCGGCGGCGGCGCGGGCCTCTTCCGAGGTCGCGTAGCGGGGCCGACCGTCGGGGCACCCGAGGAGGGCCGCGGCGGTGACCACGAGCAGGCAGAGGCGGCGCGTCGGGGTCATGCGGGGAGCATCGCCCGGACCGGCCCGGCGGGGCAAGGGCGTATAGAATCCGCCCGCCCCGGGAGGAGCGATGCCCGAGTTCGCCTACGAGCCCATGTTCCAGCACGTCGGCCACGACGAGACGGCCTACGACCTGATCTCGACCGACGGCGTGAAGGTCACGCGCCTCGGCGAGCGCGAGGTGCTCGAGGTCGCCCCGGCGGCGCTGACGCTGCTCGCGAAGCGGGCGTTCACCGACGTCTCGCACCTGCTGCGCACGCGGCACCTCGAGAAGCTGGCCCGGATCCTCGACGACCCCGAGGCGTCGTCCAACGACCGCTTCGTGGCGCGCGACCTGCTGCGCAACGCCGCGATCGCCGCGCACGGGGTCCTGCCCGGCTGCCAGGACACGGGCACTGCCACGATCGTCGGCAAGAAGGGCCAGCAGGTGTGGACGCCGGGCGACGACGCCGAGGCGCTCTCGCGCGGGGTCTACGAGTGCTACACGGAGAACAACCTGCGCTACTCGCAGCTCGCGCCGCTGACCATGTTCGACGAGAAGAACACGGGCACGAACCTCCCCGCGCAGGTCGACGTCTACGGCGTCCCGGGCGACGCCTACGAGCTCCTGTTCGTGGCCAAGGGCGGCGGGTCGGCGAACAAGATGATGCTCTTCCAGGAGACGAAGGCGCTCCTGAACGAGAAGGCGCTCACCGCCTGGGTGGACGCCGCCGTGCGCAAGCTGGGCACGTCGGCCTGCCCGCCCTACCACCTGGCGCTCGTGATCGGCGGCACGTCGGCCGAGCTGACGATGAAGGCGCTGAAGCTGGCGACGGCCGGCGAGCTCGACGACCTGCCGACGACCGGCAGCGCGGGCGGGCGGGCGTTCCGCGACCTCGAGTGGGAGGAGAAGGTCTTCCAGCTCACGCGGCAGACGGGGATCGGCGCGCAGTTCGGCGGGAAGTACTTCTGCCACGACGTGCGGGTGATCCGCCTGCCGCGCCACGGGGCCTCGTGCCCGGTGGCCCTGGGCGTGTCGTGCAGCGCCGACCGCAACGTGCGCGGGCGCGTCGACCGGCAGGGGGTGTGGCTCGAGCGGCTCGATCGGCACCCGGAGCGGTTCCTGCTCGACCGGGCCGGCGAGGCCGACGGCGAGGTGGTGCGGGTGGACATCGACCGGCCGATGAAGGAGGTGCTCGCCGAGCTGACGAAGCACCCGGTCGGCGCGCGGCTGTCGCTGACCGGCCACATGGTCGTCGCGCGCGACATCGCGCACGCCAAGCTGGCCGAGCGCCTCGACCGCGGCGAGGACCTGCCGGAGTACGTGCGCGAGAAGATGATCTACTACGCCGGGCCGGCGAAGACGCCCCAGGGCATGGCGTCGGGCTCGTTCGGGCCGACGACGGCCGGGCGCATGGACAGCTACGTGCCGCGCTTCCAGGCGGTCGGCGCGTCGCTCGTGACGCTCGCCAAGGGCAACCGGAGCAAGGGGGTCACGGACGCCTGCAAGGCGCACGGCGGCTTCTACCTGGGCTCGATCGGCGGGCCGGCGGCGCGGCTGGCGCAGGACTGCATCAAGCACGTCGAGGTGCTCGAGTATCCGGAGCTCGGCATGGAGGCGATCTGGCGCATCCGCGTCGAGGACTTCCCGGCGTTCATCGTCGTCGACGACAAGGGCAACGACTTCTACGCCCCGCTGCTGGAGCCGAAGAAGCTGCCGGTGGCGGCCGGGTGAGGGCCCTGGCGGGGGTCCTCCTGGTCGCGCTGCTCGGCGCGGGCGCCCGCGCGCAGGACGCGGCGCCGGTCGCGTCGGGCGCCTATACGCTCGTGCTCAAGGACGGCGCGCCCTACGTCGAGCTCGACGTGGGCGGCGCGCGGGGGCTGTTCCTCGTCGACACGGGCGCCAACACCTCGGGGGTCGACCGGGGCTGGCTCGAGCGCAGCGGCGCGCGCTGGCGGCAGGGCAAGGGGACGACGATCGCCGGGACGACCGGGGCCCTGAGCGTCGACACGTGCGTGCTCGACCGGCTGGACCTCGGGCGCGGCTTCTTCCGCGACGCCGTGCTCACGCTGCAGCGCTACGACGGCTTCGCGCCGCCGGCGCCGGGGCGCCCGCAGGCCGGGCTCCTGGGGACCGACCTCCTGGCGCGCTACCAGGTCTGGTTCGACTGGCCCAACGAGCGGCTCGAGCTGCGGCTGCCGGGCGAGCGGCAGCCGCCGCCGCCGGGGCACGAGGCGGTGGCCTGCGCCTGGCCGATCAACCTGCCCACGGTCGGCGTCCGCCTGGGCGGCCTGGGCCTGCCCTGCCGCCTGGACACGGGCGCCACCTACCTGACGGCGACGCCGCGGCTCGACGTGAACCAGGCGGCCGTCGACGCGTTGCGCGCGCGCGGCGTGACGCTCGTCGCGGCCGGCGCGATCACCGTGCGCGGCGTGGCCGGCCCCGAGCGGCGCGAGGTCCTCCGCGGCGAGGGGCCCGAGGGGCTCGTGCTGGAGCTCGGCCCGGCGCGGATCGAGGGCGTGGAGCTCGTCGTCCACGGGTCGGGCACGCTGGCCGGCCGCGGCTATCCCCTCGCGCTGGCCGGCGCGACGCTGCTCTCGCGCCTGCACCGGCTCGTGTTCGACCCGTTCGACCAGCTCCTGTGGGTGCCGATCCCGGAGCCGCGACGGGGGCCGCGCCACGGGCCGCTGTGAGCGCGTAGCCCGGGACCTCCTGGTTAGCGCGTGAACTGCTACGTCGACCTCGGGCCTGTCCTCGAACAAGCAAACTCGTGATCGACACGCTCGACCCCGGGGGAATGAAACCACAAGCGAGGCGAGGGCGCGGAGGACGAGGCGAGGGGGGAGCGCGCGCGGGTCGTATCGATCGCCGGATCCGCGGTGGGCCGCCGCAGCGAGCGGGAGGCCCGCGGCTGCGGACGGGCACGAGCGATAGGGTCCGCCTGGGCTGCAGCACCGCAGCCGCGGGACGGAGCTCGCGGAGGCGGGCCACACCGACGACCCGCGCGCGCCCCCCCTCGCCCGGCATCCGCGGCCGTAGCCGTCGATCACCCTAGGCCTCGCACGAGCGCCGGCCGCACCGGCACGCGGGCGAGCAGGGCCTCGAGCTCGCGCCGGGCGCCCGCGTGCTCGCGGCCGACGCGCCGGGCGAGGATCAGCTCGTTCTTCACGGCGTGCTCCCAGCCGGCGAGCTCGGTCACGGTGACCTGGTAGCCGTGGGCCTCGAGGGCCAGCGCCCGGATGACGTTGGTCAGGTGCGAGCCCAGCTCGCGGCGGTGCCACGCGTGCTTCCACAGGGCCCGGACGCCCGGGTCGTCCACGGCGGCGGGGGGCAGCTCCTTGAGCTGCCGCGCCACCTCGGCCTGGCAGCAGGGGACGACGGCCACGTGGTCGGCCTGCCGCGCGAGCGCCGCCAGCAGCGCGTCGTCGGTGGCCGTGTCGCAGGCGTGCAGGGCCACGAGGGCGTGGACGCGCTCGGGGAGCGCCACCTGGTCGAGCGGCCCCTCGAGCACGCGCAGCCGCTCGTAGCCCAGCGCCGCGGCCCGCTCGCGCACGCGCGCGGCCAGGTCCGGGCGCGGCTCGACGGCCACGAGCTCGCCCTTGCCGGCCGGGCCGAGGAACAGCTCGTAGAGCACGAACCCCAGGTAGGCGTTGCCCGCGGCCGCGTCGACGACCACGGGGGCCGCGTGCCGCGCGAGCGCGTCGTCGAGCGCCGGCGTGAGCAGGCGCACGAGGTGGTTCACCTGCTTCAGCTTCCGGCGCGAGTCGGCCTGCAGGTTCCCGCGCGCGTCGAGCAGGTGCAGGGTCTTCAGCAGCGCCGTCGACTGGCCGGGGAGCAGCTCGCGGGGGACGTCCCCCTTGCTCACCTTCTCGCGGAAGCGGTCGGCCACGAGCTCATTGTGCCATGCCGTCGCCGAGCCGACCCAGCGCCCACCGCGCGTGCTCGGCGACGGCCTCGTCCTCGTGGGCGGCCAGCTCCTCGAGCAGGGGCAGCGCGACCGGGTCGCCGGCGTTGCCGAGCGCCGTGGCCACGTTGCGCAGGAAGCCGCGCTTGCCGGCCCGGTCGAAGGGCGTCGCGCGCGCGATCCCCTTGAAGCCGCTCAGCGCGCGCCGGGCGAGGGCCAGGAGCGGCGGCTGCGCGCGGTCGGGGTCGGGAGCCAGCTCGCGGTCGGCCGGCAGGGCGAACTTCTCGTTCCAGGGGCAGACGGCCTGGCACAGGTCGCAGCCGAAGACGTGGTTGCCGACGAGCGGGCGCAGGGCGGGCTCGTAGGCGCCGCGGTGCTCGATCGTCAGGTAGGAGATGCACCGCCGCGCGTCGAGCACCCACGGCGCGGGGAAGGCGCCGGTCGGGCAGACCTCCAGGCAGCGCGTGCACGTGCCGCACGAGCCGGGGGCCTCGGGCGCCGGCCCCGGCAAGGGCTCGCCGCGCTCGTCGACGGCGGGCAGGTCGCGGTCGACGGCCACGCCGCCGAGGACGAAGCTCGACCCGCGCCGCGGGTCGATCAGGAGCGTGTTCTTGCCCACGAACCCGAGGCCGGCCGCGCGCGCGAAGGCGCGCTCGAGCAGCGGCGTCGTGTCGGCGAAGCGGCGCGCGCTGGCCCCCGGGAGCAGGGCCAGCGCGTGCAGGCGCAGGGCCTCCAGGCGCGGCGCGATCACCTTGTGGTAGTCGAGCGGCCCCTGCGCGTAGGTCGCCACCCACGCCTCGTCGACGTGCCCGGGCGGCGCCTCGCGCGGCGGCGCGTAGGGCAAGGCCACCATGAGCACCGCCCGCGCGCCGGGGAGGATCGAGGCCGCGTCCGTCCGTCCTTCGGGCGCGTCCGCCAGGTAGGTCATCCCGCCCTGGTGGCCCTCGTCGAGCCAGGCGCGCAGCCGCGCGCGCTCCTCGTCGGGCAGCCGGGCGGGCGCGATACCGAAGGCGCTGAACCCGAGCCAGCCCGCCGCGCGCGCCAGCGCGCGCGCGGCCTCGGCCGCGCTGGCGGCCGGCCCCGCCGGCGGCGGCAGCTCGGGGTCCTTGATCTCGGGGCGGCGGCGCTCGGTCACGTCCCCCCCATTGGACCCCGAGCGCCTCAGTTGAGCATGTGCGTCGCCATGAGCGTGAACACGCCGATCCGCGCGTCGAACGCGCGGCCGTCGTCGCGGCGCATCTGGTAGCTGCCGCGCATGGCCCCGCTCGCCGTCGGCAGCGGGCAGTAGCTCGTGTACTCGAACGCCTCGCCCGGCTCGAGCCGCGGCGTCTCGCCCACGACCCCCGGCCCCTTCACGTGCTCGACCCGGCCGGTCGCGTCGGTGATCACCCAGTGCCGGGAGAGGAGCTGCGCCGGCTCGTCGCCCTCGTTGGCGATCCGCACCGTGTAGGCGAAGAAGTAGTGGTCCTGGTCGGGCGAGGAGCGCTCGGGCACGTAGAAGGCGCGCACCGTGACGCGGACCCCCTCGGTGAGCTCGTCGGACATGGCGCCTCCGCCCGTGATCTTAGGACGGATCGGCCCGGGGAGGGAGGGGCCGACGCCCCCCGCCACGCAGGCGCTCGACGAGCAGCACCAGCGCAGGGACGAGCACCAGCGCGCAGACGAGCGCCGTCACGCTCGTGGCCGCGATCAGGACGCCGAAGTCGCGCGTGGGGCGGAACGGGGACAGGGCGAAGGCCCCGAAGCCGAGCGCCACGGCCGCCGTCGTGGCCACGATCGGCCGCGCCGTCAGCGTGAGCGTCCGGGCCAGGGCGTCCGCCGCCGAGGCCCCGGGCGGCCGCCCGCGCAGGTGGTGCAGGACGTGGATCGTGTCGTCGACGAGGAGCCCCAGGGCGATCGCCGCCACCGTGACCGTCGCCGTGTCGAGCGGCAGCCCCGCCAGCCCCATGGCGCCCAGGGTCAGCAGCACCGGCACGGCGTTGGGCACGACCGACAGCAGGGCCAGCCCCGGCGAGCGCAGCGCCACGAGGAGCAGGAGGGTCACCAGGGCGAGCGAGATGCAGAACGACCGCGTGAGCGTCTCGACGAGCAGGACCTGCACGCGCACGAGGAGCGGCACGACGCCCGTGAGGCGCACGCGCAGCCCCGGCGGGAACCCCGCCCGCGGCAGGGCGTCGCGCAGCCGGCCGGCCAGCGCGTGGCAGGCGTCCGACGAGAGCGTCGTGCGGCAGGCGAGCGTGGCGCGCAGCGCCGTGGCCTCCCCGGCGCGCACGAGCGCCGGCCCGCCTGCCCCCGCCTCGAGCGCCGCGGCGAGCAGCGCGCCCGTGAGCGCCGCCGGCGCGTCATCGAGGCCCGGCCCCTCGAGGGGCGAGGTCGCGCGCACGACCAGGGGGTCGAGCGCCGCCTCGGCCAGGAACGTGCGCAGCCCGGCGACCGTGCGCGGCGACAGGACGAGCTCGGTCGGCCCCTCGAGCCACACCTCGAAGGGCGTGAGGCCGATCCCGGCCGCCTCGACCGCCGCGGCGCCGGCGGGCAGGCGGTGGTCGGCCGGGAAGAAGCGCAGCACGTCCGACTCGACGCGCAGCGTCGACGCGCCGTGCAGGCCCGCGGCCACGGCGACGCCGGTCACGACGAGCGCCGGGAAGGCCAGGCGGTCGAGGCGGCGCACGTGGGCGGCGGCCGCGTCGGGCGACCATGCGCGCGACGGCCGCGCCCCCGGGCGCAGGCGCCCGCGCCCGAGCGACAGGAGCGCCGGCACGAGCGTGAAGGCGAGCAGGAACGCGACCAGCGCGCCGACCGCGGCGAACAGCCCCAGGTCGCGCACCGGCGGCACCTCGGACGCCGCCAGCGACAGGAAGCCGCCGGCCGTCGTCAACGCCGCCAGCAGGCACGGCAGCGCCGTCGCCCGCGCCGCGTGCTGCCACGCCGGCCCGGGCGCCTCGGGCGCCTCGGGGTCGCGGTCGAGGAAGCGGCTCACGAGGTGCAGCGCGTAGGCGGTGCCGACGACGGCCAGCACGGCCGGCAGGACGACGAGCACCATGTTCAGCGTGCGCCCGGCCAGGGCCATCAGGCCGAGCGTCCAGAGCACGGTGGCGCCAACACCCGCCTGCACGGCCAGGACGGCGCGCAGGGAGCGCAGCGCGACGCCCAGCACCACGCACATGAGCCCGAACGTGAGCGGGAACAGCGTGCGGAACGAGGTCAGGGCCGCCCGGTCGAGGTCGTGGGTCATCACCTCCGGCCCCACGACGTCGAACGGCCCCAGCGGCGAGCCGGCGAGCGCCGCCTCGACGCGCTCGACGACGGCCGCCCGCGCCGGACCGGCCAGGTCGGCGCGCGGCGCGACGAGCACCGCCGCGCGCCGCCGGTCGTCCGAGAGGAGGAGCCGCTCGAGCGGCCCGTCGACGAGGTGCGCCCGCTCGGGGGCGGGCAGGGCGTCGGGGACGTGGTCGTCGGGCGGGATCACGCCGTGCGCCGCCGGGTCGGCCAGGAGCGCCCGCGCCCGCGCCCGCGCCACCGCGTTGGCCTCGGGGTGGAGGGCGTCGTACTCGGGGGGCGCCAGGAGCACCTGCCGCAGGTTGCCCTCGAACCGCGTCCACGCGCGCAGGCGCGCCTCGAGGACCTCCTCGACCGACGCGCCGGCCGGCGTCGCCGCGAGGAGCGGCGCCAGCCGCCCCGCCTCGAGCACCCACGGGAGCAGGTCCTGCCCGTGCGACAGCCGCCGCGCCTCGTCGAAGTGCTCGGCGCTCTGCTCGGGGTCGCCGCCGAGCGCCGGCGGCGCCGCCAGGCGCAGGGCGAAGTAGAGGTGCGGCCCGCCGTGGAACAGCTCCTCGTCACGCGCCAGCAGGGTGGCCATGACCGCGTCCACGCGCGGCAGGTCGGCCAGCAGCGCCGGGTCGCCCGGGTCCGCCTGGACCTCGGCCCCGCGCGCGAAGGCCCACCAGAACGCGCCCGTCAGCGCCGCCGGCGGCGCCGCCTCGAGCTGCGGCAGGAGCCGCTCGAGCGGCTCGTTCGAGACGAGCGCGTGGCCGAGGCCGGGCGTCGCGCGCATGAGCAGGCGCACGGCGGCCTGCTGCGCCGTCCGGTAGCTCGCCCGCGCGGCGGCGCGGTCGACGTCGTGCAGGAGGAGGAAGGCCAGCGCGGCGTTGGCCTCCGCCTGGAGCGCCAGGGCGTCCGGCGCCGCGTCGGTCCACTCGGAGCGCTCCGCCCGGGCGAGGTCGGCGGCGCGGGCCAGCGTCGTCAGCCGCCCGGGCAGCGCCGCGCGCAGCGCGTCGACCTGCGCCCCGCGCCGCACGGGCGCCGCGACGGTCCCCGCGCCCTCGACCGCGCGCAGGCGGTCGGCGAGGTCGGCGAGCGCCTCGAGCGCGGCGGGGTCGGTCAGGTCCGTCGGCGCCGTGACGGCCAGGAGGAAGGCGTCCTCGCCGAAGCGCGCGCGGAAGGCGGTGTAGGCGTCGAGCTCGGGGTCGACGCGCGGCAGCCAGGCGGCGGGCGTGTCGTCGGGGACGAGGCGCGTCGCGGCCGCGCCGAGCGCGGCCGTCACGACGCCCAGGAGGAGCACGGTGGCGAGCGGACGCTCGACCGAGGCGCGGAGGAACATGCCCGGCACTCTACGCCAGCGACAGGCCCGGCGGCACCGCGCCCGTCAGGCGTCATCGATCAGTCCGCGCCACGGCCGCGCAGGGCCCGCAGCCGCTCCAGCGCTCCCCTCCCGTCGCCGCGCTCGAGCGCCTCGGCCACCGCCTCGACCCGCGATCGCTCCGGCGCGCCGGGCCGCGCGGGCAGCGCCTGCGCCTCCTCGACGACGCGCCGGGCCCCGGCGAGGTCGCCCAGGACCACGAACTCCTCGGCGATCATGAGGCGGAGCTGGACCTGGTGCGGGTTCCTCTCGAGGAACTCCCGCAGGAACTCCATGAGCCGCGGCCCGAGGAGGCGGCGGGCCGCCTCGAGGTCGCCCGTGGCCGCGATGTGGATCCTGGCCTGGAGCTCGTCCACGAGCGGGTTGTCGCAGCGGACCGCGGCGGTCTTCGCGCGCTCGAGGTCGACGATGAGGATCCGGCCGGGCGCGAGCGCGGACGGTGTGCCCAGGGCGGACTTCGCCCAGGCGCGGTAGTAGTAGGCCTCGCCCAGGGCGGGGGCGGTCCGCGCGGCGTCCCGGGCGGCGTCGAGGACGGCGCCCGGGGCAGGCGCGGCGCCCTGGAGCAGCGGCGCGAGCCGCGCGCGCGCGGCGGCCACGGCGGCGGCCTCCCGCTCCTCCGCGCCGTCGGGCGGGGGCGGCGGGCCCGCGTACTGCACGACGAGCCGGGGGCGCAGGTCGGGGCGGGCCGCGTCCGACGAGGCGAACCAGACGAGGCGCTCCGCCCGCGACGCGAGCAGGAGCCCGTGGTTGACGTGCGGCGCCGCGAGCCAGTCGCGGGTGACGTCCGTCAGGTCCAGCTCCAGGCCGCCCGCGTCCAGGTCGACGCGTCCCTCCGCGATCGGCGCCGCGGCGAAGGGGGGGAGCGTCGCGGCCACCACGCCGTCCGGCGGCTCGTCGCCGGTCCCCTCCTCCCAGGCGGCCTGGACGACGTGGGCCTGGACCTCCTCCGCCGACGAGGGCGGCCCGGGGAACAGCGTGAGCCGCAGGGTGGCGCGGCGCAGGTCGGCCCCGGCGGGGACGCGCGACAGGTCGAAGCGCAGGAGCGCGCGCCGGTGCGTCCCGACGGAGAGCCACTCGTCGGGCCCGAAGTTGGTCCGCGCGTCCTGGCCGCGGAGGAGGACCGCCGCGTCCTTGCCGGCGAGGGGACCCGGTCGCAGCGTGAGGGTGATCGGCTCGGGCACGGGCGGCGCCGGACCCGGTGACGGCGCAGCGGGCGGGTCCGCCGCGCGCTCCGGCCCGAGAGCGAGGGCGGCGGCGGTCACGGCCAGCGCCGCCGCCGTCGCCCAGAGCGGCCACCACCCGCGCCGCGCCCGGGCCGGCCGGGCCGGCTGACCGCGCAGCCGGCGCGAGGAGGTCGCGGACGGGCGGGGCGGCGTGGCCGGCTTCACCGCGGCGTCGAGCGCGTCGGCGAACGCCCCGGCCGACGGCGGGCGGTCGCCCGGCGCCTTCGCCATGGCGCGCACGCACAGCGCGGCGAGCGCCGCCGGCGCCGCTGGTGCGACGGCGCGGGGGTCAGGCGTGGGCCCGGAGACGACCTTGTGCAGCACGTTGTAGAGGGTCGCGCCTTCGACCGGCGGCCGCCCGGTCACGAGGAAGTAGAGGGTCGCCCCGAGCGCGTAGACGTCGGACGCCGCGCTCGCCTCGCCCTCGACCTGCTCGGGGGCCATGAACGCGGGCGTCCCCTTGAGCTCGCCTGCGTTCGACAGCGCCAGCGTGTTGGCGAGCCCGGCCCGCGGGTCCACGCGCACGAGGCCGAAGTCGATCAGCACCGGCCGCCCGGTCGCCCGCTCGATGACGACGTTCTGCGGCTTCAGGTCGCGGTGGATCACCCCCTGCGCGTGGCAGTGGGCCAGCGTGCGGGCGACCGTCGCCAGGACGCCCGCGGACCACTCGAAGGGCGGCGGCCCGCCCCTGCGCACCAGGGTCGCGAGGTCGTCGCCAGCGATCAGCTCCATGGCCATGTATGGGCGTCCGCCCTCGACGCCCAGGTCGGTGACGCGGGGCAGATGCGGATGCCGCAGGCGCGCGAGCACCTGCGCCTCCTGCCGGAAGCGCTGCGCGAGCCCGGCGTCGCCGGGCTCGAGCAGGACCTTCAGGGCGACCTCGGTCCCCAGGGCCGCGTGGCGGGCCCGGTAGACGGCGCCCTGGCCGCCGCGGGCGAGCTCGGCCAGCAGCGCGTAGGCCCCGAACCGTCGCCCGTCCGCGTCCATGGCGCCTCACCGCGCTCGCCGGTTGCCGTGGTGATCGACGCCCACCGCTTGGACTCGCGCGGGAACGTCGGCGCAGCAGATCGAGCGGAGTCCGCGGTCAGAACGGGCCGAGGCCGCCCTGCCCGCCGGGGGCCTGCGCGGGCGCCGGGCCCTGCTCGGCGAGGAGCGGCTCGACCAGCCGGCGCAGCCCCGCGAGGTCGTGGTAGCCGACGACCTTGTTGCGCACGCGCCCCTGCTTGTCCAGGAACAGCGTCGTGGGGAAGGCGCGCAGGTCGGGCACCTTCTGCAGCTCGGCGCGGTCGGTGACCAGCGTGAGCGGGTAGTTGATCCCCTGCTCCTGCGCGAACTTGCGCACCTTGGCCTCGACCTCGGGGCCGCCCTGCCCGTGCTCCCAGGTCATGCCGACGATCTCGAGCCGGTCGCCGAGGTCCTTCTTGAGCTGCACGAAGTGCGGGATCTCCTCCCGGCACGGCGGGCACCACGTGCCCCAGAAGTCGACGATCACGACCTTGCCGCGCAGGTCGGCCAGCGAGAGCCGCTTGCCGTCGAGCGTCGTGACGGTGAAGTCGTAGTCGAACAGCGCGCGCGCGTCGCCGCCGCCCGCGCCCCCGCGCGCCCGCTCGATCAGCTGCGCGAAGCGCGGCTCGCGGCGGATCGGGTCGAGGTCGGTGTCCTTGGCGATGTGGTCGAAGTCGTCGAAGCCGGCCTCGAGCGCCTGACCGAGCGCCGTGAGCGCCTCGTCGGCCCGCCCCTGCATGGCCCGCGCGCAGGCGGTGTTGTAGTAGACGAGCTGGCGCACGCCGTCCTTGGCCTCCTCGGGGAATGGCAGGCCGGCGACGAGCTCGAGCACCTGCCCGTACTTGGCCAGCGCCTCGTCGTAGGCGGCGACGCCCTGGGCGCGGGCGCGCTCGGCCTCCTCGCCCTGGAGCTTGCGGGCGCGCTCGATCAGGCCCGAGCCGGCGGTCATGTGGTCGATCGCCTGGGCGAGGAGCGCCTCGATGCGCTCGGCCTCCTCCTCCTGCGCCAGGGCGACGGGCGCCGCCATGGGGGCGACGAGGCTCAAGGCGACGATCGAGGCGACGAGGACGCGGTTCATGCGGACGGGCTCCTCTCCCCACCGGGGCGGGCCGGATCATGCCCGGGGCGGGGGAGGACGTCAACGTCACGGCTGCGCGCTGAGGGCCGCGGGCAGCGTGCTTCCATCTCGCGCGCGCCGCCCCGCCCGACATCCGCGGCCGCAGCCGTCGAGCACCCCTCAGGGCCGCTGAAGAGACCGGCGCTACCACGTTTCACGGGTGACCAGCCCTCGATCGGAGCAGCGAGCTAGGCGAGGGCGCGGAGGCCGAGGCGAGGGGGGAGCGCGCGCGGGTCGTATCGATCTCCCGATCCCCGGTGGGCCGCCGGAGCGAGCGGGAGGCCCGCGGCTGCGGACGGCCGCGAGCGATAGGGGCCGCCTGGGCTGCAGCACCGCAGCCGTGGGACGGAGCTCGCGGAGGCGGGCCACACCGACGACACGCGCGCGCCCCCCCTCGCCCGGCATCCGCGGCCGCAGCCGTCGATCACACCACCGGCGGGGGCCCCGCCTCCTCGCGGACGATGATCAGGATCGCCGACTGCGGGACGACGAGGTAGTTGGCCGCGTCGTAGCGCACCTCCACCGCCGCCTTCTTGAAGAACAGCGCGTAGTCGCCGACCTTCACCTGCATGGGGAGGTAGCGGTCCTGCCGCTGCGCCTCCTTCCACGGCTCGTCGTCGGGCTCGTGCAGGGACGGCAGCGGCACCCCGGGGCCGGTGGCGATCACCCGCCCCGCGCGCACGCCGTCCGACTCGTGGACGCCCTGCGGCAGGTACAGCCCGGAGTTCGTGCGCGTGTCCTCGTCGGGGACGATGAGCACGCGGTCGCCGACGACGATGAGGTTCCTGGGGACCTTCACGCGCCCGACTGTACCCAGGGTCCGGGCAAGTCGCCACAGTCAGGCGCCGGGGCCGCGGCGGGGCGTGCTAGGCTCGTCCGCGCGGGGGGAGCCAGCCATGAGCAGCGGCGCCGCCATCCGGCAGCAGCAGGACACCACCGACCGCGCCTTCGCGACCGTCGAGGAGCTCATCGCCGAGATCCGCGCCGGGCGCATGGTCGTGCTCGTCGACGACGAGAACCGCGAGAACGAGGGCGACCTCGTCCTGGCCGCCGAGAAGGTCACCCCCGAGGCGGTGAACTTCATGGCGAAGTTCGGCCGCGGGCTGATCTGCGTGTCGCTCACCGCCAGCCGCTGCCAGGAGCTCGACCTCTACCCGCAGGCGGACAACAACACGTCGCTGCACGGCACGGCGTTCACCGTGTCGGTCGACGCGCGCGACGGCGTCACCACGGGCATCTCGGCCGCCGACCGCACGCGCACGATCGAGCTCCTCGTCGACCCGAAGACGACGCCGGCGGAGCTCGTCCGCCCGGGGCACATCTTCCCGCTCCGGGCCCAGGACGGCGGCGTGCTCGTCCGCGCCGGCCAGACCGAGGGCTCGGTCGACCTGTGCCGCCTCGCGGGCCTCAACCCGGCCGGGATCATCTGCGAGATCATGAACGAGGACGGGACCATGGCCAGGGTCCCGCACCTCGTCGAGTTCTGCCGGCAGCACGGCCTGAAGATGGGCTGCGTCGCCGACATCATCCGCTACCGCCGCGAGCACGAGCGCCACGTCCACCGCTCGGTGAGCGTCAAGCTGCCCACGGCCTACGGCGAGTTCGACCTGCACGTCTACGTCGACGACTACGACGACCGCCCGCACCTCGCCCTGTGCATGGGCGACGTCGGCCGCCGCGGGGCCGACGGCGCGCAGGCGCGCGTCGACCGGCCGGCGCTCGTGCGCGTCCACAGCGAGTGCCTCACGGGCGACGTCCTCGGCTCGCTCCGCTGCGACTGCGGCGGGCAGCTCCACCGCGCCATGGAGCGGATCGCCGCCGAGGGCGAGGGCGTGATCCTCTACATGCGCCAGGAGGGGCGCGGGATCGGGCTCAAGAACAAGCTGCGCGCCTACGCCCTGCAGGACACCGGGCTCGACACCGTCGAGGCCAACGAGGTCCTGGGCTTCGGCGCCGACATGCGCGACTACGGCGTCGGCGCGCAGATCCTGGCCGACCTGGGCCTCACGCGCATCCGCCTGCTCACGAACAACCCCATGAAGGTCGTGGGCCTCTCGGGCTTCGGGCTGGAGATCGTCGAGCGGATCGCCCTCGAGATCGAGCCGCACTCGGCCAACCGCGAGTACCTGCGGACCAAACGCGACAAGATGGGGCACCTCCTCAAAGGCATCTGACGTGTGATCGACGGCTGCGGCCGCGGCTGCCGGGCGGGGCGGCGCTCGCGCGGACGCCAGGATCCGGCGATCGATGCCGCCCGCGCGCGCGCCGCCTCGCCTCGGCCTCGCGGCCTCGCCTCGCTCGTGGCTCCGTTCCTCCCGTCTTGTGACCCGAGGTTCACCATGCGCCGCCTCGTCCTCACCTCCCTCCTCCTCCTCCTCGCCCTCGCCCCGCGGGCGCGCGCGCGCGGCGTCGACCAGGACTTCCAGGTCTGGGCGCCGGTGGTCCTCCAGGCGACCTACCGGCCGGTGCGCCTGTGGGTCGAGGTGCAGCCGCGGATGATCGACGACGCGGGCCGCCTCGGGTTCATGATCTACCGCCCGGCGCTGGCCTGGCTCACGCCGGTCGAGGGCCTGTCGCTCTGGGGCGGCTACGCCTTCGTCGAGCGCGTCGACCGCCGCTACACGCGCGAGCACCGCGCCTGGCAGCAGGTGCAGTACGACCACACGATCGAGGAGCTGGGACGCCTGCGCTTCATCCACCGCCTGCGCGCCGAGCAGCGGTTCCTGCAGGACCGCGACCCGGTGGCGCACCGCCTCAGGTGGCTCCTGCGCGGCAGCCTCCCGCTCGCCTTCGAGGGCCGCCTCATGGCGATCGGATGGAACGAGTTCTTCTTCAACGTCAACACGGTCGAGGGCGGTCCCCGCCGCGGCTTCGACCAGAACCGCACCTTCTTCGGCCCCGGCGTCCAGGTCACGCGCTGGACCCGGGTCGAGGTGGGCTACCTGGCGCAGTACTTCCACCGCGTCCGCGCCGAGGACGACCTCAACCACGTCCTGTTCGCGTCGCTGTGGATCGACCTACCGTGAGGGCGGGTAGCGCGCGGCCAGGCGCGCGGGCGCCGCGCCCAGCCGGAAGGCGGCCCGGAGCGCCCACATGCGGGCGACCGTGCGCGCGACGCCGCGCGCGCGCCAGCGGCGCGCGCTCGTCGTGACGCGGACCGCCGGCCGGCTGGGGGCCCCGCGCGCGCGCAGGGCGTCGACGAGCAGCAGGTCCTCCATGAGCGGAACGTCGGGGTAGCCGCCCAGGGCCTCGAAGGTCGCTCGCTGGACGAAGAGCGCCTGGTCGCCCGACGGGGTGTCGAACGCCCGGCTGCGCAGGTTGATCCCCGCCTCGACGGCCCGGAAGGCGAGCCCCGGCGCGTCGAGGCGCAGGGCGAAGTAGCCCCACTCCTCGGCCGCCGCGCGCACGGCGCCGAGCGCCGCCCGCGGCAGGCCGCCGTCGGCGTGGAGGAACACGAGCCAGTCGCCGCGCGCCGCCGCCGCGCCGGCGTTCATCTGCCGCGCCCGGCCCCTGGGGGCCTCGAGCACGCGCACGCGCGGCAGGCCGAGCGCGCGGGCGCGGTCTGCGGTCCCGTCGCGGCTGCCGCCGTCGACGAGGAGGACCTCGTCGCCCGGCCCGAGGTCGGCGTCGAGGGCCCGCAGGAGCGGGCCGACGCGCGGGGCCTCGTCGAGGGCGGGGACGACGACGCTGAGCGTCGGGGTCACGCCGCCGGCGCGGGCTGCCTGCGCGGGCGCAGGGCGAAGTAGCCGGCGACGCCGACCCACAGGAGCGCGCCGGCCAGCGGGCCGATCAGCCCGAAGCGCTCCTGCTCGAGCACGACCCCCGTGAGCAGGGTGGCCACGCCGTTCATGGCCTTGACGATGAGGTTCAGCACGCCGAAGTAGATCGCCGTCAGCTCGCCCTTCGACTCGCGCGCGCACGTGGTGACGGCCTCGCCCTCGACCCCGAGCAGCACGGCCGCCATGGGACCGGCGCACGCGAACAGGAGCCCGGCGCGGACGAACGGGCTGTCGCCCGTGTCGTCGAGCCAGCGCGTCCCGGCGTAGACGACGCCGAGCGCCAGCGAGGCGATCACGACCGCGCGCTCCCAGCCGAGGCGGCGCGAGAGCAGCGGCACGAAGACGAACACGGGGAAGGCGCCGAGGAGGAACGGGCCCAGGAGCTTGGGCACGTCGCCGACCGTGCCGCCGAGGACCTCCTTGGCGATCGCCGGCGAGCCGAGGGTCATCACCGTGAACGACATCTGCGAGCCGGAGAAGAGCACCAGCACGGCCAGGAACCGCCGGTCCCGGAAGGCGATCGCCAGCATCTCCCCCAGCCCGGGCTCGGGCCCCGATGGCGGCGCGACCGGCGCGCGCCGCGGCTGGGCGAAGAACGGCAAAACCATGAGCGCCGTCGCCGGCAAACCCACCCACAGCGCCGCGGCGAAGTAGCCGCTGCCCTCGACGATCGCCGGGCTGACGACGGCGATGATCGCCGTGGCCACGAGCATGCCCGTGCCCAGGCAGTTCGACAGGCGCCGCCGCGCGTCGTGGTCGTCGCCGGCGTAGTCGGCGACCAGGCTCCAGTAGGGGATCGCGTAGACGGTGTAGCCGACGAAGAAGATGAACAGGCCGACCGTCGCCAGCCCCCAGCGCAGCCCGGGCGACATGGCCGCGTCGGGGCGGAAGACGAGCGCCAGGCCGACCACCGGGATGAAGAAGGCGAAGAGGAGCAGGTGGCGCCGCTCGCGCCCGCGGCGCACCCAGCGGTCGCTGATGATCCCGGCCACCGGGTCGGTGACCCCGTCGAAGATGCGGAAGCCGAGGAGCACGAGGCCGAAGAGCGCCGGGGCGAGGAGGAAGCCGTCGCTCACGGGCTCGCGGGCGTACTCCATGTTCCACTGGAAGAAGAACCGGGCCAGGCACATCATGCCGACCTGGCCGCAGGCGTAGAGGACGTACTGCCAGGCGCGCACGCTTAGAGCCTGTCTTCAAAGGGGCAAGCTTGCACTCGACACGCTCGAGCCACGGGTGGAATGTAACCGCGAGCGAGGCGAGGCTGCGGAGGCCGAGGCGAGGGGGGTGCGCGCGCGGGTCGTATCGATCTCCGGATCCTACGACCCGCGCGCGCCCCCCCTCGCCCGGCATCCGCGGCCGCAGCCGTCGATCACACCTAATGCCTGAAATGACGGGTGCCAGTGAGGACCATCGCCAGGCCGAGCGCGTCGGCGCGGGCGATCACCTCGGCGTCCTTCTTCGAGCCGCCCGGATGCACGAACGCGGTCACGCCCGCCTCGGCGGCGGCCTCGACGCCGTCGGCGAAGGGGAAGAACGCGTCCGACGCGAGCGCCGCACCGCGCGCGCGCTCGCCCGCCTTGCGCGCGGCGAGGTGCACGGCGTCGACGCGCGACGGCAGCCCGCCGCCGACGCCCACGAGCGCGCGGCCGCGGGCGATCGCGATCGCGTTGCTGCGCACGAAGCGCACGCAGGTCCAGGCGAAGCGCAGGGCCGCCTCCTCCTCGGCCGTCGGCCCGCGGCGCGTGACGACCTCCCAGCGCGCGGGCGCGGCCCGGTCGCGGTCCTGCACGAGGAGCGCCCCCGAGAGGCCGCGCACCTCGAGCGCGTCGTCGTCGGCCGGGGTGGCCTCGACCACGCGCAGGGTCTGCCCCCAGCCCTTGCGCGCGCGCAGGACCTCGAGCGCGGCCTCGTCGTAGCCGGGGGCCACGACCACCTCGACGAACCCCTTCTTCGCCAGCGCCTCGGCGCCGGCGCGGTCGAGGGGGCGTCCGAGGCCGACGACCGAGCCGAAGGCCGAGACCGGGTCGCCCTCCCAGGCGGCGTCGATCGCGCCGGCGAGGTCGTCGGCCGTCGCCGCCCCGCAGGGGCCGGCGTGCTTGATCACGCAGGCCGACGCGCCGCCGAGCGCGTGGGCCAGGGTCATCGCGGCGTCGACGTCGAGCAGGTTGTTGTAGGAGAGCTCCTTGCCCTCGCCGAGCACGCGCAGGGCGCCGAGGCCGCCGCGGGCGGTCGTCGGCCGGTAGAGGGCGCCGCGCTGGTGCGGGTTCTCGCCGTAGCGCAGGGGCTCGCCCACGCGCACGGCGGCCACGGCCAGCCGGTCGGGGAGCCGCTCGTCAGGGCGCAGCCGCGCCCGGAGCGTCGCCTCGATCGTGGCGTCATAGGCGGCCGTGCGGGCGAAGGCCGCCAGCGCCAGGGCCTCGCGCGTGGCGCGCGACACGCCGCCCGCGCGCGCCACCTCGTCGAGGAAGGGGCCGTACTGCGCCGGGTCGCTGAGCACGGCCACGCGGTGGAAGTTCTTGGCCGCGGCGCGGGTCATCGCGGGCCCGCCGATGTCGACCTCCTCGACCAGGGCGTCGAGGTCGAGGCCGCGCGCGGCGGCGTCCTCGAAGCGGTAGAGGTTCACGACCACGAGGTCGAACGGCGCGATCTCCAGGCCCTCGAGGTCGGCGACCTCCTTGGCCAGGATCCCGCCGTGGACCTTCGGGTGGAGCGTCTTGACCCGCCCGCCGAGCACCTCGGGGTGGCCGGTGACCGACGAGACGTCGTCGACCTCGAGGCCGCCGGCGCGCAGGGCGGCGGCCGTGCCGCCGGTCGAGACCAGGCGCACGCCGCGGGCGGCGAGGGCGCGGGCGAGGTCGAGGAGGCCCGTCTTGTCGGCGACGCTCAGGAGCGCGCGCCGGACGGTGACGAGGTCGCTCACGCCCGGTGCGCCTCGTCGGCGTGGTGCAGCCACTCGCCCAGGCGGCGGATCAGGTCGATCGACGAGATCATGCCGATCGGCCGCCGCTCGGCGTCGAGGACGACGACGCGGCGGATCTCCTTCCAGACCAGCATCTCGCACACCTCGACCACCCGCGCGTCGGGGCCGCAGTGGTGCACGTAGGGCGTCATGAGCTCGCGCACGGGGCGCGACACCAGCCCGCGCAGCGACGCCGCCGCGTGCAGGTCGTCGTGGCTCACGGCGTCGAGGAGCACCGAGCTGACGCGCTTCTTGCCCGCCTGGAACGTCGGGGCGAACTCGCCCGAGCCCGGCGGGCCGATCGTGTAGGCCAGCGCGCGCAGGATGTCCGTCTCCGAGACGACGCCCACGGCGCGCCCGTCGCCGTCGACGACGGGGATCCCGCTGAAGTGGCTGGCGCGGAGCAGCCCGATGAGCTCCTCCACGAGCACGTCCTGCGAGACGGTCGTGACCTCGGTCGTCATGACGTCCCGGGCGCACAGCTCGCGCATCGTCCCTCCCGTGCCGGCGCGTCCCGCCGGGCCCGAGAGGCTACCAGGGCGGACGCCCGGCGGCGCGGGGCCGCGGCGGCCGCGTCAGTCGCCCCCGGGGAGCAGGGCCAGGACCTCGCGGGCGAGGGCCTCGAGGCCGGCCTGGTCGAGGTCGGGGTGGTGCACGCTGACGATCTCGACGACGACGGCGCCGCGGACCACGACGAGCGTGCGGACCGTCAGCTCGCCGCCCGGGGTGCGCAGGCGCTTGTCGGCGAAGAGGCCGGGCCGGTCGCCCAGCTCCGGCCGCGCGTAGGTCGACGACGTGATCACGAACGCGCCGCCGGGCTTCGAGAAGTCCTCGTCCTTGACGCGCGAGACGCGCTCCTCGAGGTCGATCATGCGCGCGGCGGCCTCGGGCGAGGTGCAGCCGATCAGCACGACGGTCACGGCGCGGCCCGGCACGCCCGGGTCGGAGGCGTTGACGGCGTAGGTCTCGCGGTGCCCCTCGGCCAGCCAGGTCAGCGCCTCGTCGCCGGCCAGGGCCAGGCCCGAGCGCAGGGCCGGCTCGGGCACGGGCGACACCTGGTGCGGCCACCGCGCCGGCAGGTGCGCCGCCGCGGCCCGGGCCAGCGCGCGCAGGTCGAGGTCGGCCTCGGCCGGCGGGTCGAGGTAGCGCTCCGGGTGGCTCACGGCGCGCAGCGTCCGGGGCGGCGCCGTGAACAGGCGCTCGAGCCCGGCGTCGCGGCCGAGGCGCTCGAGCGCCGCGGCCACGAAGCGCTCGCCGGAGACGTACTGGAAGCCCGTGACCTGCGTCACGGCATCGAGGAAGTGGCGCAGGGCCGGGTCGGTGACCGACGACGGCACCTCGGAGTTGGCGCGCACGAGGAGCGCGAAGGCCTCGCCCAGCCCCAGGCGCTCGGCCACGCGGCGCGTGACCACCTGCGCGTGCCCCTCGAGCACGCAGAAGCGCGCGCGCAGCTCCTCCTCGTCGCGCGGGTGGCCGACGAAGGCGCGCACGCCGAAGCGGCGGTCCTGCCACACGTGGACGGCCTCGTGCACGAGGATCACGTCGAGGAAGGCCGCCTCGCGCAGCCCGGCGAGCTCGGGCGCGACGGCGGCCAGGCGCTCGAAGGCCTCGCCCGCGACCATGACGTGGCCGTCGGCGAGGTGCAGCTTGCCGAAGCACGCCTCGGACAGCGCCCGCCCCTGCTGCTCGGCGAGGCGGCGCAGCTCCGCGCCCGCGGGCGCGCCCTCCATGCCGCCGAGGAGCTCCTCGTTCTCGGCCGCGATCACCCGCGCGACCTCGGCGCGGCGCGCCGGCACGAAGCGCGGCGGGGGGTCGAGCGGCGCGCCCAGCTCCGCCTCGAGCGCCTCGCGCAGGGCCGCGTAGCGGGCGGCGAGCGCCTCCTCGCTGCGGGCCAGGGCGGGGGCGTCCTGCGCGGCGGCGGCGGCGGCGAGGACGAGCAGGGCGGCGAGCGGGGCGAGGCGAGCGGTCACGAGGGCCTCCGGGGCGTGAGAGGCTACTCAATCCGGGGCGGCCGTGGCCAGGAAGTCGGCGCGGGCCGCGTCGAGCTCCCGGAGCACGGCCGCGCGGCGCGCCAGCAGGTCGGCGCGCGTCGCCGCGTCGAGGCGCGCCTGCTCGCGGCGGGCGCGGCGGGCGCGGGCGCGGGCCGCGAGCCCCTCGAGCCACAGGAGCGCGATCACCCCCGTGAGCGGGAGCGTGCCCAGGTAGGCCGTGGCGGCGGGGGCGCCCAGGTGCCGGGCGACGAGCCAGGTCTGGACGGCGTAGCAGGCGACGAGCGCCGCGAGGCCGCTCACGAGCTTGACCGTCGACGCGAACACGCTCTCCGGCGTGACGAGGGCCATGACCAGCCGGGGCACGTTGTAGAAGACGAGGTGGTTGACGATCCCCCACAGCGCCAGCGGCGCGCCGAGGGCGAAGCCCAGGTCCTCGAGCCGGGAGGGCGGCCGGGCCTGGTGGGCGCGGACGACGCGGTCGTCGACGCCGGCGCGCTCGAGGGCGCCGCAGTAGTCGGTGAGGAGCCCGCGCACGCGCTCGACGCGCGCCGGGTCGGTCGCGGCGAAGGCGTTGACCGCGCGCGAGATCGCGGCGACGGCCGCCAGGGGGCCGCCCGCGTCGGCGGCGACGGCGTGCCCGTAGACGCGCGCCAGGTCGCGCACGAGCGGGTCGTGCTCGCTGTGCTCGACGTGGACCACCCCCGGCAGGAGGGCCTCGCGCACCGCCGTCGTGAGCGCGCGCGCCGCCTGGAAGGGCTCGGGCTCGGCGTCGGACAGGCGCGCGAACGGCGCCACCTGCAGCGGCTGGCCGAAGCGCACGCGGGCGCGGCTGCGGAACGTCCCGGGGTCGTCGTAGACCAGCGCCACCGGCACGACGTGCACCTGCCCCGGAGCCCGCGCCTCGGCGGCCAGGGCGATCCGCGCCAGGCCGGTCTTGAGCGGCATGAGGCGCGGCTCGTCCTGGCTGACTCCCTCGGGGAAGATCAGTACGGCGCCGCCTGTGGCCACGGCGTCCTCGCAGGCGCGCAGGGCGGCCTCGTTGCGCGCGCGCGCGGCGTCGTCGAGCGGGCCCTCCTGGCGCCGCTCGACCGGGACCGCGCCGAAGAAGCGCAGGATCGGCCCGAGGAAGGGGCTGCGGAACAGCGGCGCCTTGGCGACGAACCCGACCCGCCGGTCGAGCGCCGTCGCGACCAGGAGCACGTCCATGAGCGTGTTGGGGTGGTTGGCCGCCAGGAGCAGCGGCCCCTCGGCCGGCACGTCGCTGCGACCTTCGACGGCGACGTCGCGAAAGAAGACACGCAGGGCGTGGCGGAGGAGGGCGCGCAGGAGCAGGTAGATCACCGGCGCATCATGCCGGGGTTCCGGCGGCGCGGCGAGGGGCTGACGCTGACGGGCAGTCGGGCGCCCCGGGAGGGGCAGCCGAGGTCAGCAGCCGAGGTCAAGGGGTGATGCGGAGCATCTCCTTGAGGATCCGGGCGGTCTTCCGGCGCGGGTCGAGGTCCGTCAAGGTCTTGCGCGCCTCGGTCCGGACCTTCAGGTCGCCGTGGTGGAAGATCTCCTGGAGGAAGTACCCGGGGGTCTTCTCGTCGAGTCCGCGGAGCGCATTCTGCACTTCGAACCGCATGACGTCGGGCCCTCTCTCCCCGGACCTTCGCAAACGCGAGACCAGCGCCGCCGGCATCGAACTCACGAGGCTTAGGAAAACCGCGCCTGTCCGACCTGGTGCACCCCGTGTGACGCGGGCGGTCCAGGACGGGACGTGCCGTGGGCCGTCCCGTGTCGCTCCTCACACACGAGGAACGGGGGCGGCGTCGGGATCATTCACGCCGGGCAGACACTCTTCGGCAGGACGGCCGCCGAGGTTGACGGGAAATCGCCCGCTGCCGGGGGCAGGCTGCCCACCTCGCCGCAACCTGGGTCGCCCTGCAGGGTTGCGGTAGAGTGCCCGCCATGACGCGGATCGCTGTGTTCGGGCTCGGTCACGTTGGGCGCGCGCTCCTCCGGTCGTTCGACCGGGTCCGGGGCGCGCCGCGGCTGGTCCTCGTGGCCGACGGCCAGGGGCTGTTCAGGGGCGAGGACCTCGACCCGGGCGAGGTCCTGCGGCGCAAGGCGGCGCGCGACTACGACGCTCCGCGGCACGAGGACGACGTCGGCCGGCTCCTCGACCAGGCGCAGCCCGACATTCACGTGGAGCTGACGCCGACCGACCTCGAGCACGGGGCCCCGGCCGTGCCCGACGTGGTGGCCGCGCTGAACCGCCGGATCCCCGTCGTCACGGCGGCCAAGAGCCACCAGCGGTCACGCGCCGTGCTCGAGGAGACGCTGGCCCGGGCGCGGCGCACGCCGTTCCTCGACCACGCGGCGACCCTGGCCGGGATCCCGGCGACCGAGATGGTCACGGGGCTCGGGATGAAGGTCACGCGGATCGAGGGCGTGCTCAACGGCACGACGAACTTCATGCTCCAGCGCCTGTCCGAGGGGGTCGGCTTCGAGCCGGCCCTGCAGGAGGCGATCGCCCGCGGGTTCGCCGAGCGCAACTGGCGCTACGACCTCGAGGGGCTCGACGTGGCGGTGAAGCTCGTCGGGCTGACGCGGCACCTCACGGGCGAGCTGATCGGCGCGACCGACGCCGAGCTCGTCGGCGCGCCCGAGCTGGGGCTGTCGCGCGGGATCGTCGGCGTCACGCCGGAGGTCGTGGCCGACCTGGCGGCGCGCGGGCAGAAGCTCAAGCTCGTGGGCGAGGTCGTCCGCGACGGCGAGCGCGTGCGCGCGCGGGTCGGCCCGCGGGTGCTCGCGGCGAGCGACCCGTTCGCGCAGGTCGACGGCTTCCAGAACGCGGTCAAGCTCGAGGGGCTCATGAACGATACGCGCATGGAGCTGTTCCTGCGCGGCCCGGGCGCCGGCGCCGACGAGACCGCCAGCCGCGTGCTCGGCAACCTCAACCACCTGATCGAGGTCCTGGCCTGGGGGCGTGGCTAGTGGCGCCGCTGGCCTGCGTGCGCTGCGACGCGCCCGGCGCCCCGGGCGCGCTCGGGTGCGCGTGCGGCGGGCTGCTCGAGGTGCGGCCGGCCGCGCCGGCGCTCGAGGGCGAGGCGCTCCGGGCGCTGTTCGCGGCGCGGCGCGCGTCGCGGGCGCCCGAGGACCGGAGCGGGGTGTGGCGCTACCGCGAGCTGGTCGCGCCCGACCTCCCCGTCGAGGCGATCGTCGCCCGCGGCGAGGGCAACACCGGCCTCTACCCCGCGCCGCGGCTGGCCGCCTGGGTCGGCCTCGACCGGGGCGCCCTGTGGCTCAAGCACGAGGGCGAGAACCCCACGGGGTCGTTCAAGGATCGCGGCATGTGCGTCGGCGTGAGCGCGGCCCTGCGCGAGGGGGCGCGCGTGCTCGCCTGCGCGTCGACCGGCAACACGTCGGCCTCGCTCGCCTCGTACGCGGCGCTCGCCGGCGCGCCGTGCGTCGTGTTCGTGCCCGAGGGCAAGGTGGCGCTGGGCAAGCTGGCGCAGACGGTGGCCTACGGGGCGCGGGTGCTCGCCGTGCGCGGCAGCTTCGACACGGCCATGACGCTCGTCGACGAGGCGGCGCGGGCGTACGGCCTGGGGCTGCTCAACTCGATCAACCCGTGGCGGATCGAGGGGCAGAAGGCGATCGCCCTCGAGGTGCTGGACGACCTGGGCTGGTCGCCGCCCGACTGGGTCGTCCTGCCGTCGGGCAACCTGGGCAACATCTCGGCGCTCGGCAAGGGGCTGCGCGAGGCGCGCCAGGCCGGGCTGATCGACCGGCTGCCGCGGATCGCGGGCGTGCAGGCGGCGGGCGCGGCGCCGTTCGCGCGCTACATGCGCGACCCGCGGGGCGACCTGGTGCCGGAGCCCAGGCCCGAGACGGTGGCCACGGCGATCCGCATCGGCGCGCCGCGCTCGTGGGAGAAGGCGCGGCGCGAGGTGCAGGCGCTCGACGGGGGCGTGCTCGCCGTGAGCGACGCCGAGCTCCTCGCGGCCAAGGCGGAGATCGACCGGGCCGGCGTCGGGTGCGAGCCGGCGTCGGCGGCGTCGGTCGCGGGGCTCAAGCGCCTCGTCGCCGAGGGCCGCGTGGCGCGCGACGCGCGCGTGGTCGCGATCCTCACCGGGCACCTGCTGAAGGACCCCGAGACCACGGTCGAGCTCCACCGCGAGCGCGGGCAGGTGGTCGTCGACGGGACGCTCGAGGCGATCGGGGCGGCGCTGGCCGGACTGATCTAGCCCTCGGTCACGAAGCGTCGATGCAGGGCGCGCACGGCCGCGTGGGCCTGGTCGCGGGCGACGACGACCGAGATGTTGCGCTCGGAGGCGGTCTGGGCGATCGCGTCGATGTTGATCCCCTCGGCGGCCAGGCAGGCGAAGACCGAGGCGGCGAAGCCGATCCGGCCGCGCATGCAGGAGCCGATCAACGACACGGCGGCGTAGCCGTCGCGGACCTGCACGTCGAGGCCGCCGCGCAGGCGCGCGAGCGCCCGCTCGACGGTCGCCCGGTGCTTGGCCTTGATCGCCACGGTCGCCTCGCCGGCGGGCGAGGCCTCGGTGAACACGAGCGGCAGGACGCCGGCCTCGGCCAGGGCGTCGAGGAAGCGGGCGATCCCGTGCAGGACGCGGCCGGGGCCGGGCTCGGGGGCGTCGGGGCGCTCCTGCGAGAGGTCCTCGCCCGGGTCGCGCAGGTCGATCATGACGACCTCGGGCACGCAGGTGATCGCCAGGCGCGTCGTGGCCACGTCGCCGATCAGCGAGGGGGCCGCGCCGTCGAGGAAGGAGCGGATCTCGATCGGCACGCCGGCGCGCCGGGCCGGCTGGATCGCCTTCTCGGCGATCGCCGGCAGGCCGTAGTGCGCCAGCTCGAGGGCGTCGAGGTAGTGGGCGCGGTCGATCACCAGCGGGTCGTCGACGACGCGCGGGTCGGCCGTGAGCAGCCCCGTCGTGTCCTTCCAGAGGATCGCCACGCCGCCGAGCGCGGCGGCGAGCGCCGTGGCCGTCGTGTCGGAGCCGCCGCGGCCCAGCGTCGTCCAGCGGCCGGCCTCGTCCTGGCCGACGAAGCCCGGCACGACGTGGACGACGTCGCGGTCGCCCGCGAAGCGCGCGCGCATGAGCTCCGCCGCCCGCGGGAGGAGGCGCGCGTCGCCGGGCTCGTCGGTCGTGAGCATGCCGGCGGCGGCGCCGACGTGGAGCTCGGCCGGGATCCCCTCCTGCTCGAGGTGCGCGCGGGCGAGGACCACGGACAGCCGCTCGCCGAGGCCCAGCACGCGGTCGCGCGTGCGGTCGGGGACCTCGCCCACGGCGGCGATCCCGCCCAGCGTCCGCTCGAGCTCGTCGAGGAGGGCGCCCGTCTCGCGCTCGGCGGCGGCGCGCGGGGCGCCGCGGAGGACCTCGAGCACCTCGGCGTGCCGGCGGCGCATGGGTCCGACGTCGGGCGCGGCGCCGCGGCCGGCCGCCTCGGTGAGGGCCAGCAGGGCGTCGGTGACGCCCTTGAGCGCGGACAGCACGATGATGAGGGGGCGAGGCTCTCGCCGGATCAGCTCGGTCATGCGCAGGAGCCCCTCCCGGGACTGCAGGCACGACCCCCCGAACTTCATGACCTTCACGGGGCGAGACCCTAGCAGAGCCCCGCGGGGGCAGGAAGGGCGCCGGGAGGGCGACCTCGGGTAGAATCCGCGCCCCGGGCGGGGGCGCGCGCAAACGCGGAGGCCTGCCGCCCGTAGCCACAGGGTCACGCGCGGGCGAGCCGCCCGCGTCGGCCCGACCGGAGGACTCATGCTGCGAACCGCTTCCCTGGCCCTGGCCCTCGTGGGCCTCGTCGCGCCGACCGCGCTGGCGCAGACCGCCGAGCGCGCGGGGCTGGGCCTGCAGCTCAAGGCGGGCGACCAGCTCCGCTACAAGCTCACCTGGGCGCTCGACCAGAAGATGAACCTGGGCGGGCAGGAGATGCCGCAGGCGCTCGAGGTCGAGTGCGCGCTCGACCAGCGGGTGAAGGCGTTCGACAACGGGGTGGCGACGATCGAGGCGACGATCACCGCCGTGCGCGCGCGCCTGGGCCTGGGGCCGTTCGGCGACATGGACTACGACACCGCGGCGCCGCAGGACGAGGCCAACCCGTTCGCGTGGATCCGCGAGGCGGTGGGCAAGAGCTTCCAGTTCAAGCTGAAGACGACCGGCGAGGTGCTCGAGGTCACGGGCGGCGATGCGATCCGCGACCGCATGATGGCCGTGCTCGAGGAGAAGGCGGCGCGCCAGCAGGGCGGCGGCGGCGGCGGCATGGGCGGCATGGGCATGGGCATGGGCATGGACCCGGGCATGCTGACCGCGCAGGCGGTGGTCGTGTTCGCCGACGAGTCGATGAAGTCGGCGCTGGGCGTGCTGAACCATGTCCTGCCGGACACGGGCGCGGCCAAGGAGGGCGACGCCTGGGAGCGCCCGATCGCCGAGAAGATCCCGTCGCTGGGCACGCTGAGCTTCACCAGCCGGATCACGCACCGCGGCGGCGCGGGGTCGGCCGTGCGCCTCGCCTGGCAGGCGAGCGACGAGGTCCAGCTCCGGCGCGACCAGGGCGGCCGCGGCTCGGACGACCCGCGCGAGCAAATGGCGCGTGAGATGCAGCGCCAGCTCACCGACAAGCTCGAGGTGAAGCGCAAGGCGGTCAGCGGGACGGTGTCGTTCGACGCGGCGGCCGGGCGGATCATCGACTCCGAGGCCACGCACCGGATCGACATGGAGGGCCCCCTGCCCCCGATGCTCGCCGGCATGATGGGCCCCGAGGGCAAGAACGCGAAGATGAAGCAGGACGTGGTGCTCACGCTCCGCTACGTCCGCGTCGACGGGGCCGCGCCTGCCCAGGGCGGCGGCCGCTTCTAGCCGCGTGCCGTCCGGCCGTCACCGGCCGGGCGGGCGGGTGTCCGGCAGACCAAGTCGCCCCGGCGGCCCCAGGCCACCGGGGCGACTTCGTGTCGAATCCGGAGCCTGGTTGCCCTTCGTCTTTTGTTCTGGTAGGTTCCCCCCATGCCCAGGGGGTGAACAGATCGTGAACCTGACCGCGCGCCAGCACGAGATCATCAAGTTCATCTGGAAGTATCGGAAGCGCCGCGGTCTGGCGCCGACCCTGGCCGAGATCGCCTCCGAGCTGGGGATCTCGAAGGTCACGGTCCACGAGCACATCGCACAGCTCGAGAAGAAGGGGGCCCTGGAGAAGGAGCCCTTCCTCTCGCGCTCGACGCGGCTGACGCGGCGCATGCTGCGCGAGCTCGAGCGGACGGTCGAGGAGCAGTCGCGCTACGTCGGCGTCGAGGACCCGCCGGAGGGTGGTGACGACGACGAGGCCGACGAGGCGCCGCTCGACTCGGGCGCGCAGCAGCGCTCGGGGTCGATGCTGCCGCTCCTGGGCGAGATCGCCGCCGGCAAGCCGCTCGAGGCGGTCGAGCAGCGCGAGCTCGTCGACCTCGCCGACATCTGCCAGCTCGACCGGGCCAACTACCTCCTCCGGGTCAAGGGCGACTCGATGATCGAGGACGGGATCTGCGACGGCGACTTCGTCCTCGTCGAGCGGCGCAACACCGCGCGCGACGGCGAGACGGTCGTGGCGATCCTCGAGAACAACGAGGCCACGCTGAAGCGCTTCTACCGGCAGAAGAAGCGCTTCAAGCTCGAGCCCGCCAACTCCTCGCTCAAGCCGATCTACACCGAGAAGCTCGAGGTCCGCGGCGTCGTCGTCGGCGTGATCCGCCGCTGCTCCTGACACGGGTCGATTGACAGCCCGCCCGCTCCCGTATACAGTCACCCCCTCACGGGGCGTGGCTCAGCCTGGCTAGAGCGCTGCGTTCGGGACGCAGAAGTCGCAGGTTCAAATCCTGTCGCCCCGATGAACTTCGAAGGCCGCGCAGCGATGCGCGGCCTTCGCTGTTTAGGCCGAACGCACTTGCAGCGGCCCTGCGGATGAACGACCGTTCTGGACATGCCGTGGCAGTGCAGCGCGTGCGCCCTCACCCACCCCGACGACATGGCCGCCTGCCCCGCGTGCGGGGCCACCAAGGAGAGCTGGACGGTCGTCCAGGACCGGACGCGCACACTGACGGTCCGGCGGCGGAAGCTCGAGGCCCTCGTCGGGACGAGCACGCGCCCCGCCGCCCCCCCGGCAGACGCTCCGACGGTGGGCTTCGAGGTCGTCGCGGCCGACCACGCACCGGCCGTGGCCGCGCAGAGCGCGCGCGACCTCGCCCGCCAGGGGCTCGGGCCGGCGCCAGCGCACCTGCTCGTCGCGCGCGCGCACCTGGCGGGGGACGCCGAGGTCAAGCTCGCGCTCGTCGTCGAGCACACCGCCGAGGCCTCGCATGAGCACGCCGTCCGCCGCCGCCTGCCCGAGGGCGCCCCGCGCGACGGCCACTTCGACGTCCCGTTCCTGCTCGTCCACGGCGCGGGCGCGGGCGACGTGGCCTTCCCGGGCGTCGAGGTCGTCGACGTCACCGACCCCGAGGGCGAGGGCGGCGTCGCGCCCGCGGTCGAGCTGGCCGGGCTGGGCAAGCGCTTCGAGCTGCCGGTGCGCGCCGCGCGGGCGCCGGCGCCGGCCGCCTGGGTCCTCGGCGGCGGCCTGTTCGCCTTCGACTCGGCCTTCCCCGGCCCGGCCGTGACGGCCGTGTGCGTCGCGGTGAGCGAGGCGGCCGGGCAGCTGCCGCGGGCGCGCTTCACCGTGTTCGGCCACGCCGATCAGCAGGGGAGCGACGCCTACAACAAGAAGCTCTCCGACCGCCGGGCGCGGGCCGTCTTGGCCATGATCACGGGCGACCTCGAGGGCCTGAGGGCGGTGAGCCGCGACGACGGCTGGGGCGTCCTCGAGCGCAAGGCCATGCTGCGGGCCGTCGGCTGCGACCCGGGGCCGATCGTCGAGGTGATCGGCCCGAACACCGCCCGCGCCGTGCGCGCCTTCCAGCGCGGGTGGAACGAGGGCCTGTTCCACAAGGACGAGCACCTCCCCCCGCGCGCATCGCCCGACCTGGTCGAGGACGGCGCGTTGGGGAGCAAGACGTACGACGCGCTCCTCGAGGCCTACCGCAACGAGCTGGGCGGCTTCGTCGACCCGGCGCGCTTCGTCGGCCCCGGGGGGGCGCGCTTCGCCGGCTGCGGCGAGTTCAACCCGATCGGCGGGGCCGCCGAGAACCGCCGCGTCGTCGTGGCCGTGTTCGAGGAGGAGGCGCCCGCGCCCGACGAGTTCCCCTGCCGCGAGGGTTCGGCCTCGGCCTGCCCGGTGGAGAAGGGCGGCGGGCAGCGCTGCCCCTTCTACCGGCAGTGGGTGCCGGAGCCGCGGGCCGTGCCCGCCGCCGCCTTCCCCTTCTGGGACCTCGCCTGGCTGCGCGACGCCCGCGAGCCGCGCAAGCTGCGCCTGAGCGCGGTCACGACCGCCCCCGACGGCGCCGCGGCCACCTTCGAGGTGTTCCGCGCCCCCTCGCTCCCGAGCTCGCCGGGCCCCGACTCGAGCCTGGGCGAGCCGCCGCCCGACCACGGCCCGGTCGTCGCGACGGTCAAGGGCGCGGTGAAGCGCGGGATCGCCCACGCCGAGTGGACGGCCCCGGCCGACGACGACCCGCTCGATCCGGAGACCTGGTTCCCGGTGGACGTCATGGACGACGACGCGCGGGCCGCGCTCGCGCAGCTCCCGCCCGGCGCGCAGCTCCCGCCCGACCACCCGTGGCTCCGGCCCGCGACGACCCGGGTGCCCGTGTTCCGCGTGCGCGTGGGCGACGAGTGGGGCGACTCGGAGGCGCCAGGGTTCCGCCTCGACCGCGTGCGCGTCGACGACGCCGCCGAGGGCGCCGGCGGCACGGCGCGCCTGACCGACGGCCGGTTCGTGCGCGTGGTCGTCCGCGGCGGCTGGCTGACCCCGGCGCCCGGCGAGGAGGTCGCGCGCGACGAGGCGTGGGTCGTGGCCCTGAACCTCGACGGCGACGCCGCGCGCGAGTGGGTGGCCTATGGCTGACGACTGGAAGGTCACCAAGGCGCTCGACAAGGCGGGGCGGGGCCGCGCGATCATCGTGGCGGTCAAGGCCCTCGGCGGCGCGCCGGTGAGCCTGGAGCAGCTCGGCGAGCGGTTCGGCCTCCAGCCCGACCGCCTCCTCTCGGCGCTCCTGTTCGACGAGCGCAACCGGCTCGCCGGCGCCAACCTGCAGATGCTGGGCGAGGTCGACCCCCTGCCGCCCTGGAACCCGGGGCTGACGGACGCGCAGATCGAGGCCGCGCTCGCCGACCGGCGACGGCGCGCCGTCCGCGTCGAGAAGGACGCGTGGAAGTATCGCCAGCTCGCCGCGCCGAAGTTCGTCCGCTGGACCGTCCCGGCCGAGGCGACGATCTACGTGCCGCTGCACGAGCGGATCGCGCCGCTGGTGCGGGCCGACGGGCAGGTCTCGCTCGCCAGGCGCGTGAAGCCGATAGACGCGGCGGAGCGCCAGCTCGACGAGATGCTCGCCGAGCTGAAGCGCCTGACCGACCACGCGGCGACAGTCGCCGAGCGGGAGGTGAAGTACCTGCTCCGCGTCAAGAGCGAGCAGGCCATCCTCACCTGGATGGACTGGGTCGCCTACGAGATGCTCCGGCGCCTCGGGAACGACCCCTTCCTGAAGCCGGATGCCGGGGAGCTGGAGAAGACGCGCGAGGCGCGCAAGCTGCTGCGGTCCTACCGGGTCGAGCTCGAGGAGCACCTCATCGCGCGCCCGCACCGCGTGCTGAAGGGCGAGTTCCCCCAGGGCGAGGGGAAGCTGGGCGGCGCGGCCGAGCGGCTGCTGAAGTGGCTCGTGGCCGCGCCCACCGCCGACCTGGTCGGCGAGGTCGCCCGCAACCCCGAGCAGGTCTCGTTCGACCGGTGGTGGGCGCTCCAGAGCGCGCTGCTCCGCGCGGCCGGGGTGCTCGCCGACGCCCGGGGGGACGTGCGGCGCGAGGTCTACGCTCGGCTCGTCGCCCCGGCCCTGGGCGTCCTCGCGCGCTCCTGGCGCGAGGACCCCGCCGAGCTGGCCCCACTGAAGTCGAGGCCCGGGCTCGAGGCCGCCGTGAAGGCGCCGTGGGACGCCGCGAAGCTCGGCGGCGGCGAGCCAACCGGCGCCTTCGCGAGGGCGCTCGAGGGCGTCTCCTCCTGGACCGGGGTCGCGACGCAGGTGGGGGGGCTCGGCTGCACGTCCGTGGAGCTGGCGGAGCGCTGGGCCGAGCTGGTGATCGAGCGGATGGCGGCCGACCCCGGCGACCGCGAGGCGGTCGCCGGAGTGCTCTTCAAGCTCGCCGTGAGCGCGGCCGACGGGCCCTCCTCGTGGCGCCGCGAGCTGGCCGAGGCGCTCACGGTCACCGACGACCGGAAGCGCATGGAGCGCGTGCTGCAGGCGGGCGACCGCGCCGGCCTGGGCCTCCGGGCGGCGACGTCCCTCATGGCCACCGCCTCGCTGGTGCTCTCCCTGCGCGCCGACCCCGAGGTCTCGCTGAACAGTGTGGCCTCGGGGCTGAGCGCGCTCGCCGGGACGGGCGAGGTGGTCGAGGACTACATCGCGCTCCTGCGCCGGGTCGACGACGTGGACCTGCTCGGCTTCGCGACGCTGGCCAGGTTCGCCAGCGCAGTGGGCGTGATTTCGGGGGCCGTGTCGGCCCAGGGCGTCTACAAGTCCGGCGACCAGCTCGGCGGACACCTCGCCCTGGCGAAGACGGCCCTCGCTGCCCTGGGCCTCCTCGTCAGCGGCCCGCTCGGCGCCGTGCTGGTCGCCGGGGACCTGGCGATCAGCTACATCGAGTGGAACCGCGACATCGGCCGCGGCGGCGGCGGACGCGCCTTCCTGGCCCTGCTCGACCGCCTCGAGGAGCGGGACGGCCCGGGCGCCACGCTCGCCGGTCGCCTCCTCGAGGTGCCGAAGCTGCTCGACGACCACCCGCGCCTCCTGGTGGACGTCGCGCGCGATCTGAGGAAGCTCTACTTCCAGGCCGCCTGGTGGGACGTCACGTGGAACGCCTCGCAGGAGGCCGGCAACAACCTCCTGCAGGCACGCGTGCCGGGCTGGGCCGTCCGGCTCGCCGTGGGCACCGGCCCCTGGCCCGCGGGCGAGCCGCGCTTCCGGGGCGGGGAGACGGTGCTGGTCCAGGAGGCCGCCGGGGCCGACTGGAAGACGACGACCGTCGTCCGGGCGGTCGCCTCGGGCGCCGCGTGGCGCTACGCGCTGAAGCAGGGCAAGAGCCCCCTCGGCGAGGAGAAGCTGGCGCCCCACTTCGCCGTGGGCGCGAGGGTGAAGGTCCGGGTCGTTCTGCTGCCGAAGGACGCGACCGTGCGCAAGGTCGACCTGAAGGGCGGGAAGTACGAGCTGGAGCTCGATCCCGACAAGGAGAAGCACGAGGTGCCCTTCCCGGACGTGCGCAGCTCCATGGTCTCGGCCTGATCGCGCACCCGGACGGGGTGTCCCCCTGGCCCCGGTCGAAGGCACACGCGCGACCCCTCGATCCCCCGACGCGAGCCCGTCCCCCGTTCGTGGTGATTCACCCGCCTGGTCGACGAGGCTCCAGGAGTTCCGCCGCGGCGGGCCGGGCGCGCCGTTTGTGGGCTCGCCGTCCGTGAGCTCGAGCTACGCGTGCCCCCGGACCCACCAACCCCTCTTGCGTCAGGGAGACGCGCTCGTCGCGCCCGACGGTCGGCGCTACCCGATCGTCGACGGCGTCCCGCGCTTCCTGGCCTACCCGCCGCCGGACGACGGCAGCGCAGAGCGCCTGCGGCGAGCGCTGGCCCTCGCCCCGCGCCTGGGCTGGCGGGACGCGCTGGCGGAGGACATGAGCGACCCGTCGGCGGTCGCGTACGTGACGACCCCGCAGCGCGCGGCCTACGTCGAGCTGCTGCCGCTCGGGCCCACGACGCGCGTGCTCGAGGTGGGCTGCAGCCTCGGCCAGGGGACGCTGGCCCTCGCGCGGCGCGCGGCGTTCGTCGACGCGCTCGAGGTCGTGCCGGAGCAGGCCGCCTTCGCCCGCGAGCGCCTGCGCCAGGAGGGCGTGAGCAACGTCGCCGTCGCCTGCGGCGGCGACGACTGCCGGCTCCCCTACGCCGACGAGCGCTTCGACGTCGTCGTCATGAACCTGGTGCTCGAGTGGTGCGGGCAACGCGAACCAGGCCCCTTCCTCGAGGCGCAGCGCCGGCTGCTCGCCGAGGCCGCGCGCGCGCTGCGCCCGGAGGGCGTGCTGTTCGTGGCCACGAAGAACCGCTTCGGCTTGCCCTACCTGCTGGGCGTCGCCGACGAGCACGCCTGGCAGCTCCCGTTCGGCAGCTCGCTGCCGCGCTGGCTCCTGCCCTCCTTCCTGCGCGCCACCGGCCGACCGGCGCAGCCGCGCGGCCGCCTCGTCTCGTTCCGCCGCCTCTCGACCCTGCTCCATGACGCCGGCTTCGGCGCGCAGCGCGCCTACTGGGCGGCGCCCGACGCGCGCTACCCCGCGGCCTACGTCCCCTTCGACGGCGACCTCGCCGCTCGCCGCGCCGCCCTGCCGCCCGCCGCGCTGGCCGTCCGCCGGCGGGTGCGCTGGGTCGTCCCGCACCTGCCCGCGGCGCTGCTCAAGCACGTCGCGCCGAGCCTCGTCGTGACCGCCATGCGCGGCCCCGCCGCGGCCCGCCCGGCCACGCGCCGCGCGGCGTGAGGGCACGCACCCTCCCGCCCGCGTGGGGTAGGCTGTAGCCGTGCGACGCGCCCTCCTCGTCCTCGCGCTGACCCTGCAGGGCTGCGGCTGGTACTACCTCCAGCCCGACCCGAACCTCGTCCCCGTGGCCGCGCCGGCGCCCGACTTCAGCCTGCCCGCGGGCACCGGCGTCGCGCCGGTCGTGAGCCTGTCGGACCTCCGCGCGCGCGGGCACGTGGTGCTCGTGTTCTACCGCGGGCACTGGTGACCCTTCTGCCGCTGGCAGCTCGGCGAGCTGCACGAACGTCGCGCGGACCTGGAGCGGCTCGGCGCCGTCCTGGCCGGGATCTCGGCCGACTCGCCGGAGGACTCCCGGGCCTGGCAGGCGGACGAGGACCCCGAGGACCGGCTGAGCTTCCCCCTGCTCTCCGACGCCGACCTGGCCGTGTGCAAGGCCTTCGGCGTCTTCGACGCGGCGCACGAGATCGCCCTCCCGGCGGTCGTCGTCGTGCACGCCCAGGACGGGACGGTGCGCTGGACCAAGGTCGGCGACTCGATCGCCGACCGACCGGCGCTCGACGAGCTCCTCGAGGTCGTGCGGGGGCTCGGGCCGCCGCGGTAGGCCGGCGGGGGACGGATTGAAATCGCGCTCGGGCGCGTCTAAGCTCCGGGCGACCAAGGGGTGGCCATGTCGGCGACGGCGGTCGAGGCGTATCGGAAGAAGTTCGCGGCGGACGCCGAGTTCCGGCGGCAGGTCGAGGTGGCCTTCGCCGACCCGACGGGCGCCGAGCTCGTGCGCCTGGGCGAGGCCCACGGGCTCGAGGTCACGGCGGAGGAGCTGGCCGCCGTCCTGGAGGAGGGCGAGCTCTCCGACCTCGAGCTCGAGCTCGTCTCGGGCGGTGGCAGCGCGGACTGCGGCACCAGCAGCTCGACCCGGGGCTGAGCTCCAGCGCCTCGGCGGTCGATCGCTACAGGTCCGGCCACGCCGCCGCGGCGGCGTAGACGAACGCGCCGGGCAGCCGCCCGTCGCCGGCCAGCGCGGCCAGCACCTCGCGCGAGGTGACGCGGCCGGGCAGGTAGTCCAGGCCGCGGGCGCGCGCGGCCTCGGCGCGGCGCGCGTGGACCTCGACGGACGCCGCCCGGAGGCCGAGCGGGCAGAGGAGGTCGACCTCCCCCGGCGAGAGCCGGGGCGCCAGGCCGCGCCGGAGGAGGCTCCGCGCGGTGGAGGTCGTCGGCCGGTGCCACACCCGGCCCTCCGGCGCCGGCGAGGCGAAGAGGACCCGCGGGGCGTCGGGCCACACGCGACGCGCGAGCGCCAGCAGGTCGAGCGAGCTGGCGGCGAGCCACACCCGGGCCGCGTGCCGCGCCGCCAGGGCGGCCAGCGCCTCGAGCGCCCGGTCGGCCGGCCCGACGCCCGCCTTGAGCTCGACCAGCAGCGGCAGGTCGCGCGCGCGCTCGAGGTAGGCGTCGTCGACGAGGGCCAGGCGGTCGTCGCCGGCCCAGGCGCGCGCCCGCGCGGCCGAGAGGCGCTCGCGCCCGGTGGGGCCGTGCCAGGCGTAGAGGAGCGCCCCGGCCCACTTGAGGTCGAGCTCCACCCCGTGCGCCAGCGGGCGCCCGGCGAGCGCCGACGGCCCGCGCGCGGCGGCGGCGCGCACGGCCGCCAACCCCGCGAGGGAGTTGCCGTGGCGGTGCCAGGAGAGCACGAACCCCCGCTCCGGTTCCAACATGGGCCCTCCGTCGTATCCTCTCCTGCATGGGCCGCGACAAGGGCGACGCCGAGACGCTGGTCGTCAACGAGGTCTACGCGAGCGTCCAGGGCGAGGGCACGCGGGCGGGGCGCCCGTGCGCCTTCGTGCGCCTCACCGGCTGCGGGCTGCGCTGCGCCTGGTGCGACACGGCCTACGCCTTCCACGAGGGCGGGCGCCGGACGGTCGACGAGGTCGTGGCCGAGGTGCGCGCCTTCGGGCTCGACCTCGTGCTCCTCACCGGCGGCGAGCCGCTGGAGCAGCCGGGCTGCCTGACGCTCGCCGCGCGCCTGTGCGACGCGGGGCTCGAGGTCACGATCGAGACCGGCGGCCACGTGGACACGTCGGCGCTCGACGCGCGCGTCGTGCGGATCGTCGACGTCAAGTGCCCGGGCAGCGGCATGGAGGCCAGGAACCACTGGCCGAACCTCGGGCGCCTTCGACCGACCGACGAGGTCAAGTTCGTCGTGGCCGACCGCGCCGACGTCGACTACGCGCTGCGGGTGATCGCCGAGCACGACCTCGCCGCGCGCGGCTGCCCGCTCCTGTTCTCGCCCGTGCACGGCGCGCTCGACCCGGCCGCGCTCTCGGCGTGGCTCGTCGAGGCCAGGGTCCCGCGCGCGCGGCTGAACCTGCAGCTCCACAAGCTGGTGTGGCCGGCCGCCACCCGGGGCGTGTGAGCGGCCTGGTATCCTGCGGCGCCGAGAGGACTTCCATGGAGCCGGCGCGTCGCTTCCTCGACGACCTTCAGGCGTGGCTGCGCGAGCGCACCGCAAGCGAGCTCGTGTCGCGCGAGGAGGCGGGCCGGCTGCTCGCCGACCTGCGCCAGGACGAGGCCTTCTGGTCCCAGGCGCGCCCGCACTTCGACCGCGCCTGGAAGACGACCGAGGATCGCCTGCGCGGCGAGCGGCGCGGCCTGCGCGAGCTGCTCTCGCCCGAGGCGCAGGCGCGCCTCCTCGACGCGGCCGAGGCCATGGACCCCGACCCCGAGGCGGTGCGCACCTTCCTCCGCGCGCCGGCGATCGAGACCATGCTCGGCTCGATCCTCTACGCGGGGATCTTCGAGTTCATGAAGAAGGCCGACCTGCTGGGCGCCCTCGTCAACAAGCTCCCGGTGATCGGCCCGATCCGCAAGCGGCTCGTCTCCGCGTTCGCCGAGGAGGTCGAGGGCCGCCTCGAGGGGCACATCAAGGCCTTCCTGGGCACGTTCTCCGGCCTGGCCGTCGAGCGCATGATCCAGTTCGTCCTCTCCGACGAGAACCGCGAGGGCTTCCGCAAGGCGCGCCGCCGACTGGCCGAGCACCTGCTCGAGCGCCCGGTGACCTCGCTCCTGCCCGACGCGGCGACGACCGCCCGCTGGCGCGACGTCGCCTGGGGCGCCCTGCGCGACGCCTCGCTGCGCGACGAGGCGCAGGTCCTCGCCTGGATCTACGAGGACCACGGCGCGCAGCCGCTGGGCGCCTGGGCCTGGGAGGGGTCGCCGCTGGGGCGCGACCTGCTCGCGCGCGGCCTGGCCCGCTTCCTCGAGGCGCGCGGCTGGAGCGTCGTCGCGCCGGCCGAGGCCACCCGCGCCTGAGGTGTGCTCGACGGCTGCGGCCGCGGATGCTGGGCGGGGCGGCGCGCGCGCGGGCTAGAAGTATGTCGATACGACGTCGCCCGCGCGCGCGCCGCCTCGCCTCAGCCTCCGCGGCCTCGCCTCGCTGGCTGCTCCGATCGAAGGCTGGTCACCAGGACTCGGCAGCGAGGGTCGGCTTCTCGCTCCGAGCGCTACTCGTCCTTGACGGGCGGGAACGGCGCCGGCGGCGGACCGACCGGCGGCTCCTGCTCGGGGGGCACGGGCAGCGTCCCCTGCGCCTTGGGCCGCTTCGCCTCGAGCATGCCGGGCGTGATCTCGATCGGCGTCCGGGTGTAGTACTCGTCCGACCAGAGCGCGTGGAGCACCCCCGCGCGGTGCCAGGCGTCGGGGAACGGCTGGTCGAGGTGCGGCAGGAACCCGTCGGGCAGGCGGAAGAGCGCCTGGCCCTCGGGGCGCTCGAGGCGCCGCGGCTTCGGGGCCGGCTCGCCCGACTCGGGGTCCGGGCCGTAGCGGCGCGACATGACCCAGAACGGGGTGGCGCCGCCGATGTCCCACACGTAGAGGGCGGGCTCCCCCAGCGGCGGGCCCGGCTCGATCTCGGCGTCGACCTCGAAATCGAGGTGGTTGGCGAGGCCGGACGTGGCCCGCAGGTGCAGCCGCCCCGTCGGGAGCTCGACCGCCTCGACGTGGCCGCCCGGGACGACCTCCTCGGCGATGGCCTTGCCCGCGGCCTCCAGCTTGAGGAGGTAGGGGGTCGTGTTGAAGATCAGGAGCCGCGCCTGCCGCACGCGCGCGCGCTCGACGTGGCCGCTCGACCAGAGCACCTTGCGCACGGTCCCGGTGGTGCCCTTCTTGGCCGCGACCTGCTCGGGCAGCGCGCCGTCGACGACCGGCAGGAACTCGGGGGGCAGGCGGAAGAGCGCGCCGGGCGCCGCGAACGGCTCGGCCGCCTCGCCGAGGTGCGCCTGGTCGCCGTAGCCCTTGCTCGCCGCCCACCAGCCGTCGACCGGCGCGACGGCCCACACCCACGTCGGGTGCGGCGCGCGGACGGTCCCGCCCAGGTCGGAGCGGATCGCGGCCACGCCCGGCGCCTCGAGGTGCAGGCCGCCCGTGGCGACGCCCGGCACGGAGAGCGTGCCGTTGGCCGGCACCTCGACGGCCTTGCCGCCGACGACCACGCGCGCCGGGGCGGCGCCGGGGTTGACGAGGACGAGGTCGACGCGCGGCCGGAGGAGCACGGCGGCGGCGGCGGACATGGACGCGACCACGAGCGCGGCCACGATGGCGAGGGCAGGCGAGTGCTTCATGGTGGGGCGGAGTCTACCCTCGGCGGCGCCAACTGTCGTCGGCGGGTGTCACCCGAGCCCGGGGTCGGAGCGGCCGTCGAGGGCGGCCGCGACGACCGCCCGGGCGGCGTCGAGGCCGTTCCTGGGCGGCGCCTCTGCGGGGCGGGCCGCCTGCGCGGCGGCGAGCGCCGGGCCCCAGCGGCCGGCGAGCAGGTCGGCCTCGCTCAGCTCCACCCAGGGGAGCACGCGCCGCCCGAACGCGCGCAGGCGCGGGTGCTCCCGGAACACGTCGTCGCCGACGACCGCCACGAACGGCGTCGGCCGCTCCAGGCACTCGGAGAGCGTCCCGTAGCCGGGCTTGCCCAGGAGGACGTCGGCGCCGAGCACGAGGTCCTGGTGGTCGAGGTCGTGGTCGTGCGGGAGGACAACCAGGTTCTCGGGCGGCGGGTCCTTGGGCGGGGCGAACGTGACGAAGGCGTGGTCGGGGTGCGCGCGGGCGATCGCGGCCAGGTCGAGCGCGTCGCCGTAGCCGCCGAACGAGACGAGGACCACCGGGCGCGGGTCGTCGGGCCGGGGGCGCGGCAGGCGCCGGCGGGCCTCGTCGACGGAGCAGGTGGGCGGGCGGCGCAGCGCGAGGTGCGGGCGCGGCGGGCCCAGGGCGTCGAGGCCGCCGCCGCCGGGCAGGGCGACGACGTGCGTCGCCAGCCCCTCGGCCACGCGCAGGCGCGCGCTGGCGACCTCGAACCATGCGTCGCGGTCGGCCCAACCGGCGTAGATCCAGCTCCAGGTGAAGTTGGCCACGGCGACCGCCGGCACGTCGAGGCGCCGGGCGACCTCGAAGGCGAGCGGCGGCACGTCGGCCACGACGAGCGTGGCCCCGAGGTCGCGACCGCGCGCGACCTCGGCGCGCACGAGGTGGGGCCAGCGCTCGAGGTGCCGGGCGAGGGCCTCACGCGTGGCCTGGACGTCGACGTGGAGCGGGCCCTGCTGCACGGCGCCCGGGCCGACGTCGACGTCCTCGACAGACGCCGGCCAGGGCGCCCGGCGCGCCCAGGGGAGCGCGCGCCCGCTCGTCCGCACGTGGACGGGCAGGCGGCGGGCGAGGTCCTCGAGGAGCGGGCTCGTGCGGGTCCAGTGGCCGAAGCCGTGGCCGGAGACGTAGGCGAGCACGCTCACCGGCGCACCTCGTCGAGGGCCTGCGCGAGCGTCGCGCCGGCGAGGACCTTGGCGCGGACGGCGAGGAGGGTGGCGTGGTCGGTGGGGAGGGTGGGGTCTTCGACGAACGTGCCCTGCGCGTCGAGGCGCACGGCGAGGGGGCCGTCGCGGAGGAAGTAGGTGGGGTACGGCAGGTCGCGAAGCGAGTAGAGGCCCGTGGGCATGGAGACACCGTGCGGCTCCGCTGCGAAGCCCATGTCGCCACGCTGCACGCGCAGCCTGGCGTTCGCGCCGCCCCTGGCGACGAAGGCCACCTCGCCCTCCCGCGCACCCCACAGCAGGCGCTCCGAACCCGTGGGGCACAGCACGTCGAAGCAGCACCGGGTCGTCCAGCCCAGCCCCGCCTCCAGGACGGCCCGGTCGAGCAGCTCCCCGGCGAGCGCTTCGACCACCTCCGGCACCGCGGGCGACCACGAGCGCTCCTCGACACCGGGCCGATCCTCGCGGACGTGACGGATCACCCGCTCGTACATTCCGGAGAAGAGTTGCCGGTCGGCGGGGTGGCTCCAGGTATCGAAGCAGGGCGTCGGGCCCCAGGCCGGAGTGGCCGCGACGACCGCGCCCTCGCGCACGTGCACGAACGTCGCGCCCGGCGTGAACGCGCGCGGCGCCCTCCCTGGCTCCCGCACCTCACCGCGCGCCAGGTCGACCACCCGCGCGCAGGCGACGCCGTCGGTCAGCGTCACCGGCCACCAGCCCGCCGTGCGGACCGCGGTGCCCGGCGGCGCGAGCACGACGGCAGTCGGTCGGTCGCCGTCGCGCGCGTGGACGAGGTACAGCCCCTGCCCGTGGACGTCCTCCCAGCGCACGAGGACCTCGTTCGGCGCCGTCCAGCCGAGCGCCACCAGCGCCAGCGGCACCACGAACGCCGGCGCGCCGCGTAGGCAGGCGCGCAGCCGCCGTCGCCCCGCCCGCGCCCAGGCGGGCGGGGGGCCGAGCACGTCGTCCGTCTGCAGGCCGGCCTGGCGCAGCCTGCGCTCGAGGGCCTCGCGCACGGCGGCCACGCCGGCGCCGATCCACGCCACGCACGACCACCCGCCCGCGACGCAGGCGAGCGCGCCTTCGCCCACGCCCACGCGCTCCAGCGCGTCGTAGCCGAAGATCACCTCGCCGACCGCCACGCCGCGCCGGCCGACGTGCACGCGGCGGCGATACGGCACGAGCGCCGCGTGCAGGCACAGCCCCAGCGGCAGGGCCAGCAGGGCGACCGTGACCGCGCCGACCCGGCGCAGGTCCGGGTCGAAGCGTCGGCCCAGCGCCGCGCTCAGGCCGGCGGCCGAGGCCGCGACCACGACGACGTGCGCGACGACGAGCGCGGTGGTCCACCCGGGCCGCCGGCGCCCGGCCGAGACCGGCGGGTCGGCCAGGGGCCGGTCGACCTCGGCCAGGGCCGCGTCGAGGGCCTCGGGCGAGTCGGTCGGGATCGTCGCGCGCGCGCCGTCGGCCGTGCGCAGCCGGACCCCGCGCGTCCCCGGGACCCGCTCGACGACCTCGTCGCGACGCACGACCAGGCGCGCCCACCACCCCGGCAGGTGCCCGGGGACGACCTCCAGCCAGTCGGGCCCGGCGACGCAGCGGCCTAAGCGCGTGGCCGCGCGGCGCAGGGCCAGCGCGAACGCCGCGACCGGCGCGAGCGCCAGCGCCGCCAGCGCGCCGACCGACGTCACCTGCCCGAAGGGCGCGCCGAGCGCGTCGACCAAGGCCGTGACCTGCGCCTCGTGCGCGAGGAGCGCGACGAGCGTCGCCGGCGCGAGCAGGCCCAGCCCGACCAGCCCCAACCCCCGCCACGGGCCGAGCGGGCGCTCGAACACCCGCGCGCCGTCGTCGTCGGCGCGCGCGCGGCGGTCTGCCCCCGGGAGGAGGCTTCCGTCCACTACGCGGCGTCCTCGGGCGGCACGGCGGGCTCGACCGGCGCGAGCGGCGGCGCGGCCGCGGCGGGGGTCACCTGCAGGACCGTCGCCGGGCGCTCGGCCGGCGGCGCGCCGTTCTTGCGCGCCAGGTCGGCCAGCTCCTCGGCGAGGATGACCTCCTTCTGCACCAGGTGCGAGGCGATCGCCCGCAGGGCGCGCTCGCGCCCGCCGAGCAGGTCGCCGACGCGCGCCTCGACCTCGCGCACGATCCGGCGCACCTCCTCGTCGACCTCGCGCGCCGTGGCGTCGGAGTACTCGCGCGCGCCGTCGCCGTCGACGTTGAGGAAGCGCTGCCGCCGGGACGTCGAGCCCAGGCTCACCGGCCCCATGCGCTCGCTCATGCCGAACTCGAGCACCATGCGCCGGGCCAGGTCGGCCGCGCGCGCCAGGTCGTCCGACGCGCCGGTCGACGTGTCGCCGTAGATGATCAGCTCGGCGCCGCGGCCGCCGAGCAGCACCGCCAGGCGGTCGTCAAGCTCGCCCCGCGTGTAGAGGTGCCGGTCCTCGGCCGGCGTCTGCATGGTGTAGCCGAGCGCGCCCACGCCGCGCGCGATGATCGACACGCGCGAGACCGGGTCGGCGTGCGGGACGGCCAGCGCCACCAGCGCGTGGCCGGTCTCGTGCACGGCGATGCGCTCCTTCTCGGGCGCGCCCATGATCCGGCTCTTGCGCTCGAGCCCGACCAGGCTGCGCTGGATCGCCTCCTCGAGCTCGACCTGCTCGACCGCGTCCTTGCGCCGCCGGCCCGCCAGCAGGGCGGCCTCGTTGATGACGTTGGCCAGGTCGGCGCCGACGAGCCCCGGCGTCTGGCGGGCGAGCTTGGCCAGGTCGACGTCGTCCGACAGGCGCACCTTCTTGGCGTGGATCCGCAGGATCTGCTCGCGCCCCTTCACGTCGGGGCGGTCGACGACCACCTGCCGGTCGAAGCGGCCGGGGCGCAGGAGCGCCGGGTCGAGGATCTCGGGGCGGTTCGTCGCCGCGAGGATCACGACGCCCATGTTGGGGTCGAAGCCGTCCATCTCCGACAGGAGCTGGTTCAGCGTCTGCTCGCGCTCGTCGTGCGCGCCCGAGACGCCCACGCCGCGCACCTTGCCCAGGGCGTCGAGCTCGTCGATGAACACGATGCACGGCGCCTGGCGCTGCGCCTGCTCGAACAGGTCGCGCACGCGCGAGGCGCCGACGCCGGCGAACATCTCCACGAAGTCGGAGCCCGAGAGGCTGAAGAACACGACGCTGGCCTCGCCGGCCACGGCGCGCGCCAGGAGCGTCTTGCCCGTGCCCGGCGGGCCGACGAGCAGGATCCCCCGCGGGATCCGCGCGCCCAGCTTGTGGTAGGGCTGCGGGTCGCGCAGGAACTCGACGATCTCGCGCAGCTCCTCCTTGGCCTCCTCGATCCCGGCCACGTCGTCGAGCGTGATCTTCGTCTCCTTCTCCGCGTAGACGCGGGCGCGGCTCTTGCCGAACGACATGACCTGCCGGTTGGGCGAGAGGAGGCGCATGAGGAAGAACAGGCCGAGGATGAGGACGAGCCCCGGGAGGAGCAGCCACAGGAGCAGGCTGCCGAGCCGGCTGTCCTGGCGCCCCGTGGTCACCGGCCGCGCGTCGACGGGCACGGCCTCGAGCGCCCGCACGAGCGCCTGGTCGTCGCCGGGGATGCGCCCGGCCGTGAAGCGCTCGACCGACTTCACCTGGTCGGGCGGCGCGGCGAGCGGCAGGTCCCGCGCCTCGCGCAGCGTGCCCTCGAGCTCCGTCGGCGTGACGGTCAGCGTGGCCACGTTGCCGGCCTGGAGCTGCTCGACGAACGTCGAGTAGGAGATCGCGTAGACCGCCCGCTGGGGCGCGACCAGGTACGTGTTGAGCGCCAGGAGCAGCGCGAGGGCCAGCGCCACGTAGACGAGGGTGAACATGGCCCGGCGCGGCTGCGCGGGCGCGGGCGGGCGGGCTGCGGGCTTCGCCGGCTCCTGATTCAACGCGAGTCCTCCTGCCCCCGGGCTGCTGCCCCTACCGTCCCACACATGATGACCTCCCGCGGCCCCTCGTGGGGGTGGTCCGCGCCGGGTGGGGAGGTTCTCCGCCGCGTGCCCCTCCGCGCCCGCCGCTGGCTATACTCCCGCCCACTTCGGGGGGAGCTCACACACATGAGGAACGTGGTCGCTACGCTGGCGCTCCTGGGCGCCGTCGGCAGCACGGGTTGCATCGGAAACATCCGCGACACGACGACGCCGCGCACCGCGCACGAGATGCTGCTCGTGTCGACGGCCGCCCAGCGCGCCGTGCGCTTCTACGACGCCGCGCCGCTCAAGGGGCGCAAGGTCCACCTGGACCTGACGCTGTTCGACCCGATCGACAAGAACTACGTGCAGAGCTCGCTGCGCTATCACCTGGCGAACTCGGGCGTGATCCTGGCCGATCAGGCCAGCGAGTGCGAGATCGTCATGGAGGTCCGCAACGCCTCGCTGGGCCTGTGGGACGGCGACTTCGTCCTCGGCATCCCGCAGCTCCCCGTGTCGGCGCAGGGCCTCCCGCCGGTCATGCTGCCGCCGCTCTACGCCTTCCGGCGCCTGAGCCACCAGGGCTTCGCCAAGTTCCAGCTCTGGCTCTACGACCCCAAGACCAAGGCGTACCTGGGCCGCAGCCAGGACCTGTGGGGGACGTCGTACTACAACCAGTGGTGGTTCTTCGGCATCGGGCCCTTCGACGGCAGCAACGACGTGTTCCCGGACATGGACTTCGGCAACATGGTCGGCATGGGCGGCGACGCGGGCGACCAGGAGGCCGAGTTCAAGTCGGGGGACACGACCTCGCCGCCGCAAGAGGTTCCGCCCTCGGGCGACACCCAGTCGCCGCCGCGCGACGACTGAGCCCCGCGTCCGCGGGGCGACACGTCGTGACGTCACCCGGAGGCGCATCTGACGGCGCGCGCGCCGCGCCCTAGCCTGTACCTCGCGGCCGGGACTCCCCCGGCCTGCGAGGACGGGCATGCGGATCGGCTGGACGCTGGCGCTGGGGCTGCTCGTGGTCGGCCCGGGCTGCATCGGGTCGATCCGGGAGACGACCTCGCCGCGCACGGCGACCGAGATGCTGCTCGTCTCCACGGCGGCCCTCCGCGCCGTGCGCCTGTTCGACGCGGCCCCGCTCGACGGGCAGCGCGTCTACCTCGACCTGACGAACTTCGAGTCGATCGACAAGGGCTACGTGCAGAGCGCCCTGCGCGACCACCTCTCGGGCGCCGGGGCGATCCTCGTCGACCAGATCGACCCCGAGGGCGACCGGCCCGGCGCCGACGTCGTGGTCGAGGTGCGCAACGGCGCGCTCGGCATCTACGACGGCACGTTCACGCTCGGCGTGCCGTCGCTCCCGATCACCGTGCCTGGGCTGACCACCGCGCTCGTCTCGCCGCCGCTCTACATCTTCCGCCGCGACACCTCGCAGGGCTGGGCGAAGTTCCAGCTGTGGACCTACGACCGGCGCACGCGGCGCTACATCAGCCGCAGCCCCGAGCTGTGGGGCGCCTCGTACTACAACCAGTGGTACTGGTTCGGCGTCGGCCCGTTCGACGGCAGCAACGACATCTACCCGGACTGGGACTACGAGGCGCTGTTCCCCGACGAGGTGCCGCGCGCCCGGCCGCACGGCCCGCCGCCCCCGCCCGGCGCCGGCGAGCCGCCGCAGCCCGGCGCCGACGCGCCGCCGGTCCCGGGCGAGCGCGAGGGGGCGCCCCGGGGCGACCCCGCCCGCGACACGGGCGCGCCGCCGCGCGAGAGCCCGCCGCGCGAGTAGTCTCCTGGCCAGCAGCTCGCGACACGCCCGGGCGGGCCACGGGCGGAGCGGAGCAGCCCTCGCCATGGCCGCCGTTGACGGGCGGGGGCCCGCTCCTATAGTGACGCGACGAGGGGCTCCCGCGTCGCCGCGGCCGCCCGCATCACAGCCACGAGAGAGGAGCGCTCCCATGTCGCGCGTCGGCGCGGTCATCAAGGCCAAGCGGAAGGTGAAGGTCGGCATCAACGGGTTCGGGCGCATCGGCCGGCTCGTCTACCGCATCTGCCACGCCCGGTCGGACGAGTTCGAGGTGGTCCACGTCAACGACCTCACCGACGCGGAGACGCTCGGCTACCTGCTGAAGTACGACACGGTCCACGGCCGCTTCGCGGGCGACGTCAAGGCGGCGGGCGACCACCTGGTCGTCGACGGCAAGCGCCTGGGCATCAGCGCCGAGAAGGACCCGACGAAGATCAAGTGGGGCGAGGTCGGCGCCGAGATCGTCATCGAGGCCACCGGCGTGTTCCGCAAGCGCGAGCAGCTCGCCAAGCACCTCGAGGGCGGCGCGCGCAAGGTGATCCTCACCGCGCCGGCCAAGGGCGCGCTCGACGCGACCGTCGTGATCGGCGTCAACGACCACCAGCTCACGCCGCAGCACACGATCGTCAGCAACGCCTCGTGCACGACGAACGCCCTGGCGCCGCTGGCGAAGGTCCTGCACGAGAAGTTCGGCATCAAGCGCGGCCTGATGACGACCGTCCACGCGATCACCAACGACCAGCGCCTCCTCGACCTGCCGCACGACGCCCTGCGCCGCACGCGCGCGGCCGGCAACAACATCGTCCCGACGACCACCGGCGCGGCGAGCGCGGTGGGCGAGGTGCTCCCGGCCCTCAAGGGCAAGCTCAACGGCATGGCCCTGCGCGTGCCCGTCCCCGACGGGAGCGTCGTCGACCTGACCGCCGAGCTCGAGAAGAGCGTCACGATCGAGGAGGTCAACGCGGCCCTCGAGGCGGCCGCCGCCGGCGCGCTCAAGGGCGTCATGGTCTACACCAGGGACGAGATCGTCTCGTCGGACATCGTCGGCGAGCCGCAGTCGTCGATCATCGACTCCGCCCTGACCGACGTGCAGGACGGCACCATGGTCAAGACGTTCGCCTGGTACGACAACGAGTGGGGCTACTCCAACCGCGTCGTCGACCTGGCGGCGCTCATGGCGAACCTGGAGGGCTGAGCCGTGGCCAAGCGGCGGATCGAGGCCCTCGGGCCGCTCCGGGGCAAGCGCGTCCTCGTGCGGGTGGACTTCAACGTCCCCCTGCGCGAGGGGGCGGGCGGCGCCATGACGGTCGGCGACGACCACCGGCTGCTCATGTCGTTGCCCACGATCCGCCGCCTGCGCGACGCCGGCGCGCGCGTGCTCCTCGGCTCGCACCTCGGCCGCCCGTCGGGCGGCAAGGTCGAGCCGGAGTTCAGCATGAAGCCGGTCGCCGAGCGGCTCTCGACGCTGCTCGGCGCGCCGGTGCGCTTCGTCGCCGACCTCGTCGGCGCCGAGGCGCAGGCGGCGGCCGCCGCACTGCAGGACGGCGAGGTCCTCCTGCTCGAGAACCTGCGCTTCGACAAGGGCGAGAAGAAGGGCGCCGAGGAGTTCGGCCGGGCGCTGGCCGCCCTGGCCGAGGTCTACGTCAACGACGCCTTTGGCGTCAGCCACCGAGGCGACGCGTCGGTCACGGTGCCGCCGCGCCTCCTGCCGGCGGCGGCGGGCGACCTCGTGGCCACCGAGCTCGAGCGGCTCGCGCCGCTCCGCGACGGCTCGGCGCCGCGGCCCTACGTGGTCGTCATGGGCGGCGGCAAGCTCGCCGACAAGATCCCGGTCCTCGAGGCGCTCGTGCCCAAGGTCGACGCCGTGCTCATCGGCGGCGGCATGAGCTACACGTTCCTCAAGGCGAAGGGCGAGGAGATCGGCCGCTCGCGCCACGAGCCCGAGCTGCTGGACACGGCGCGCAAGATCATGGAGCGCGCCGGCGACAAGCTGGCCCTGCCGATCGACCACGTCGTGGCGACCTCGCCCGACGACCCGACCGGCTACGCCGTCGTCGAGCGGCTGCCGCAGGACCGCATGGCCCTCGACGTCGGCCCGCGGACGATCGCCGACTACTGCCGGCGGCTGACCGGCGCGCGCACGGTGTTCTGGAACGGCCCCCTGGGCGTGTTCGAGAAGAAGCCCTTCAACCTGGGCACCGACTACGTGGCCAGCTTCCTCGGCTACAGCGGCGGCATCCACACCGTCGTCGGCGGCGGCGACAGCGCGGCCGCGGCGCGCGAGCTGGGGATCGACGAGCGCATGGGCTGGGTGTCGACCGGCGGCGGCGCGTCGCTCGAGTTCGTGCAGGGCGAGGCGCTGCCCGGCATCGAGGCGCTGCCGGACGCGTGACCCGACCCATCATCATCGCGCCCTCGATCCTCTCGAGCGACTTCGCGCGCCTGGCCGAGGAGGCCGCGCGCATGGAGGCGGCCGGCGCCGACTGGCTGCACGTCGACGTCATGGACGGGCACTTCGTGCCCAACCTGACGATCGGCCCGCCGGTGGTGAAGGCCCTGCGGCAGGTGACGACGCTGCCGCTCGACTGCCACCTGATGATCACGGACCCGCACACCTACGGGCCGCAGTTCCTCGAGGCGGGCGCCGACCTGGTCACGTTCCACGTCGAGGTCGAGGGCGACCTGCGCGCGCTCTGCCGCACGATCCGCGCCGCCGGCAAGCGCGCCGGCGTGGCCGTGCGCCCGCGGACGCCGCTCGACCGCGTGCTGCCGCTCCTCGACGACCTCGACATGGTGCTCGTGATGACCGTCGAGCCCGGCTTCGGCGGGCAGGCCTACATGCGCGACATGGCGCCCAAGCTCGAGGCCCTGCGGGCCGCGATCGGCGACCGGCCGATCGACGTGCAGGTCGACGGCGGGCTGAACCCCGAGACCGTGCGCCACGCGGCGAGCCTCGGGGCCAACGTCATCGTCGCCGGCAGCGCCGTGTTCCGCGCCCCCGACCCCGCGGCGGCGATCGCCGCCCTGCGCGACGGCGCGCGCGGGGGCGGATAGCGAAGGCCTTCGTCAGATCCCGTAGAACCCGCGGGTCAACTGCTCCCGCAGCCGCGCAGCCTCCTGGGGGTCCGTCGCCTCGGCCAGGGACCGCCCGAGCGCGCCGAGCTCCTCTGGAGTGAGCTTCACCCCGTCAGCGCCTTCCGGACGAACCACGTGTTCACCGCGAAGGGGTTCGCTCATGCGCTCATCAACGATAGCTCGAAGATGAGTACGAGCAAGGAAGCGGCAGGCGAGCTCAGGCCTTCGCGCGCAGCGCCTCGGCGGCCGCGAGGGGGTCCTCCGCCGCGAGCACCGGCGGGACGTGCGGCTCGAGCTCGAGGATCCTGAGGAGCTGGCGCAGGGCGCGGGACAGGCCGAAGAGCGCGATCGGCAGGCCGCGGCGCTCGGAGAGCGTCAGGAGCTCCGTGAGCGCCTCGAGCTGCGCGCCGCCGAGGTGCTCGACGCGCCGCATGTCGACGAGCAGCGCGGCGGCCCCGCGCGGGTCGAGCGCGCGGAGCGACACGACGGTCCGCTCGATCGCCTTCGGGGGCAGCGCGAGCACGAGGACGGCCGGCGCCGCGCCGTCGCGCAGCGCGGTCAGCCCCTCGAACGCCTCGGGCGGGCGGCGCGCCTCCTCGGGCACGAACAGCGGGTCGGGCGGCGGGGCCACCGGCGGGGCCGGCTGGGGCGGCGGCGGCGGCGGCAGGATCTCGCCGGGCGGCGGGGGCGACGGGCGCCCGTGGCCTCGACGCGCCAGGCGTCGAGCGCGGCGGCGAGCGCCGCGGCCGAACCGGCGCGCGCGCGGGTCGAGCGCCAGGGCGCGGCGCAGAGCGCCGCGAGCGCCGCCGGCGCGTCGGGCCGGACGGCCCGCAGGTCGGGCAGCGCGCCGTCGGCGCGCGCCCGCTCCTGCGCGCGCGCCACCTCGACCAGGCCGGCCCCCTGGGCCAGGCGCCGGCATGGCGCAGACGCCGAGCGCGTGGACGTCGGCGGCCGGGGCGGGCGGCGCGCTCGGGGCGGTCGAGGACCTCCGGCGCGGCGCAGGCGGGCGCCGCCAGGGCGGTCGTCCAGGCCCCGGCGGCTCGTCGAGCCGTCGAGCCGGGCCAGGGCCAGCCCCGCGACGAGCACGGCCCCGTCGGGCGCGGCGAGCAGCGCGTGCGGGCCCAGGTCGCGGTGGACGGCGCCCTGCGCGTGGAGCGCGGCCACGGCGCGGGCCGCCCGGGCGATCCGGTCGACGCGCGCCAGGAGGTCGCCCCCGTCGAGGTCGAGCGGGGCCGCGCCGGCGACGTGCTCGCGCGCGACCCACACCTCGCCGCCCGGGGCCACGCCGTAGGCCAGGGCCCGCAGGGCGCCGGTCGCGTCGTCGAGGCGCCGCCCGACCTCGACCTCGCGCGTGAGCAGGCGCAGCGCCGCCTCCCCCTCGAGGCCGCCCAGGCGCACGGCCTCGACCTCGCGCGGGGCGGCGGCGGCCTCGTCGGCGGCCAGCCACACCTCGCCCCGGCGGCTCCGCCCGAGGTGGCGGTCGATCCGGAAGCGTCCGCCGATCAGGTCCCCTGGCTGCATCGCCTGCCCTCGGCCGACGGGGCGCGACCGTCGCGGGGGCGGATGCGGCGCCGGCCTGGTCCCGCTAGGATACCTCGCACGCGCGGCCCGGACCGCGCGCCCAGGGAGGGACTCCTCATGACGCTGGCCCGCTCGCTCGTCCTGCTCGTGGCCCTCGCCACTCCGGCCGTCGCCGGCGACCAGGAGGCCTTCGGCCTCCTGCGCCAGGCGCACGAGCGCTGGAACGACCCCGACCCGGCCGAGGCCCTGCGCCTGGCGAACGAGGCGCTGGCGCAGAACCCGACGAGCAAGGTGATCCGCACGCAGATCCTGCTGTTCATCGGCAGCCTGCACCAGGTGAAGACCGGCAACCTCGACGCCGCCCTCGAGCGCTACGACCAGATCATCCAGTCGCTCGTCGCCGTGACCGACCCGCAGCTCAAGCAGCTCAAGGCCGACGCCATGGTGCGCAAGGGGAACATCCTCTACGCGGAGCGCGACGACGCGGCCGGGGCGCTCAAGCTCTACCAGTCGGCGAACGAGACCAACCAGCTCTCCACGACCCAGGACACCGCCTCGCAGCTCGCCTACCGCATGGGGCGCGACCCCGCCCGCGGCCAGCAGGACCGCCAGAAGTTCATGGACGTCGCGCTCAAGGCCTCGCGCGAGGCCGTGCAGCTGGCGCCGCGCCAGTTCCAGGGCGACGAGGCGCGCCAGGCGGGCAACCTGGCCAAGTGCCAGCTCCAGCTCGTGATCGTGCTCACCGCGCTGGGCCAGGGCGACGAGGCCCGGACGGTGTGGGACTCGATCGACAAGGCGCGGTTCGCCGACGCCGCGCTCTACCAGCGCGCGCTCCTGGCGGCGCTGCGCGGCCAGGCCGACGACGCCACGGCGCTGCTCAAGCAGTTCATGAGCACCCGCCCGGCCGGCGAGGACGGCCGCACGGCCCGCAACCAGCTGCGGAAGTTCATCCGCTCGGAGCCGGACTTCGCCGCCCTGCGCGCCCGGCCCGACTGGAAGGAGCTCGTCGACGACGAGGCGGCCCCGCGCCGCTAGCCCGGATCATGCACGAGGGGAGGTCGTCACGTCACGTGACGTCGAGCCAAGAGAGTGCATGATCCGGGCGGTGCCCGAGCGAGGGGCTCGGCGAACCCCGGGCCGGTCTCGACACCGTGTCATCGAGGAGCGCCGAGCCCCGAGCGAGGTGGCCGACGGCCTGGCGAGGATCGTTCAGGGTTCCGTGCAGGTGCGGTGCGGATGTCGTCACGCGGTCATGAATGATCCGAGCTAGAGGCCCGGCCGGAAACGCGCCAGGCAGCCGCCTCGGACGGGCCGGGCCGGGCCGACTCCGGCCGGGGGTCCCTGTGCTCGACCGCCGATCCACCCGTAAGTCCTCGAAGTGTGAGATGGCAGCGGCCGAGCACGCGGATCCCCCGGCATCAGCGATGAGGCTAGAGGGCCGGCAGGAAGGCCGCGAAGCGGCATTCCGGCCGGCCTCTAGGCGGCCGGCATGAGCGACTCCGAGCCGCCCACGGCCAAGGCCGCGGCCGCGTTCGAGCGCACGCTGCTGGTGCACTTCCACGAGATCGACCGGGCGGGGATCGTCTACTTCGCCCGGATCTTCGAGTACTGCCACCGCGTCTACGAGGAGCTGCTCGCCGAGGTCGTCGGGCCGCTCGAGCCCTTCTTCCAGCAGAAGGACTGGGGCCTGCCGCTGGTCCACGCCGAGGCGGACTACGCCCGCCCGCTCCGGCTCGGCGACCGCGTCCGAGTGCGCCTCGAGGTCGAGCGCCTGGGCGAGCGCTCGGCGACCTTCGCCTACACGCTCACGTGCGCCGCGACCGGCGAGCCGCGCGCGCGGGCGCGCCTGGTGCACGCCTGCGTCTCGCTCGGCGACGGCTTCGCCCCCCGTCCCCTGCACCCCGACTACGTCGCCGGCCTGCGGCGGCTGGGCCTGGTCGCGGCGCAGGGGCCCTGAGGCTTCGCCCGCCGACGGACGAGCGCGCCGGGACCGGCAGGAGCGCGGCGGCTCGAAGGGGCGCAGCCTGCCTGGGCTGCGCCGACCGGGTCGACGCGGCCGGCCGCCCCGGACGCCCCGCGCGAACGGGACGTCCAGGCGCCGACCCGGCCGGGACGCGTCAGACCGCGGCCTTGAGCTCCTGCAGGGTCGTCTGCAAGGCGCCCTTGGCGTCGTCGAAGAGCATGCGGCAGTTGTCCAGCTCGAACAGCGGGTTCTTCACACCCGCGTAGCCCGGGCTGAGGCTGCGCTTGACGACGATCACGTTGCGGGCCTCGTGCACGTTGAGGATCGGCATGCCGGCCAGCGGGCTCTGCGGGTCGTCGATCGCCGCCGGGTTCACGACGTCGTTGGCGCCGAGCACGATCACGAGGTCCGTCTGCTTGAAGTCGGAGTTGATCTGCTCCATCTCGACGAGCTGCTCGTACGGCACGTTGGCCTCGGCCAGGAGCACGTTCATGTGGCCGGGCATGCGGCCGGCGACCGGGTGGATCGCGTAGCGCACGGTCGCGCCCTTGGCCTCGAGCGCCTCGCCCAGCTCGCGGCACAGGTGCTGCGCCTGCGACACGGCCAGGCCGTAGCCCGGGACGAAGATCACCGAGCTGACGCCGTCGCACATGAGCGCGAGCTCGTCGGGCGTGGTGCTCTTGACGTTCTTGTACTCGTCCTTGCCGCCGCCCGTGCCGGTGGCGGTCGTCATGCCGAAGCCGCCCAGGAGCACGCTCGCCAGCGAGCGGTTCATGGCCTGGCACATGATCTGGGTGAGGATCAGGCCCGACGCGCCGACGAGCGCGCCGGCGATGATCAGCAGGTTGTTCTCCAGGATGAACCCGGTCATGGCCGCGGCCACGCCCGAGTAGGAGTTGAGCAGCGAGATCACGACCGGCATGTCGGCGCCGCCGATCGGGATCACGAGCAGCACGCCGAGCACGAGGGCCAGCGCGACCACGCCCAGGATCATGCCCAGCGCCGCGCCGGGGGCGAGCTCGCCGTAGACGGCGTAGCCGGCCAGGCCGAGCGTCAGCGCGCCCAGGAGGAAGTTGATCGCGTGCTGGCCCGGGTAGACGACGGCGTTGCCGCTGAGCTTGCCGCTCAGCTTGCCGTAGGCGATCAGGCTGCCGGTGAGCGTGATCCCGCCGATCAGGATCGACAGGAGCACCGTGGCGCCGACGATCGGGCTGTGGCCCGCCGTCGGCGTGGCGTCGACCGCCGCCTGGAAGGTCGCGAGCGTCGGCGCGGCGCCCGCCCAGGCGGCGTGGCTCGTCGCCTGGAAGGTCACGGCCAGGGCCACGAGCAGCGACGCCGCGCCGCCCGAGCCGTTGAGGAGCGCCACCATCTCCGGCATCTGCGTCATGGGCACGAGGCGGGCGCCGATCGCGCCCACGAGCGTGCCGGCGACCAGGCCGCCCACGATCCAGTGCCAGTCGACGACGGCGTGCTCGACCCGCGCGCCGGCCAGCTGCAGCAGGTGGCCGTTGGCCAGGGTCGCGACGACCGCCAGGAGCATGGCCATCGAGGCGATCAGGTTCGCGCCGCGGGCGGTGCGCACCTTCGACAGGCGCTTGATCGCCATGACGAACATGATGATCGCGACCATGTAGGCGAGCTGGACGGCCCAGTGGACCTTCACGACCTCGCCGGCGGCGGCCGCGGCGTCGGCGAGCAGGAGCGAGCTCACTTGGCCTCCTTCTTCTCGCCGAACATGGCGAGCATGCGGCCGGTGACCATGAACCCGCCGACGACGTTGATCGTCGCCGCGGTCACGGCCAGCGCGCCCATGACGTTGGCCGTCTGCGGGTCGCCGGCGCCGTAGGCGCAGGTGAGCGCGCCGAGGATCGTGATCCCCGAGATCGCGTTGGCGCCCGACATGAGCGGCGTGTGCAGGGTCGGCGGGACCTTCTGGATGAGCTCCACCCCGAGGAAGATCGCCACCACGAAGACGGTGATGAGCGTGACGAAGAGCATGGGCGTTCCTTCGCTGTGAGCGGCTACGACGACGCGGCGGCGGGCTGGCCGAGGGCGGCCACGGCCTCGCGCGTGGGCGCGTGGCGGACCTCGCCGGCGTGGATGATGAGGGACTTCTCGATGACCTCGTCCTCGAGGTTCAGCTTGATCACGCCCGGCGCCTTCTTGTCGGTCAGGTCCTGCACGACCGCCAGCAGGTTGCGCGAGTAGACGGCGCTGGCGTCGGTGGCCACGAGCGCCGGCACGTTCAGGGCGCCGATGATCGTCACGCCCTCGCGCACGACCGTCTCGCCCGGCTCGCTCAGCTCGCAGTTGCCGCCCTGCTGCACGGCCAGGTCGACGATCACCGAGCCCGGGCGCATGCGCTTGACCACGTCGGCCGGGACGAGCACCGGGGCCTTGCGCCCGGGGATCAGCGCCGTGGTGATGATCATGTCCGCCAGCACGAGGTGCTCGGCCACGACCTGCCGCTGGCGCTCGAGCTGCTCCTTCGTCAGCTCCTTGGCGTAGCCGCCCTCGCCCTCGGCGCGCGCCTCCGGCACGTCGATGAACTTGGCGCCGAGGCTCTCCACCTGCTCCTTCACGGCCGGGCGGACGTCGGTCGCCTCGACGACGGCGCCCAGGCGCCTGGCCGTGGCGATCGCCTGCAGGCCCGCGACGCCGGCGCCCATGACGACCACGCGCGCCGGCTTGATCGTGCCGGCAGCCGTCACCAGCATGGGCATGATCCGCTTGAGCGCGTCGGCGCCCATGAGGACGGCCTTGTAGCCGGCGAGGTTCGCCTGCGAGCTGAGCGCGTCGTGCTTCTGCGCGCGCGAGATGCGCGGGATCGCCTCCATGGCGATCACCGACACGCCCCGGTCGCGCAGCCGCTGCGACAGCTCGGGCGCGAGCACCGACCACACGAAGCCGATCAGCAGGGCGCCCTGCTTCATCAGGTCGACCTCGTGCGCGCCGAGGGCTTCGTGCTGCATGGGCGGCTGCACCTTGAGGATCACGTCCGCCTTGCCCCAGGCGTCGCGGCTGCCGGCCTCGACGGTGGCGCCGGCGGCCGTGAAGTCGGCGTCCGGCGTGGCGCTGCCGGCGCCGGCGCCGGCCTCGACCACGACGGCGTAGCCGAGCTTGATCAGGCGCTTGACGGTCTCAGGGGTGGCCGCGACGCGGGTCTCGCCGGGCGTGACCTCGCGGGGGACGAAGATCGTGGTCATGGCCTCGCTCGCGCTCCGGGGGCTGCTGGCGGGGAGGGCCGGCGCGTGGCGTCGGCCCCGAAGGGGCGCGGAGTATACCGCGCCCGGGGCCCGCGTGGTGGGCATTCGCGGGCGGCCGATGCTGGTAGGATCCGCGGCGCCCGAGGAGGTCCGCCATGCGTCAGGCCGCGCCGCTCGCCGCCCTCGCCGTCGCCCTCGCCGTCGTCCTCACCGGCTCCTGGCCGGCCCTGGCGCAGGGGCTCTCCGACCGCGAGGCCAACCAGCTCAAGCAGCAGCTCGCCGAGGCGGTGCAGCGAAACGAGTGGGGGCGCGCGGCGGACATCATCCCCGACCTCGCCCGCGCCAACGACAAGAAGACCTGGGACCTGCTGGTCAACGTCGTCGAGCGCGCGCCCGCCGGCACCGACTGCCCCACGGCGCTGCGGGCCGCCGCGCAGGTGATGCCCGACCGCCGCGTGCAGGACGCGGTGAAGAAGACGGCCACCAAGTCGAAGTCGGTCGAGGTCCGCCGCCAGCTCGCCCTGCACGTCGCCGCGCAGCAGGACTGGACGACCCTGATCGAGCTCATGGGCGACAAGGACGAGCAGGTGGCCGCGACGGCCACCTGGAAGCTCGTCGACGGCCGCGTCGAGGCGGCCGTCGAGCCCATGCTGGCCCTCATGGAGCGCCTCGACCGCACGCACGAGGGGATCTGGGACGTCCTGCGCAACGGCCTGGGCATCCTCCTCGGCCAGCGCCTCGAGTCGGCCGTGGAGTACCGCTCCAAGTGGACCATGGTCAAGGAGCAGGGCGGCCTGGCCTCGGTGCACCCGGCGCGCGAGGAGGTCGAGGCGCGCCCCGACGACGAGATGCGCAGCGGCGTGCGCCTGTTCGGGCGCGCGATCGAGTGCACCCGGATCGTGTTCATCCTCGACGTCTCGGGCTCCATGACCGCGATCGACCCCCAGCAGCGCGAGCAGGCCGCCGGGTCGACCGCGCGCGGCGGCGGGGACAGCCAGGGCGAGAAGCCCAAGGGCAAGAACCGGCTCGAGCGCGCGCAGGCCGAGCTCAAGAGCGTCCTCTCGAACCTGCCGGCGTCGACGAAGGTGAACATCGTCACCTACTCGAGCCCGCACTCGATCCAGGTGTGGCGCTCGGGCGAGGCGGGCAAGGCCCCCGACCTCCACGCCATGAGCGAGGCCAACAAGCGCGACGCCTGCGCCTTCGTCGACCGCTTCCAGGCCGCCGGGACCACGGCCACGGACATCGCCCTGCAGCGGGCGTTCGAGGTCGACGGCGCGCGCTGCTTCTACCTGCTCTCGGACGGCTTCGCGACCCACGACGGCACGACGCAGACGCCGACGTCCGACATCATCGCCGTGATCGACGCGCACCGGGAGCGGCGGGTGACGATCCACACGCTCGGCTTCATCGGCGCCGACCGCGAGATGATGATCGAGGTGGCGCGCCACACCGGCGGGAAGTACAGCGACATCCGGTGACGAACGTGCCCGGCGCGCCCCGGCCTGTTAGGCTCTGGATCTAGGGAGCGGCCGGGTTGAAGCACTCCTGGGCGTTCGCGCTGTTCCTCGGCGGCGTCCTGGGCGCCGTGGGGGCGATCGTCTCGACGGACCCCGGCGCCGAGCCGCGCGAGGCGCCGGCCGCGCCCGTCGCGCCGGCGCAGGTGGCGCCGCCCTCGAGCGCGGTGCCGAACCTCATCGGGCTGGCCGACGACCTCGACGACCAGGCCCTGGCGCGCGAGCTCGAGCGGGCGCACTTCGAGCGCGACTGGGCCCGCACCGCGGCCGTGGCCACGGTCCTGCGCGGGCGGAGCGGCGCCCCCGGACGCGAGGCGGGCGCCCCCGGCGAGGCGGCGGCCGCGCCGCCGTCGCTCGTGCGCCTCGACCACGAGTACCGGCGCGCGACGCTCCAGCGCGAGCGCGACGCGCGCCGCAACGCCGCGACGCGCCTCGTCGCGGACGGCTGGGACGACGACGTCGAGCGGCGCCTCGCCGCGCTGTTCTCCGCGGCGGCGCTCGAGCCCGAGGACGAGGTCGCCCGGGTCGACGCCGCGCACCTCCTCGCCCGCTACGGGGGGCCCGGCGCCCGGGCGGCGCTCGTCGAGGCGCTCGAGGGCCCCGACCCGGCGCGCAGCGAGCTCGCCGCCCTGGCCCTGGCGCGCGCCGACCAGCCGGCCGGGCTGGCGCTCCTCGTCACCGCGCTCACGAGCGACCGCGACGACGCGCTGCGCGCGCGCGTGGCCGACGCCCTGGTCGAGGCGCGGGCGCTGCTCGACGACGCCGGCGGCGCCGTCGGCGCGCTCACGCGCGTGGCCCTCGCCGACCGCGACCCCGGCGTGCGCACGCACGCGCTGGCGACGCTGGCCCGCGCCGACCTCGCCGACCTGCCGGCCGCGCGCGCCGCCCTGGCGCGCCTCGTCCTCGACGAGGCCGAGGACGCCCCCGTGCGCGCCGGGGTCGTGGCCACGCTGCGGGCGCACCACGCGATCGCCCGCGCCCTCCCGCCCGACCTCGTCGACGCCCTGCTCACGGCCCTCGACCGCACGACGGGGCCGCTGCGCGTCGAGGTGATCGCCGCCCTGGGCGAGGCCGCCCCCGGCGAGGCGCTCCCGCGCCTCGACGCCGCGGCGCTGGCGGCCACGGCCCCGCAGGAGCGCGAGGCGCTGCTCGACGCCGCGCGCGCCGTCCGCGCCCGCGCGCCGGAGCCCCGCTGACGTGAGCGACCTGGCCTGCGACCGCTGCGGCCGCTCGCTGCTCGTGTTCGAGGACGTGCGCTACGAGGTCGTGATCCGCGTCACGGCGGCCTACGACCCGCTGGAGCTCGACCTCGACACCATCGCCAAGGCCGACGTCTCGGCCGAGCTCGAGCGCCTGGCCCGGGCCGTGGGCAAGAAGACCGCCCAGGAGCTCGAGGACGAGGTGTGGAAGGAGCTCAAGTTCGACCTGTGCGGCCGCTGCCAGCGCGAGTACCTCAAGGACCCGCTGCCCCGTCGCCCCGATCCTTAGTCCTTCTTCAGGTGCCGCGGGTCCACCGGGATCTTGCCGCCGAGGTCCGAGCGGACCTTCTCGGGGTCGGGCATGGACAGCTCGCGGGCCGGCGTGCGCGAGAGCTTGCGCAGCTTCTCGCGCTCGCGGCGGAGGAAGTCCTCCCACTCGGGGACGGTCATGGGCTGCGGCCCGCGCGTCGTCTGCAGCTCGGCCTCGAGCCGCGGCAGCTTCTGCAGGAACGAGATGAAGTGCTCGGCGACCGCGATGAGCTTGCCCTCCTCGGCGTCGATCACCATGACGGGGGCCTCCCCGTCCTCGCCGCGCGAGGTGTCGAAGCAGAACACCTCACCCGAGATCGTCGCCGCGAAGGCCACGAGGTGGTCGGGGACCTCGTCCTCGCGGGCGCGCAGGTTCAGGCGCACCAGGTCGAAGCCGTCCTCGGCCGCCACGCCGTAGAGGCTCGTGTCGTAGACCCCGCCGCCGTTGTGGACGCGGAGGAAGGCGCGGAACGACGGCGGCAGCCGCACGCCCAGCGCCGCCTCGGCGGCGGCGATCTGGTCGGGGGTGGCCGGGCCCTCGAGGCCCTCGGGGTCCTGGCCGCCCGCCTCGAGGCCGGCGGTGAACGCCGCGATCGCGGCCTCGTGCTCAGCGCCGCTCATGCTGCACCTCCGGCGGCCTCGCGCTCGAGCGCGGCGAGGCAGCCCTCGAGCGCGCCGCGCGCGCCGCGCGCCTGCGCCTCGAGCTCGGCCAGCCGGCCGGCCGCGTCGTCGAGCCGGAGGTCGCCCGGGCTCCCCTCGCTGGCGTAGGCCCGCCGCACCGCGTCCAGGTCGGTCGGCCGCGCGAGGCGCCCGTGCGCCACCTCGTCGCCGACCTGCCGGTAGGCGTCGCGGAAGGGCACGCCCTGCGCCGCGAGCTCCAGCGCCCGGTGCGTGGCGAACGCCTCCGTCGCCACCGCCGCCTCGGCCCGCTCGCGCTCGACGTCCAGCCCCGACACCGTCAGCTCCATCGCCCGCGCCATGGCCCGCGCCAGCCTGAGCCCCTTGAGCACCGGCTCCTTCGTGAGCTGGTAGTCCCGATGGTAGCTCGACGGGAGCTTCCCGGCGACCAGCAGGACGCGCTCGAGGTGGCTGTGCAGCACGCCCGACTGGGCGCGGGTCAGCTCCAGGACGTCGGGGTTGCGCTTCTGCGGCATGATGCTCGACCCCGTGGCCACGTCGGGCGCCAGGCGGAAGAAGCCCAGCTCGGGGCCCGTGTAGAGCTGCAGGTCCCAGGCCAGGCGCGCCAGGTCGTTGCCGAGGAGCACGGCGGCGAACAGCGCCTGCGCCTCGGGCTTGCCGCGGCTCGACTGGACCGCCTGCGCGTTGACCTGCAGGCGCGAGAAGCCGAGCAGCGCCGCCGCGCGCCGCCGGTCGAGCGGCAAGGGGACGCCGAAGCCGGCCGCGCTCCCCAGCGGGCAGCGGTCGCAGGCGCGGTAGGCCTCGAGCAGCGCCTCGACCGAGTCGGCGACGCACTCGGCGTGGCCGCCCGCCCACAGGCCGACGCTCGAGGGCATGGCCTGGCGCATGTGCGTGTAGCCCGGCATGACCACGGCCTCGTGGTCGCGCGCCAGGTCTAGGAGCGCGCGGGCCAGGGCCAGCCCGGCGTCGGCCGCGTCGAGCAGGCGCCGGCGCGCGAACAGGCGCACGTCGACGAGCACCTGGTCGTTGCGCGAGCGGCCCGTGTGCAGGCGCCGCCCCGGCTCGCCCACGAGCTCGGCCAGGCGCCCCTCGACGGCCGTGTGGACGTCCTCCTCCTCGGGGCTGATGCGCAGCTCGCCGCGGCGGTGCAGCGCCAGCACCTCGAGCAGCCCCCGGCCGATCGCGCGGCGGTCGTCGGCGGAGATGATCCCCCGCTCGGCGAGCATGCGCGCGTGGGCGAGGCTGCCCCACACGTCCTCCTCGACCAGCTCGAGGTCGAGGACGTGGTCGTCGCCCACCGTGTAGGCCAGGATCTCCGGATGGAGCGCCTCGCCCTTGTCCCAAAGCCTTCGCGCCATCGGCCGTTACCACCCCGTCGAAGGGGGCGCATCCTATCACCGGTCTCGCGCCCGGCGAGCCGTCCGTGCCGGTGGAGGGGGGTCGGAGCCGGTCGCTATCATGCGGGCCCGGGGAGGGACCCTGAGCCTCACACATCTGGGCGAGGTCAACCTGCGCAAGGCCGAGGCGGCCGCGGACGAGGGCAACCTGCCGCGGGCGCGCGAGCACTACCTCAAGGCGCTGTCCTGCTACGCGGCCGACGACCCCATGGCGGCGCAGGCCTGGGTGGGGCTGGCGTCCGTCCACGCCGAGCTCGACAAGCTGGAGCAGGCCTGGGACGCGCTCGCGCGGGCGCTCCCCGTCCTCGAGCGGGTCGGCGACGGCGCCGGGCGGGCGCGGGCCCTGAACCAGCAGGGGCTGATCAAGCGCCGCCAGGGCGACCTCGACGCGGCCGACGGCCTGCACCAGCAGGCGCGCGCGGTCGCGGCCGAGGCGGGCGACCTGCGCCAGCAGGCGGTGGCCCTGCGCAACCTGGCCGGGATCGACCGGGCGAAGGGCGACCTGGCCCGGGCCGTGGCGCGCCTCACCGAGGGGGCCGAGCTGCAGGCCGCCGACGGCGAGGGGCGCAGCGTGGCCCTCGTGTGGCGGCAGATCCGCACGATCGAGCTGGAGCGGGGCGAGCTCGAGCGGGCGCACGAGGCCGCGCGGCGCGAGCTGGCCGTGCGCGAGCGGCTGGGCGACGAGGGGGCGATCGCGGCGACGCTGCAGGAGGCGGCCGACGTGGCCCGCCTGCGCGGCGACTACGCCGAGGCCGAGGCCTGGCTGGCCCGCGCGGCCGAGCTGCGCGCGCACACGGGCGACCTCCTGGGCGCGGGCAAGGCGCTCCTGGCCACGGGCCTGGCGCTGCTCGAGGCCGGGCGCCCGCGCGCGGCGCGGCGCAAGCTCGAGGCGGCGCGCGACGGGGTGGGCGAGCACGGGCCGGTCGACCTGCGGGCCGAGCTGTGGCGCGCCTTCGCCGAGACCGACCTGGCCGTCCTCGACGCCTACGTGCACGAGGACGCGCCGCACCTGCGCGTCGACCCCGAGCCGACCGACGCCGAGCTGGCCACCGAGGCGGGCCTGGCCGAGCGGCAGCTCGCCCGGCGGGCGCGCGAGGAGGCCGACGAGGCGGTGGCGCTCTGCCGGCAGTCGAGCGCGGCCGGCCTCCTGGCGCCGGCGCTCTGCGCGCTGGCCCGCGCCCTGGCCCACCAGGGCCAGCCCGAGCCGGCGCGCGACCACTTCCGCCAGGCGGTGCGCGCGGCCGAGGAGGCCCCGGCCGAGCGCCACGCCCTCGGCGGGCGGCACGCCACCTACCTGGCCTACGGCTTCTGGCTGGGGCGGCAGGCGCAGCAGACGGGCGACGCCACCGACCGGCGCGCGGCGGTCGACTACCTCGAGCGCGCGGCGACGCTCGCCGACGAGGCGCGCGCGGTCGGGGTCACGGGCGACCACGCCCTGCGCGCGCGCGCCGCCCTCGCCGCGCTGCACCTGGCCTTCGACGAGCGCGACGCGGCGCGCGCGGAGCTCGAGCGGGCGGCCGAGGTCCTGGGGCCGCCGACGGAGGAGCCGGGCGCGCCGCGGGCGCGCCTGCGCCGCGGCGTGCAGCGCCTGCAGGAGCTGGCCGCGGGCGAGGCGCTCGCGCCGCGGCGGCTGGTGCAGGACGCCAGCGAGGCGGCGCGGCGGCACCTGTCGCGCCTGGCGCAGGACGACCTGCGCGACGCCGTGTTCGAGCTGCGGCGCCTGCAGGAGCTGACCAAGGCGCTCAACAGCGAGGTCGACATCGACCGGCTGCTCGACCTCGTGATCGACGCCGCGATCGAGCTGGCGGGGGCGGAGCGCGGCTTCTTGATCCTCATGGCGCCGGGCGCCGGCGGCGAGGGGGCCGTGGCCTTCCGCGCCGCGCGCAACGTCGAGCGCACGGAGGTCGAGCGGCCCGACCGCAAGGTGTCGAACACGATCGCCCGCCAGGCGATCGCCTCGGGGCGCCCGGTGGTCACGGGCGACGCGGCCAAGGACGACCGCTTCGTCGGCGCCCTGAGCGTCGTCGAGCAGCGCCTGCGCAGCGTCGTCGCCGTGCCGCTGTCGGTGAAGGGGACGGTCACGGGCGCGCTCTACCTGGACCACCGCTACAAGGAGGGCCTCTTCGGCGACCGGGCCGTCGAGCTGCTCGAGACGCTGGCCGACCACGCGGCCCTGGCGCTCGAGAACGCCCGGCTCCTGCGCGAGAACCAGGAGCGCGCGGCGGCGCTGGCGGGCGAGCGGGAGCGGCTGCGCTCGCAGGTGGCCAGCCAGACGATCGAGCTCGAGGACGTCAAGACGCGCCTGGCCGAGAAGGGGCGCGAGGAGCGCTCGCGCTACCGCTACGAGCAGCTCACCGGCCGCTCGGCGGCCATGAACAAGGTCTTCCGGCTGCTCGACAAGGTCGTCGAGAGCAACATCCCCGTGTTCATCCACGGCGAGAGCGGCACGGGCAAGGAGCTGATCGCGCGGGCGATCCACTTCAACTCGCCGCGGGCGGCCGGGCCGTTCGTGTCGGAGAACTTCGCCGCGATCGTCGACGAGCTGCTCGAGAGCGAGCTGTTCGGCCACGTGAAGGGGTCGTTCACCGGGGCGATCGCCGACAAGAAGGGCCTGTTCGAGCGGGCCAACGGCGGGACGATCTTCCTCGACGAGGTGGGCGACCTCTCCGAGCGCATGCAGAAGGAGCTCCTGCGCGTGCTCGAGGAGCGCGAGGTGCGCCCGATCGGCGGCAACGAGACGATCAAGGTCGACGTGCGCGTCGTCTCGGCGACCCACCGCGACCTCAAGAAGATGGTCGCCGAGGGGACCTTCCGGCAGGACCTGTTCTACCGCCTGCACGTGTTCGCGATCGGGCTGCCGCCGCTGCGCGAGCGGCGCGACGACGTGGCGCTCCTGGCCGAGCGCTTCCTCGAGGACGCGGCGAAGGAGAACCGCACGACGCCGCGGCGGCTCGACCCCGAGGCCATGCGCAAGCTCATGGCCTACCACTGGCCGGGCAACGTGCGCGAGCTGAAGAACTTCGTCGACCGCACGGTGCTCCTCACGCGCGGCGACGTGATCCGCGCCGAGGACGTGACCTTCGACGCCGAGGCGACGCCGCCGCAGGCCGGCGTCGACGAGCTCGCGCACCGGCGCTGGGCCGAGGCCAAGGAGGGCTTCGCGCGCGGCTACCTGACCGCGGTGCTCTCGCGCGTCGGCGGCAACATCTCGCTCGCCGCCCGCGAGTCCGGCATGCTGCGGCAGGCCTTCCAGCGCCTGCTCAAGCGCCACGGGATCGACCCCGGCGCCTTCCGCAAGGGCGGCGCCCTCGACCGCGACGACGCCGGCGACTCGGACGTGGGCGACGTCGCTGATGTCGACGACGAGGACTAGCTGGGGGTGACCTACGCGCCGCGCGCGGCGACGAACCGCTCGCGCACGGCGACGCGCTCGGGGTGCGCGAGGTAGCCCGCGCGGAGCTCGTCGGGCGCGGCGCGGGCGAGGTCGCGCAGGACGTCGAGCGCGTGCACGAGGTCGTCGAGCTCGCCCTGCGCGTCGCCGCGGGCGCGGCGCACGCGGGCGCGC
>JAHBXY010000209.1 GCA_019636275.1 Planctomycetota bacterium | reverse complement strand
TGGCCGCCGGCGGGCGGCGCGTCGGCGTCGAGCCGTTCCGCGCCGCCGTGCGCGCCGTGCGCGCCTGGGCCCGCGCGCGGCGCCTCGACGCGCAGGCCTGGGGCTTCCCCGGCGGTCTCGCCTGGAGCGTCGTCGTCGCGTGGGGGCTCTCGGACGCCGACCCCGCCGACGGCCCGGAGCGGCTCCTCGCCCACGTCTTCGCGCGCGCGGCCGCGCACCCCTGGCCCGCGCCGGTGACGGTCGCCGAGCACGCCTGGTCGCCCGGCCGCCACGACCTCGCTCCGATCCTCACGCCGGCGGCGCCGGTCACGAACGCGTGGCGGACGGCGACGCCTTCGACGCGCGACGCCGTCGCGGCCGAGCTGGCCCGCGCGGCCGACCTCGCCGCGCGCGTCCTCGCGGGCGACGCGACCTGGCACGACCTGGCGCAGGCGCCGTCGCCGGGCGCCGCGCACGAGCAGGTCCTCGTCGTCGAGCCCGCGGTCGACGACCCGGCCGGGCGCGGCGCGCTCGAGGGCGAGGCGCTCCGGCTCGTCCTGGCCCTCGAGGCCGTCCCGGGCGTGCGCCACGTGCGACCCTACGCGGTCCGGGGGGAGACGCCCGTGTTCGTGGGCCTCGACCTGGCGCCGGGCACCGACGCCGCCGCCGTCGCCCGCGCGGCGCTCCCGCGCGCGGCCCGCTGGAACGTCGACGGCTGAGACCGACTCAGCCGCGACGGCCGAGGAGGCGGTCCAGCCACGCGCGCGGCCCGCGGCGCGCCCGCGGCAGCAGCTCGTCGGCCGCGGCCTCGGCTTCGCGCAGGAAGTCGCTTGCGGCGCGCTCGAGCTCGTGGCGGCGCAGCGGTCCGGTCGGAGTCCGGGCCAGGTCGGGTGGTGTCGCTGCATGTCGGTCAACAGGCCGCGCGGCGGGCCGCCCCGGACCAGGCAGGTTCGCCCGGTACGCCCAGATCGAGGGCTCCTCCTTCCGCCGCTCGTACCCGACCCGCCAGAGCGAGCGATGGGGAGGCGCGGAACGGGCCAAGCGCCGTCGCCCGGGCACTTGCGCCGATCGCGCCCCCCTCCCGAGCGCATCACTCATCGCAGATGACGCTCCTCCGGCGGCGCGGCGAGGCACGCCCGCAGGAGCGCCGGGCTCGTCTCGTCGGGCCACACGAGCCCGCCGGAGAGGCGCTCGTCGTCCGGCCGCGCGTCCGGGTCGGCGCGGAGATCGCGGAGCGCCGACGCGACCGGACCGGTGACGGGCACCCGTGGCTCCCCGCGAGAGGTCACGAGGGCGATCCTACCGCCGCCCGGCGTCGATATCCTGCGCGGCCATGACCAGCTCCTCCCCCGCCCCGATCCGTGACCTGCGCCGCGCCTCCGAGATCGTGCAGGTCCTCGTCCGCCACGGCTACGGCTACCTCCTGCGCCGCGACCGCCTGGGCGAGGCGGCGCCGCCCGTGGAGGCGGTCGCGGCCGCCCCGCAGGCGCCGGCGACGGCCGAGGCGGCGGCCGGGCGGATCAAGCGCCTGCTCGAGGACCTGGGGCCGACGTTCATCAAGCTGGGCCAGATCGTCTCGACGCGGCCCGACGTCGTGCCCGAGCCGGTGGCGCAGGCGCTGGCCACGCTGCAGGACGCCGCCCAGCCGCTCGACCTCGCCAGCGTCGAGGCCGTGATCCACGCCGAGCTGGGCCGCCCGGCGGCCGAGGTGTTCGTCGTGTTCGACCCGACGCCGATCGCCACGGCCTCGATCGCGCAGGTCCACCGCGCGCGCCTGCAGACCGACGAGGGCGAGCGCGACGTCGTGGTCAAGGTGCAGCGGCCGGGGATCCAGGAGCGCATGCACGCCGACCTGAGCCTGCTCCGCTGGCTGGCGTGGGTGCTCGAGGGGACGATCGAGGAGGTCTCGGCCTACTCGCCCTCGACGATCCTCGAGCACTTCGAGGCGGTCCTGCGCGAGGAGCTCGACTTCCGCCACGAGCTCGGCAACCTCGAGCGCGCGCGCGACAACTTCGCCGCGCGCCCCGACCTGCTCGTCGTGCCCGAGCCCTTCCGCGCCGCCTCGAGCGGGCGCGTGCTCGTCATGGAGCGCCTCGACGGCAAGAAGATCACCGTCGCCGCCCGCGAGCCCGGCTGCGACCGCGAGGCGCTCGTGCGCAAGGTCCTCGACACGACCTACAAGCAGGTGTTCGAGGACGGCTTCTTCCACGGCGACCCGCACCCGGGCAACGTCCTCGTCCTCGGCGACGGCCGGATCGGCATGATCGACTACGGCGTGTGGGGCCGCCTGAGCGAGGCGCAGCAGGACGTCCTGATCGAGCTCCTGGTGTCGATCGCCTTCAAGAGCCCGCCGACGATGACCCGCCTGGCCCTGCGCGTGGGGCAGCCGCCGCCGAGCTTCGACCGCGCCGCCTTCGAGGCCGAGGTGGGCGCCCTCATGGACCGCTACGTGGGCGTGCGCCTGGCGGACGTGAGCGCCGGCGGGCTGATCGCCGACGCCGTCGACGTGATCCGCCGCCACCGGATCAAGATCCCGCCCGAGTTCGCCGTCCTCTCGCGGGCCACGGCCACGCTCGAGGGAGTGCTGCGCTCGATCGACCCCGGCTTCGACTTCCAGGCGGTCGCCCTCCCCTACGTCAAGCGCCTCCTCCTGCGCCGCCTCGACGTCGAGCGCCTCGGGCCGGAGGCGGTCGCGCTGCTCCTGGGCCTCCGCGCGTTCGTCACCGAGGTACCGACGCAGATCGACCAGCTCCTGCGCGACCTGAGCACCGGCCGCTTCCAGGTGAGCGTGCGCCCCGACTCGCTCGCGTCGCTCGAGACGGCCCAGCGCGTCCAGGGCGTGCGCCAGGTGTGCGCGGTCCTCGCGGCCACGTCGTTCGTGTGCGCCGCCGTGACCTCGCTCGACCCCGCGCCGCTCACCGCCTACGGCGCCCCGGTCGCGCCGATCGTCGGCGTGGCGCTCGGGCTCCTGGCGCTGTGGTGGCTCTCGCTCACCTTCCTCCTGCCGCACGGCCTCCGGCGGCTCCACCTGGGCGCGCTCCTGGGGCGCCGGCGGTGATCGGGCCGAGCCCGCTCCGGCCCCGTGTTACCTTCGACGTGTGATCAAGCGCCTCTCGGTCCAGGGCTACAAGAGCCTGCTCGACGTCGAGTTGACCGACCTCGGACGCACGGTCGTCCTCTTCGGTCCCAACGCCGCGGGGAAGAGCAACCTGCTCGACGCCCTCGATCTGCTCAGCCATCTCGCGCGCGAGGACACGCTTACGGCGGCGTTCCAGAAGCACCGCGGGAACCGGCTCGGTCGGCCACTGCCAGTGCGTTGGTTCTTCAGCGGCGGCAATGAGGGTGAGCCGCGTGAGCTCACGATGCGCTTCCGGATCGACTTCGACCTTCAGGACCGCATCGTCGACGAGATCAACGACGAGCTGAAGCGGCGTGAAGCGGGAGAGCGCCTGGCACGGCCTTACACGCGCGTCAGCCGGAGGAGCCTCCGCTACGAGCTCACCATCAGCTACGACGCCGCCGCCCGCACGCTCGACGTCACGTCGGAGTCGCTGAAGGCCATCAACCGCGACGGCGAGGAGCGCAACGAGGTCCCGTTCATCAAGCACGAGGACGAGGGGCGCCTGAGCGTGAAGCTCGAGCGGCAGTCCCACCCGCGCCACTTCCCCGTGCCCCGACAGCGGACAATCCTCTCCGAGGTCGGCGACCTGGTGAATCACCCGCATCTCGTCGCGGCCGCGCGCGAACTGGCCTCGATCCGCGTCTTCTACGTGGAGCCCACGCGCATGCGCGGCGAGGTGAGCGACCTCCGCGCAACCGACCCCGGCAGCTTCGGGGAGTCGTTGGCGTCCTTCTATCACTGGTTGGCTCGGGAGCATCCCATCAAGCACCGGAACCTGGTCGACAACCTCACCCGGCTCGTCCCCGGGCTGCGCGGCCTCGAGGTCAAGGAGGGAAGCGAGGGGTTTCTCGAGCTCTGGGTGGACGAGCGGGACCGCGGGCACTTTCACGCGGCGATGGTCTCCGAGGGGACCCTCCGGATCCTCTGCCTTCTGGGCATCGCCGCGACCCCGCGCCCGCCGGCCGTGGTTGGCTACGAGGAGCCCGAGAACGGGGTGAACCCCGCGAGGCTCCGGGACGTGCACTCGATCATCGAAGAGGCCGCATCGCGGCCCGGAGGCTCGCAGTTCTTCTTGACCACCCACTCGTCCGAGGTGCTGAGCCTCTTCGGCGAGGCCGTCGCGTTCACGGTCAAGCGGGGCCTGGGCGGGAGCGAGTATCGACGGAGCCCGGTCCTCCCGGTCTTCGCGCGCGAGCAGGTCGACGGAACTCTCGGGCCCAGCCTAGGAGAGCGGGTCACGCGTGGCGACCTCGGTTGAGGTGTGCCTCCTCGGGGTCTTCGAGGACCGTGCCCAGCAGGACTTCCTGCAGGGGCTCTGCGAGGCGTTCGCCGCGCGACGCGGGGTCGTCCTGACGTTCGAGTCGCGCCTGACGGACGGCTGTCAGTTCGACTACCTCAACCACCACCTCGTGCTCGCCGCCCACCATCCGGGCGTCATCATCGGGGTCGACGCGAACCGGCACTCCGTCGAGCGCAAGGTGGAGCTCATGCAGAGGCGAGCGCGTGTGCCCGCCGGCGCGGAGGTCCTCTGGTCGGTCGCGGTCCCCTCGATAGAGGAGTGGGTAATGGCCGACGAAGCGGCCGTTCACTCCGTCCTGAGCGAGCTCACCGGCGCCTCGCATGGCAGCCGACTCAAGCGCGCCCCGCGCCCTGGGCGCTCCAACGCTGAACGGACGGCCAAGCAGCGCCTGAGCGAGTGGACGCGTGACCTGCTCGGAGAGCCGCTGTTGCAGGGCGGCCGGGAGTACGCCTACCAGATCGGCGCTCGCGTCGACCCCGCGCGAGTGGGTCCCAAGCGGAACCCGGACCTGCGCCGCCTCCTCGACGAGCAGCTCCCGGCCTTCCTCGACGGCTGCAGGCGCCGCGCAGCAGGCGCTTGACGAGCTCCTGGGCTACCGTGTGAACGCGTGACCCCTCTCATCGGCATCGAGGTCGACCTGGAGACGACGGCCACCGGCCGCCGCTACGCCAAGTGCTACGAGACCTACGTCGACGCCGTCAGCGCCGCCGGCGGCGCGCCGGTGCTCGTGCCGCCGATGCCCGACGCGGCCCTGTCGCGCGCGCTCGAGGCGCTCGACGGCCTCGTCGTGCCGGGCGGCGACGACCTCGCCGCCGAGGAGTGGGGCGAGGTGCAGCGGCCCTGCCCGCGGTTCGTGGCGGTCGACGCGCGGCGGCTGGCGGCCGGCAAGCGGCTGGTGACGCTGGCGCTCGAGCGGAACCTCCCGCTCCTGGGCGTGTGCTACGGGGCGCAGCTCCTGAACCTGGTCCTCGGCGGGACGATGGTCCAGGACATCGCCGACGAGCGCCCGGCGGCGCTCGACCACCGCACAGGCACCCACGAGGTGAGCGTCGCGCCGGGGAGCCTGCTGGCGCGCCTGCTCGGGCCGGGGCTCGTCGTCGTCAACTCGCGCCACCACCAGACCAACCGCGAGCCGGGGCGCGGCCTGGTCGTGTCGGCCGTGGCCCCCGACGGGACCGTCGAGGCGGTCGAGTCGCCCGACCCCGAGCGCTTCGTCCTCGGCGTGCAGTGGCACCCCGAGGACCAGGCGGCCACGGGCGGGCCGCTGTTCGCGGGGCTGGTCGAGGCCGCGCGCCGCAGGCATTAGCGGCTGCTTGCCTTGCGCGACCGTCGGCCAGCCCCCATGCTGGTTCGACGCCCGCGGAACCCGGCCGCCCCGCGCCGGGTGTAAGGGTGCGAGGTCCCGATGAACGACGTGAAGCAGCAGCAGCTCGAGCTCATGTCGCGCCAGGAGGGGCGCAAGCTCTTCATGCTGCTCCTCGTCCTCGTCATGGGGCTGAGCTGGCTGTTCACGCGCCCGCACACCCCGATGCCCACCCCGGCCGACGGGCCGGCCGAGGTGGGGGTGGCCGTGCAGCCGCCGGCGCAGGACGCGGCGCGCGTCCTCACGACCCTGGCCCGCGTCGAGGAGCGGGAGCGCGTGGGCGAGCCGGCCCCGGTCGTCTCCGGCGTCTTCGAGCCCGACCCGCAGGTGCTGGCGGCCGTCGACGACACGGTCATGGACCTCGTCGAGGAGCCGGCCTTCTACCAGATGCTGGCGGCGGTCCGCAGCCGGCCCGACGAGGAGCGCGACCGGCTGCCGGAGCTCGTCGGCACGTTCACGTGGGAGCAGCTCAACCACGACGCCGGCCGGGCGCAGGCGCGCGGCAAGTACGTGAAGGTCACCGGCCGCTTCATCACGCCGCTGTTCCAGCGCGTGCTCGAGCGCTACCCCAACGAGGCCGACCTGGCCTGGGTGTGGCAGGGGACGTTCCGCAGCCAGGGGCGAGGCTACTTCGTCACGATCACGGACAAGGACTTCGACCCGCGGGACGGCGTCGGCGGCGACCACATCGAGCTCGTCGGCGCGTTCCTCAAGGTCTATCGGTTCCGCCCGACGAGCCAGGACGTCCGCGCCGAGCACGCCTTCCCGCACATCGTCGTCAAGCGCATGAAGCGCCTGCCGCAGACGGAGGCGATCGCCCGCGACCGCACGCCCGCGGGCCTGTTCATGGTGATCGTGGTGGCGATCGCCGGTGTGTCGATGTTCCTCTACGCGCGCGCGAGCCGGCGGGGCGAGCGGCAGTTCGAGACGTGGCGCGCCGGTCGCCTCAAGCACAAGACCCGCACCGCGCTCAAGGCGAGCCTCGATAAGGCCGCCGAGGAGGCCGCCGCTGCCGACGCGGCGGCCCTGGCGCTCGCCGCGCACGGCGGCGTCTCGGCGGCGCTGCGCTGCCTTGCACTGATCTGGCGGCTTGCCCGAGGCCGACCTCGGTGCCGTCTGCGGCCGACCCGGCGCCGTCTGCGGCCGACCCGGCCGCCTGGGGTGGCCGACCCTGGCGCCGCCTGCGGCCGACCTGGCACCGCCTGCGGCCGATCCGGCGCCTGCCGCCGAGCAGGCGCCGGCCGCTGATCCGGCGGCGCCTGTGGCCGACCCGGCGCCGGCCGCCGACCAGGCCGCTGGCGCCGATCCGGCCGCCGACCCCGGACCGCCCCCGGCGTGACGCGGCGCGAGGTCGCCGTCGACCTGGGGCCGCGCTCGTACTCCGTCAGCCTCACGCTGGGCGACGGCCCCGCGCTCCTCGCCGAGCGGGTCGCGGCCCTCGCGCCGTCGGGCGTGCTCCTGGTCGCCGACGCCACGGTCGCCGACCTGCACGGCGGCCCGGTGCGCCGCGCCCTGGGCGACCCGCCGGTGGCCCTCGTCGCGCCCGGCGAGCGGAGCAAGGGCGTCGCCGGCCTCGAGGCGCTGTGGACGGCCCTGCGCGAGGCGGGCCTCGACCGCGACGGCCTCGTCGTGGCCCTGGGCGGCGGCGTCGTGGGCGACCTGGCCGGCTTCGCGGCGGCGACGTGGCTGCGCGGCGTGCGCGTCGTCCACGCGCCGACGACGCTCCTGTCGATGGTCGACTCGGCCGTCGGCGGCAAGACGGGGATCGACCTCGGCGGCAAGAACCTCGTCGGCGCCTTCCACCAACCATCGGCGGTGGTCGCCGACCTGGCCTGGCTCGCCACGCTCCCCGCGCGCGAGGTCGCGAGCGGCCTGGGCGAGGCGTGGAAGACGGCCGTCCTCGCCGGCGACCCGCTCCTGGCCGACCTCGAGCGCGCGGCGCCGCGCGCGCGCGCGGGCGACCCGGCGGCGCTCCTGCCGCTCGTCGCCGCCTGCGCGGCGCACAAGGCGGCCGTCGTCGGGCGCGACGAGCGGGAGGCGGGCGAGCGCGCGTCGCTCAACCTCGGCCACACGCTCGGCCACGCCCTCGAGGCCCGCGCGCTGGCCCTCGGCCACGACCTGCCGCACGGCGCGGCGGTGGCGATCGGCGTCGCCTTCGCGTGCCGCCTCGCCCGGGCCCTCGGCTGGCTCGACGAGCCCGCGCGCGCGCGCCTCCTGGCCGCCGGCGCGGCGCTCGGCCTGCCGCTCGCGCCGCCCTGGCCCGTCACGCTCGACGACCTGCGCCCGCTCCTCGCCCTCGACAAGAAGGCCCGCGCCGGCCGCCTGCGCTGGGTCCTGCCGCGCGGGCCCGGCGCCTGGGGGCTGGCCGCGGTGCCCGACGACGTCGTGGCCGCCGCGCTATCCTCCCGCTCATGAGCGATCCGATCGAGAGTGTCCTGGGCGCGGCGCTGTCGCGCGGCCTCTTCGGCCTCCTGATCGCCGGCGACGAGGCCGCCGGCCGCGCGCTCGTCCGCGCCTGCGCCGGCGCGCTCGAGGGCGCCCATGCGCTCGGCTTCGCGCGCGACCTCGACGGCTGGCCCGCCGCCGTGCGCGTGCTGGCGCTCGGGGGCGAGGTCACGCTCGCCCTCGGCCTGCGCGCCGCCCTGCGCCAGGACCCGGACTGGCTCGTGGCCGAGGCGCCGGCGGCCGACCTGCCGCTCGACCTCCTCGTCACGGCGACACAGACCGGCCACGGCGTGCTGGTCCGCGCGGCGGGCTGCCCCGACGAGCGGCCGCTCGTCGACGCGCTGGGCCAGGTCGAGTGGGCGGCGAGCGCCTTCCCGCGCGTCGTCGTGGTCGACACACGCGGCGTGGCGCGGATCGTCGCCGCGGACGGCGCGCCGGTCTGGCGGCGGGGCGAGCCGCTCCCCGCGCCCGAGCTCGCGACCGGCCACATCCCCTACGTCCCGCCGCCGCCGCCCGCGCGCGAGCCGACCCCGCCGCTCGACCCCGACGTGCTCGAGCGCCTGCGCGCGCGCCTCGCGCCGCAGGCCCGTCCGACGTTCGTCCCGGTCCTCGCCCCGCCCTCCGACGACGCCGCGCGCTCACGGCTCGGCGGGCGGCCGCTCCTCGCCCCCGGGGAGGCCTGGCCGCGCTGCGGCGTGTGCGACGCGCCCATGCCGCTGGCGGTCCAGCTCGCGCGCGCCGAGCTGCCGGCAGACGCGGCGATCGCCTTCCCGCCGGGCGCCGAGCACCTCCAGCTCTTCTACTGCACGAGCGACGCCTGCGGGGTCACGGACCCCGCCTCGGCCGGGGCCAGGAACCGCCTCCTGCGCTTCCTCGACCGCGGCGAGCCGGCGCCGGCGCCGCCGGCCTCCGGCGGTGTGACGCGCCTCGCCCCGCAGGACGTCGTGGGCTGGGAGCGTCGCCTCGAGACGCCGGGCTCCGAGGACGCCGACCTGCTGGACGACCTGGTCGAGGCGCGCTGGCGCCTCGCCGACCGCGTCGCGCACGGCGAGGCCGACCCCGACGAGGCCCCGCTCGCCGGGCCGCTGGCCGGCCAGAAGCTCCTCGGCTGGCCCCTGTGGACGCAGGCGCCCGGGTGGGAGGCCTGCCCGCGCTGCGGCGGGCGCATGACCTTCGTCTTCCAGGTCGACGCCGACCGGGGCCCGCTGGAGATGCTCTTCGCCGCCGACGGCACCGGCCACGTGAGCCAGTGCCCGGCGCACCCGGACGTCGTCGTCTTCACTTGGGCCTGCGGGTAGAGGTCCGGCCGGAAAGCCGCTTCGCGGCTTCCCAGCGGCCCTCTGCTCGGCCGCTGGTTCCTCGTGCTTCGAGGCCTCACGACGCAGGCCTGGATCGGGCAGGGCCAGGCCGACTCCGGTCGGGGGGTCGACGTGCTCGGCCGCGAAGATCGCGTCTCCGGCCGGGCCTCTAGCCCAGGGCGGCGCGGTAGTCGCGGATCGCGTCGAACGTGGTCGGGCGATCGAGGAAGCTCGTGAGCTGCTCAAGGTCCAGACCCGGCAGGAGCTCGCTCCGCGCGAGCCCCTCGTAGCAGTCGCCCCGCAGGGCGTGGACCAGGATGCGCCCCTTGCGCCAGGTCCAGACCTCCTGCACGCCGAGCTTGCGGTAGACCTCGAGCTTGTCGAGGCCCCCGGACGTCCAGACGACCTCGATCGCGAGGTGCGGCCGCTCGGCGTCGTCGGTGTGGCCCGCCTTCGCAAGCTCCGTCCCGCGGCTGCGGTGCCGCACCAAACGCGAATCCTGCCACTCGCAGGCGTCCGCAGCCGCGGGCCTCCCGCTTGCTACGGCGGCCCACCGAACGTCACCGAGCACGTAGCACTCGTCCGGCTCGGCGCCGCGCTTCGTCCTCGGGTCCTTGAGCGTCCAGGAGCCGTAGCAGGTGAAGCGCAGGCCCTGATGAAGGCAGTACACCTCGACCAGGCTGCCGATCGTGGACTTCAGCCGCTCGTGATCGCGCGACGGGCTCATGATCTCGAGCTCCCCCTCCAGGAAGGTGAGCCGCGGCACGGCGGCCTCCCCCCGGATCTCGAGCAGCCGCTCGTAGTCCGCCCAGGTCACCCCGGACAGGCGCACCGCGTGGTCCTCGGTGGGCCGGTCGTCCTTCTGCAGCTCGGCGCGCGGGTGCATGCCATCAGGTTAGCAGGCGCTCGCCCGACCGTCGCGCGGCGCCCCCGGGCCCTACAATCCGCCGCGCGTGATCCCGGGTCGCTCGATCGCCGCGCTGCTCGTCGGCCTGGTCGCCGTGTCCATGGCCGGGCCGTTCATCGTCCTGTCGCAGGTCGGCCCGTTCGCCCTGCCGGCGTGGCGCCTGCTCGCCGTCGTGGCGCTCCTCCTGCCCTTCGCGCTCCCGCGCCTGCGCGCCGACTGGACCGGCCTCGCCCCCCGCGACCGGGCGCTCCTGGCCTTCTCGGGCGTGCTCTACGGCGCGCACTTCGTGGCCTTCACGGCCGCGTTCCGCTTCACGACCAAGGAGAGCGCGGTCATGCTCCTCGCCGGGCAGCCGCTCCTCGGCGCGGCGTACGGGGCGCTGTTCCTGGGCGAGGCGATCACGCGCGCGATGGTCGCCGCGTCGAGCGTGGCGATCCTCGGCCTGCTCCTGTTCGTGCGCTTCGACGCCGACCGCGGCGAGCAGGCGCTCCTCGGCGACGCGCTCGTGCTCCTGTGCGGCCTCCTGATCGCGATCTGCTACGGCCTCGGGCGCCGGCTGCGCCCGCGCATGAGCCTCGTCGGCTACCTGTCGGCGCTGTACCTCGTGGGCGGCCTCACCTGCCTCGCCGGCGCCGTGGCCACGGGCGACCCGCTCGGCGGCTACGCCCCCGAGGGATGGTTCTGGCTGGCCTGCGCCGTGGTCATCTCGACGCTCGTCGGGCACTCGTGCTTCCACTACGCGGTCAAGTTCGTGCCGGTGTTCCAGGTCAACCTGACGATCCTCGGCGAGCCGGTGCTGGCGCTGGCCGTCATGGCGGCCCTGCGCGACCGCTTCCCGGTCCTGCAGACCTCCGAGCTGACCGTGCGCCAGGCGCTCGGCGGCGCGGTCCTGCTCCTCGGCGTGGGCCTCGGGCTATGGTGGGGGCGCGCCGGCGCCCAGGAGCCGCCGCCGGCCGAGGACGCGCCATGATCGAGACCCCGCCCGCCGCCTCCCCGCCCGCGCGCGGACGGCCGCTCCCCGGCCCCGCGGGGCTCGACGTCCTGCGCAGCGCCTGGGCGCTCAAGTACCACGTGCTCGACACGCTGCGCGGCGCGGTCGCGCGCTGGGGCGACGCCGTGGCCTTCCCGGTGCCGCCCTGGCGCATGGTGCTCCTGAACCACCCCGACCACGTCGCGCACGTCCTGCAGGCCGGCGCCGCGCGCTACGGGCGCAGCCCGAACTACACGGAGATGTCGCTCCTCGTGGGCAAGGGGCTGCTCACGAGCGACGACGGCGCGCCGTGGCGGCGGCAGCGGCGGATCGCGCAGCCCATGTTCCACAAGCGCGCCCTGACGGGGCCGCTGGGGCCGATCGTGGCGCGGGTCACCGACGACCTGCTGGCCGACTGGCGCGGGCGCGGCGACGCGACCTTCGACCTCGTCCCGGACGCCAGCCGCCTGGCCCTGCGCGTGGCCGGGCTGAGCCTGTTCGGGCGCGACCTCGGCGGCGAGGCCGACGCCCTGTCGCGCGCGCTCGCCGTGGCCCTGCCGTTCGTCCAGCACCGCACGGAGGCCGTGCTGCGCCCGCCGCTGTGGCTGCCGCTGCCGGGCCACCTGCGCTTCGTGGCGGCGCGGCGCGCGCTCGACCGCGTGGTGCAGGGGCTGATCGACGAGCGGCGCCGCGCGCACGAGCAGGCGCCCGACCTCCTCGGACGACTCCTCGACGCGCGCGACCCGGAGTCCGGCGAGGCCCTCTCGGATCGCCAGCTCCGCGACGAGGTCATGACCTTCCTGCTCGCCGGCCACGAGACGAGCGCCAACGCCCTGGCCTGGACGCTCCACGAGCTGTCGCGCCACCCGGAGGTCGCGCGGCGCGTCGAGGCGGAGGTCGACGAGGTCACGGGCGGGCGGCCGGTCACGGCCGACGACCTGCCTCGCCTGCCGCTCGTGGCGCGCGTGCTCGACGAGGCGCTCCGGCTGCACCCGCCGGCGTGGGTGATCGAGCGCCTGGCGCTCGAGGACGACGTCGTCGGCGGCTTCTGCGTGCCGCGCGGCTCGGTCGTGCTCCTGTGCACGTGGACGACGCACCGCCACGCGGCGTTCTGGCCCGAGCCCGACCGCTTCGACCCCGACCGCTGGGCGGCGGGCGGCCCCGGGCATCGCATGGCCTACTTCCCCTTCGGCGGCGGCCAGCGCCAGTGCATCGGCGAGGAGTTCGCGCGCGTCGAGCTCGAGCTGGCCGTGGCGCGCGTGGCGCAGGTCGCGCACCTCGAGGCGCCGCCCGACCACCGGGCCCGGCCGTGCCCCGGCGTGACGCTGCGGCCCGATCGGGTGCTCGTCCGGGCGCGCTGGCGCTAAACCCTTGCGCGGCCTCGCGCGTCCGGACCCGGGATGCGACCCGCCGCCGGCGGTGTAAGGCTCCCGGAGAGGCCGTGAGCGCGACCGAGCTGGCACCCCCCACCGACGAGGACCTCGTCCCGCGCCTGGCCGCGCGCGACGAGGCCGCCGTGGCGCTGCTCCTCGAGCGCTGGTGGGCGCGCGCCTACCGCCTGGCGCACCAGCTCACGGGCGACCCGGCGACGGCCGACGACGCGGCGCAGGAGGCGTTCGTCCACGCCCTGCGCGCGGCGGGGGGCTTCGACCCGGCGCGCGGGCCGTTCGCGCCCTGGTTCCTGCGGATCGTGCGCAACGCGGCCTTCAACCTGTCGCGCGCGCGGGCGCGGCGCGCCGGCCACGAGGCGGCGGCGGCGCGGCCGGAGGTGGCCCCCGACGACCCGGCCGCGCGCGCCGCCGAGCGCGCCGACGCCGAGGGCCTCCGCCAGCACCTCGCCGCCCTGCGCCCGCCCTACCGCGAGGCGGTGGCCCTGCACGTGGTCGAGGGGCTCACGTTCCAGGAGGTGGCGCAGGTCCTCGGCTGCCCGCTGGGGACGGTCGCCTCGCGCGTGCGCCGCGGGCTCGAGGCCCTGCGCGCGCGGGCCGTCGGCGCGTCGCTCG
>JAHBXY010000208.1 GCA_019636275.1 Planctomycetota bacterium | reverse complement strand
CGGGCTCGAGGCGCGCCACGCGCCGCGCGGCCAGCGCGCGCAGGCTCTGGTCGTCGAGGAGCTGGCGGCCGACCTCGGGCCCGACCGCCAGCGCGCCGTCGCGGGCCCGGATCACGCCGGCCTCGGCCAGGCTGCGCATGGTCTCCTCGACGAAGCGCGGGTTGCCGCCGGTGACCGCCCACAGCCGCTCGACGAAGTCGTCGGGCACGCCCCCCTGGTCGGGGCGCAGGCCGACCATCGACGCCGCCAGCGCCGCCGTCGCCTGTCGCGGCAGCCGCCCCAGCTCGAGCCGTCGCGCCCGCGGCGAGGCGACCAGGTCGCCGAGCGCCCCTGCCTCGCCCTCGGCCTCGCGCGCCGAGACGACCAGCAGCGTCTGCCCCGGCCGCGGCCCGGCGGCCAGCGCGCGCACGAGCCCCAGCGCGTCGGGGTCGGCCTCGTGCAGGTCGTCGACGAGGAGGGCCACGGGCGCGCGCGCCAGGTCGCGCAGGAGGTCGGCCAGCGCGGCCGTCCGCCGCACGTGCGCCGGCAGCTCGGGTCCGGGCGCCCGCTCGACGAGGAGGTCGGGGTCGACGGTGGCCCCGTCGCGCGACGCCTCGCCCAGCGCGGCCCCGCCCCGCTCGCGCCGCAGGAGCTCGCCCAGGAGCGCGCGGAAGGGCCCGAACGCCTCGTCGCCCGGGCGCGCGCGGCCGAGCAGCGCCGGCAGCCCCTCGAGCTGCAGGAGCACCTTGAGCTCCTGCAAGAAGCGCGTGCGCCCGCCGCCGGGCTCGCCCGTGACGACGAGCAGCCACGGGCCGTCGACCTCGCGCGTCAGCGCCAGCGCGGCCGCGAGGTCGGCGTCGCGCCCGACGAGGGCCGCCTGGCTGAAGGCCTGGTCGAGCGTCTCCTCGGTCTCGAGCGCGAAGCTCCGCCCGAGGCCCGCGTTGAGCGCGCGGATCACGTCGTTGGCCGAGGCGAAGCGCTCGGCCGGGTCCTTGGCCAGGAGGCGCTGGACGACCGCCTCGAGCGCCGGCGGCAGGTGGCCGGCGCCGCGCTCGGCGAACGCCGGCGGCTGGTCGCGCGCGTGGGCGCGCAGGACCTCCATGGGCGCGAGGCCGGCGAACGGCGGACCCCCGGTGAAGGCGTGGTAGGCCACGCAGCCGAGCGAGTACAGGTCGGCCCGCGGCCCGGTCTCGGCGCCCTTGATCACCTCGGGCGCCATGTAGGCGATCGTCCCGCGCATGGCGCGGTCGGGCGCGTCCGTGTGCTCGCGCACCAGGTGGAAGTCGAGGACCTTCACCCGCCGCCGCGCGCCGTCGTCGAGGACGAACACGTTCTGCGGCTTGAGGTCCATGTGCACGAGGCCGCGCGCGTGCACGTAGTGGAGCGCGCGGAGCGTCTGCACGACGAGGTCGACGCCCTCCTCCCAGCCCAGCGCGCGCGTCGCCTCGACGATCGTGCGCCCGCGCAGCACCTCGAGCGTGAAGAACAGCTCGCCCCCGCCGGGCACGACGTCGAGGTCGTGCACGCGCGCCACGTTGGGGTGCTGCAGCCGCGACAGCGCGCGGAACTCGCGCTTGAGGTATTCGATCGCCTTGGGGGTGAGGCGGTCGCGGCGCACGACCTTGATCGCCACCTCCTCGACGGCCCCGGCGGCGTCGCGCCGCAGGTGGTCGCGCGCCAGGTAGACGTGCCCGAGCGACCCCCAGCCCAGCTCCGAGAGGACCTCGTAGCGGTCGTGCAGCCACGCGCCCACGAGCGAGGCCTCGACGCCGGGGCGCTCGTGCAGGCCGTCGTCGACCTCGGGGCGGCGGGTCACGGGGACACCCGGCCCGGTCCTGGGGGGGCGTTCGAGATCACAACAGAGGAGCAGAGGGAGCAGAGGGCGTGTTGATTCGCGGCGGGCGCACCTGCGATGAGTGATGCGCTCGCGAGGGGCGGGCGATCGGCGCGCGCCCCGGACCGGCACGAACTGGCCCGCTCCGCCCCTCCCCATCGCTCGCATTTGCGGGTCGAGCACGCAGGGCGGAAGGGAGCGTCCTCGAGCCCTCTGCTCCCTCTGCTGCTCTGTGGTGAACCATCCTCGCCCGAGGGCCCGGACCAGGCCGACGGCTCGCCGCGCGGGCCCGTCACGCCTGCGCGGCCTTGAGCCGCAGGAAGTCCTCGCGGCAGGCCACCCGCTCGGGGGCGCGGACGAAGCTCTGGCGCAGCTCCGGGGGCACGAGGTCGAGGAGGTCGCGCAGGGCGGTCATGGCCTCGACGAAGCTGTCGAGCGCGCCCGTCGGGTCGCCGCCGCGCTCGCGCAGGCGCCCGCGCGCGGCCAGGAGCTGCCAGAGGCGCTCGCGGTCGACGCGCCGCCGGGCGAGCTGCAGGGCCTGCTCGACGGCTTCGAGCGCGGCCGCCGGCGGCGGCGGCGCCGACGCCAGCGCCGCGCGCGCGCGCGCCAGCGCCAGGCGCGGCCGCTCCTCGACGGGGAGCGGCGCGTGGTCGAGCGTGGCCAGGGCCGCGGCGGCCAGCGCGTCGTCGCCGCGGGCGAGCAGCAGCTCGACCACGGCGATCGTCGTGCGGGCCACGCCGCCCGCGTCCTCCTGGGCGCGGAAGAGCGCCTGCGCCTCGTGCAGGAGCTGCTCCGCGCGGTCGACCTCGCCGTGGGCCGCGTGGACGAGGCCGAGCGCCTCGAGCGCCGCCGCCCGCTCGCGCGGCGCGTCGCCCTGGAGCGACGCCTGCCGCAGCGCCTCGCCGGCGAGGTCGTGCGCGCGCTCGGGCGCGCCGAGGAGCACGAGCGCCTGCGCCTCGGCCGTCTTGGCCGCGGCCGAGACGGCGAGGAGGCCGAGCCGCCCCGCCTCCTCGCCCGCCCGCCGCAGATGCTCGAGCGCCCGCGCGTGGTCGCCCGAGGCCAGGTGCAGCCGCCCGAGCTCGGCCAGCACGGTGGCCGCCTCGGCCCGCGCGCCCGAGCGCTCGTGGATCCCCAGCGCGCGGCGCAGGAGCGACGCCGCCCGCTCGAGCTCGCCCAGGGCGCGGCAGGCGGCCGCCAGGCGGGTGGCCGCCTCGGCCACGCCGGCCGCGTGACCGATCGCCGACTCGCGCTCGAGCGCCCGCTCGAAGCGGTCGGCCGCCTCCTGGAAGCGCCCCTGCTCGAGCGCCACCGCGCCCAGGTCGGCGAGCGTCCGCGCCACGCCGGGCTCGTCGCCCTGGCGGCGGCGCGCGGCCAGGGCGTGCTCGAACTCGCGCTCGGCCTCGGCCAGGTTGCCCAGCGCCAGATGCGCGCGGCCGAGCACGGTGCGCACCTGCGCCGCCTCCTCGCCTTCCGGGAGGCCGACGAGCTGCGCCAGGCCCACCTGGCAGAAGCCCACGGCGTCCTGGTAGCGGCCCAGGCGGCAGTAGATCGACGCCGTCGCGGCGAGGAGCGCCGCCCCCTCGCGCTCGAGCCCCTCGGTGGCGAACGTCGCGGCCGAGGCGGCCGACAGGTCGTCGAGGGCGCCGTCGAGGTCGCCGCGCCGCTCGAGCACCTCCGCCCGGCGCCGGTGCGCCCGCACGAGCTCCGCCGGCGCGAGCTGGCGCGCGACGTCGGGGGCCAGGACCCGCTCGTAGGCCTCGGCGGCGCGGCCGTATTCGCCCGTGTGCAGGAGCAGGTCGCCCACCTGCTGCAGGAGCGCGCGCCAGCGGGCGCTGCCCACCGGCACGAGCGCCATGGCCGCGTGGTAGAGCTCGATCGCGAGGTGGTTGGCGTGGACCGCCCGCGCGTCGTCGCCGGCGCGGATCCCGTACTCCAGCGCCCGCTTGCGGTCGCCGGCGGCCGAGAAGTGGCGCGCCAGCTCGCCCGCGTCGACCGCGCCGTAGCCGAGGCCCGCGCGCCCCTCGAGGAACTCGCCGCAGCGGGCGTGGAGCGCGATCCGCGCGTCGCGCGGGATCGCCTCGTAGACCGCCTGGCGGGCGACGTCGTGGATGAAGTCGTAGCGGCGCCCGCCGCCGCCCTCGGCCCGCTCGGCGCGCACGACCTCGCGCCGCTCGAGGGCGCCGAGGCGGGCCACGAGGTCGCGCGTGTCGGCGCCCGAGAGCGCCGCCAGCTCGTGGATCGCCGCCGGCCGCCCGAGGGTCGCCAGGAGCTCGAGCGGGCCGCGCTCCTCGGGCGAGATCCGGCGCGTCCGCTCGAGGATCACCTCGGCCACGCTCGCGGGCACCTCGAGGGCGCCGTCGCGGGCGAGGTCGAGCCGCCAGCCGCCGTCGCCGTCGCGCTGGAGCGCCCCCTGCTCGACCAGCGCGCGCATGACCTCGACGGCGAAGTAGGGGTTGCCGCCGGTCTCCCGGTAGATCCGCTCGGCGAGCGCGCGCGGGTCGCTGCCGACGCCGAGCATCGACTCGATCAGCGTGTAGACCGCCTGCGGGCCGAGCGGCTCGAGCGCCAGCGCCTCGCTCACGGGCTCGGCGGCCAGCGCCGCGAGGAGCTCGGCCCGCGGGCCGTCGACGTCGCTCGGGCGGTAGGCGCCGACCACGAGCAGGCGCAGGGGCAGCGGCTCGCGGCCGAGCCCCGCCTGGCGGGCCATGGCGCGCGTCGACTCGATCACGCCCAGGTTGCGCGTCAGGTAGCGCAGGAGCTCGAGCGTCTCCACGTCGGCGTGCTCGAGGTCGTGCAGCAAGACGACCAGCGGGCGCGAGCGGCTGTAGCCGATCATGAACTGCGCCAGCGCGTCGTGCAGGCGCCGCTCGTCCTGCTCGGGCGACAGCGGCGTGCGCGGCGTGACCGGCAGCGCGCTCGAGTCGAGGTCCGGGATCAGGCGCACGAGCTCGGCGCCGTAGCGCTGGAGGAGGCGCCGGCGCAGGGGGTCGTTCTGCCGCGGCCGCGGCGCGGCCCCCTGCCCGTCGGGCCCGGGCTCGGGCAGCCACAGGCCGAGGATCCCGCGGAACACCTCGACGAAGGCCGCGTAGGCGCCGCCGGCCGGCGTCGCCCGGCCCTCGACGACGGCGGCGCGGCGGAGCTGCGCGTAGGTCTTGAGCTCGCGCAGGAGGCGCGACTTGCCCACGCCCGCCTCGCCCGAGACGAGGAACAGGTGCCGGAGCGGGCGACCGGGCGGCGCCGGCGGGGGCGGCGGCGCCGCCTCGGCGGCCTCGAGCCCGGACAGGTCGACCGACGAGTCGCGGCGCCCGAGGTCGAACCCGAACGCGCCCGCCGACGACGTGATCACGAACCCCGTGGCGCTGGCGGCCGTGCTCGGCGTGGCCTTCTTCTGGTCGACGGGCGGCAGGGCAGCCAGCGGGTCGGCCGGGTCGTGCCAGGAGAAGACCTCGTCGAACGCCCCCGTGAGGGCGCTGAACTGGGCCTCGCGGCCGAAGAACCCGCCGGAGGTGACGAAGGTCAGCGCCGCCTCGCGCGGCTCGACGGCGAAGTCCTGCCCGTAGAGGCGCGACAGCGCGCGGATCACCTCGTTGCCGCTCTGGTGGCGCGCGCCCGGGTCCTTCGACATGAGGCGCAGGATCAGGTCGCGCAGCCCGCGCGACAGGTCGGGCCGGATGACCGCCGGGTCGGGCGGCGCGTCGGAGACGACCTTGCGCACGACGTCGAGGTTCGTCTCCCCGCGGAACGGCAGCCCGCGGGTGACGCAGTGGTAGATCGTCACCCCGAGCGAGTAGAGGTCGGCGCGGTGGTCGACGGGCAGGTGCCGCGCGACCTCGGGGGCCAGGTAGGAGACGGTGCCCTTGATCACGCCCAGCGCGTCGTCGACCCGCTGCTCGGCCAGGCCGAAGTCGATCAGCTTGAGCAGCGGCGGGTCGCCCGCGGTCACGAGGATGTTCGTCGGCTTGATGTCGTAGTGGATGATCTGCCGCGAGTGGATGTAGGAGAGCCCGCGGCACACCTGCACGATCAGGCGCGCGAGGTCGAGCTCCGACAGGTCGGCCGTGACCTCGAACAGGTCCTTGCCGGCGATCAGCTCCGACGTGAAGAACACGTCGTGCGTCCCCTCGATCACGCCGAAGTCGTAGACCTCGGCCACGTTGGGGTGGCGCAGGCGCGAGAGCGTCAGGAACTCGTGCTCGAAGTGGGCCAGGTCCTCGACCCGGCGGGCCATGGGCGGGAACGACTTGAGCGCCACCTGCCGCCCGACCTGCCGGTCGAAGACGAGGTAGACCGCGCCCATGCCGCCGTGGCCGAGCGGGCGCAGGATCTCGTAGCGGTCGTTGAGGACCTGCGAGGTCGGGGCCGCACTCATCAGTGTGTGTCCCGCCTCCGCGTGCAGCGAGCCGCGCCGGCGGATCCTAATCCGTGCGGGCCCGTGTGCAAACGGCGATCGGCCCCGCACGGCTTCTCCGTTTGGGTGGCACCGGCAGGGCGGACTGTCTATGATCCCCGTCCTCACGGCGCTTCGGCGAGGGCCATGTCCCAGGACCAGACGCAAGACCCTCTCATCGGCACCGTCTTCGGCGGGGCCAGGATCCAGCAGCGGGTCTCCAAGGGCCTGCTCGCCGACGTCTACATGGGCCACTACGAGCGGCTCGGCGTGCCGGTGGCCGTCAAGATCCTCTCGCCCAAGGCCATGGCGCAGGGGGTCAACAAGGAGCGCTTCGTCCGCGAGGGGCGCGCCCTGGCCCAGCTCTCGCACGCCAACATCATCAAGATCTACAACGTCGGCCAGGAGCAGGGCCGCTGCTTCATCATCATGGACTGGATCCAGGACGGCATGAACCTGCGCCAGCTCGCGCAGACCCGTCCGCTCACGCCGGCCCAGTCGCTCAAGGTCGTGCAGCGCCTGTGCGAGGCGCTGGAGTACATCCACGGCAAGAGCCTGATCCACCGCGACATCAAGCCGGCGAACATCTGCCTGCGCCGGGGCGGCCACCCCGTGCTCATGGACTTCAGCCTGATCAAGGACCAGTCGTCCGACGTGCAGCTCACGGCCCCGGGCACGATCATGGGCACCGTGAACTTCATGCCGCCCGAGCAGGCGCAGCCGGGGGGGCCGTTCGGCGACGTGAGCGTGCGCAGCGACGTCTACTCGCTCGGCGGCACCCTCTACTGGCTCCTCACCGGCAAGCCGCCCTTCAAGGGGCGCACGCCGATGGAGACGATCATCAAGCTCATGCGCGAGCCGGCGGCGCCGCCGTCGTCGTTCAACCCGACGCTGCCCGGCGCCGTCGATCAGCTCGTGCTCGACACGCTGGCCAAGAAGCAGGAGCAGCGCCCCGCCTCGGCGCGCGACCTCGCGGAGCGGATCGAGGCGATCTTCCAGAGCCACCGCGCCGAGCTCGAGGCCGCGCAGCGGCCCGCGCCGGCCACCGACGACGGCGCGCCGGCCCCGGCGGCGCCGGCGCAGCGGAGCCCCGCGGCGTCGAGCCAGGGCGACCGCGGCTGGGGGCAGCCCGGCGCGTCGGCGGCGGCCCCGCCGGCCCAGCCGCCGCCCGTCGACACCCGCCCGCTGGCGCCGATCCCGGGCCTGGCGCATCACCAACCGGCGCCGATGGCGCCGCAGCCCATGGGCTTCCCCCCGAACGCGCCGGCGGCGGCCGCCATGGGGCAGCAGCACCCGGCCCCGACCGGCCGCGGGCCGGCCTTCGCGGGGGGCGTCGCGCTGGCGCCCGAACCCGCCGACGGGCTCGATCCGACGGGCCAGGCGCCGATGGGTCAGGCGATGGGTCAAGCGCCGATGGGTCAGGCGATGGGTCAAGCGATGGGCCCGCCGTCGCACGGCGGGCCGCCGATGGGCGGACCGCCGCCCGGCGGGCCGACGTTCGACATCGGCCCGGCGCCGGTCTACGCGCCGAGCACCTCGACCGAGGACTCGGCCGCGGGCCTCGTCCGCATGCCGCCCGAGCTGCGTGACGACCGCCGGCCGCGCCCCGCGCCGGCCACGGCCGGGAGCGACGGGCCGCCGCTGCCGGTCGTCGTGGGGCTGGTCGTCGTGATCGTGGCGTGCATCACCTTCGCCGTGGCGGTGTTCGGGTTCGGGTTCAACCCCTGGCGCTGAGCGTGCAGCAGGCCGCCGACGGGCTGACGACGCTGCTCCAGTCCGTGGCCCTCGCCGGGTCGCGGCTGCGCGCGGCGGCCAGCCCCGATGAGGTGGCCGAGGCCCTGCTGCGCGACGCGCGCCGGCTGCTCCGCTGCCAGGCGGGCGCCGTGCGCCTCGTCGAGGGGGAGCACCTGCGCCTGCTCGTCGCGCACAACGACGTGATCCCGCCGGCGGCGCTGACGGCGCGCCGCGGCGAGCGCGTGCCGCTCGACGGCCGGTCGGTCGCGGCCCACGTCGCGCGCGGCGCGGTGCGCGTGACCACGCGCGAGCCGACGGCGCTCGCCGGGCTCGAGTGGGACGACGCCTTCGAGGCGCGCCACGGGTTCCGCACGCGCGCGCTCATGGCGCTGCCGCTCCTCGGGCGAGACGGCCGCGGTCTGGCGGTCCTCGAGCTGCAGAACCCGGTCGGGGGCGACGGCGACGCGGCGACCTTCTCGGCCGACCACGAGGAGCTGGCCGCGATCCTCGCCGCGCAGGCGGGGCTCGCGCTCGAGCACGCCGTCGCCGACGCGCGCGGGCGCGCCGAGCAGGCGGAGATCGTGTTCACGCTGGCCGCCATGCCCGAGCACCGCGACCCGGACATCCGCTGGCACGTGCGCCGGATCTCGGGCTACAGCCGCGTGCTGGCCCGCTCCATGGGCCTCGACGACGAGGGCGTGCGCCTGGTCGAGCTGGCGAGCGCCCTGCACGACGTGGGCAAGGTGGGGATCCCGCCCGAGATCCTGCTCAAGCCGGGCAAGCTCACCGACGAGGAGTTCGGCATCACGCGCGAGCACTGCACGCTCGGCCACCAGCTCCTCTCCGATGCCGGCGCGCCGCTCCTCGAGCGCGGCGCCGAGGTGGCCCTGTCGCACCACGAGCGCTGGGACGGCGAGGGCTACCCGCGGGGCCTGGCCGGCGCGGCGATCCCGCTCAGCGGGCGGATCGTGGCCATCGCCGACGTGTTCGACGCCCTGACCACGCGCAGGACCTACAAGCCGGCCATGGGGATCGAGCAGTCGCTCAGGATCCTGGGCCTCGAGTCGGGCAAGCACTTCGACCCCGACCTCGTCGACGCCTTCCAGCGCGTGTTCTCGGACATCCTGGACGTCAAGCGCCAGTTCACGCCCGATGGCTGAGCCCTCGACCGAGGCAAGGCTTGCCGGCCCGCCGGGCGTGTCCCACCGCCGCCCCGGGCGCCCCCGTCGGCCGGCTCCGATCGGGCGATTCGCCCGACCCGACGTGGTCGCCGCGCCGCGCGAGGCGGCCGGCCCCGGCCCGCCGGTCGTGCGTGGCAGCGGCCCAGGCACCCGGCTATAGTACGGCCGCAGGGCATGGACATCCGCCAGAACGACCTGCTCTTCGGCAAGATCGCGCTCAACAAGCGCCTGATCACCCGGGACCTGTTGAACCGCGCCCTGCACTACCAGCGCACGCAGGCGCCGGAGCGGCAGCTGGGCGAGATCCTCCTCGAGAAGGGCGTCCTCACCCGCGAGCAGGTCGAGGAGATCCTGGCCTTCCAGGACCGGGTCAACAAGATCAAGAGCACGCAGAACGCGTCGATCCCGGCCGTCACCAGCTCGTTCTTCAACGCCTCGGCCCAGCTCGCCGCGCCCACGCCGACCTGGGGCGCGCCGCAGAGCATGAGCACGCAGGCGGCGCCGATCTACGGCGGCCCCATGGGCGGCGGCACGGCGGTGGCCATGGGCCCCACGCCGAGCCCCGACCAGGACCCGCTGATCGGCGAGGTGATCGGCGGCTGCACGATCAACGCCAAGATCGGCGCCGGCGGCATGGGCGCGATCTACCTCGCGCACCACGAGGCGCTGCGCAAGGACGTCGTCGTCAAGATCCTCCCGCCCGAGTCGGCGGCGAACCCGCGCACGGTCGAGCGCTTCTTCCGCGAGGCGCGCGCGGCGGCCAAGCTCGAGCATCCGAACATCGTGCAGGTGCAGGACGTCGGCACGACCGAGCGCAACCTGCACTACATCATCATGCAGTACATCGACGGCTCGAACCTGGAGGAGAAGATCCAGGCGGCGGGCCGTCACACGCCGCAGGAGGCCACGCGGATCGTGCTCGAGATCGCGCGCGGCCTGCAGACCGCCCACCGCGCCGGCGTGATCCACCGCGACATCAAGGCCGAGAACATCCTGATCACCCAGGCCGGACAGGTGAAGCTCACCGACTTCGGCCTGGCCAAGGACCTCAACTCGGAGCTCAAGCTGACGGCCGACGGGGCCATGATCGGCACGCCGCTCTACATGGCGCCCGAGATCGGCCGCGTGAAGGAGATCGACGGGCGGGTGGACATCTACTCGCTCGGCGTGACCTACTACTACCTGCTCACGGGCGTGCAGCCGTTCCGCGGCTTCTCGGCGCTGGAGATCCTCTCGGCCAAGGCGCACGACAAGCTGCGCCCGCCCGAGGAGGTCGTGCCCGACCTGCCCGACGAGTTCCGACGGGTGCTCGGCAAGATGCTCGAGAAGGACCGCGACCAGCGCTACCGCGACATGGACGCGCTGATCCGCGAGCTCGAGGCGCTCGACCGTGGGTTCCCGATCGAGGCCGGCGAGCCGTCGATCTGGCCGCCGCGCGGCGCGGCCAACCCCGAGGGCAGCGCCTCGCAGCGCCGCCGCACGGGCAAGAAGGCGCCGAGCGGGCCGCGCCAGGCCGCGTCGTCGAGCGGCATGTCGACCGGCGCGATCCTGCTCCTCCTGGGCGGCGTCGGCTTCGTCCTCCTGCTGCTCGTCGTCGTCGTCGTCCTCGCCGTCTTCTGGTAGAGACGCCGCCAGAGAGTACCCCGACGACCGGCCCGCTCCCCGTCGAGGCCGTCCTGTCTCCGCGACCCGTCGCGCGCGTAGGGTTGACTGTCCGCCCTCGCCCAACCAACCTGGTAACCTGCCGGGAAAGGAGGCGAGCGTGACCGACGGTCTCGACCACTCGAACAGGAGCGCGAACGACGCGTCGCCGCCCGACGAGGACGCGGAGACCGCCCGCCTGCGCCTTGAGGTCGAGCGTCAGCGCCTCGAGCTCGAGCGCGACCGGCTGCTCCTCGAACGCCAGAAGCTCGAGCAGGAGCGGAAGAGCAGCGGCCGGCGCCCGGTCACGCGCCCGCCGAGCGGGGAGCGACCGGCGGCGCCGCGGCCCCGCGCGCCGAAGAAGGCCAGCAGCGCGCCTGTGGTCGCCTCCGTCCTGGGCCTGGTCGCGGCCGCGGCGACGGTGTTCGGCGCCGTCTACCTCCTCGGCGCTCCCTCTCGCTCTCAGCCCGTCGCCGAGGTGCGGCATGGGGAGCCGCCGGAGCTCGCCGCCCTGCGCGCGAAGGCGACCGCCGGAGACGGCGAGGCTGCGCTGCACCTCGGGTTGTTTCTCCACAACGGCACCAGCGGCTACAAGCGCCCCGACGAGGCGAAGGAGTGGCTGCAGCGGGCCGCGCAGGCGGGCGACGCGAAGGTCGCCGCGCAGGCCGTGGTCGCGCTCGACTGGATCCGGCGGGCCGACCGCGAGGAGCGCCAGCGGGAGATTCAGCTCGCCGAGCTCGAGGCCGAGCGGTCGCGCCAGGCGGCCGAGCGCGCGCATCGGGCGCGGGAAGCCGCCGAGCGTCGAAGGCGAGACGAGGCAGAGGCGCTCGAGCGCGAGGAGCGCCGGCGCCGCGCGCAGGCTGAGTCGCGCCGGATCGCGCTGCGCCAGACCCTGCAGGAGGTGCGCGAGCAACTGCAGGAGGCGCTCCCAGGGACGTGGCGCGAGCTCGTCCGCACGATCGAGCGCGTCGAGAACGACCCCGCCGCCGACGAGGAGGTTCAGGCGCTCGCCGCCGGCGCCCGGAACGCCGCCGAGCTGGTGCGCGAGAGCTGCGCGGCGCGCGGGCTGTCCCATGCCCGGCGCCTCGCCGACCGCCGCCAGCACGAGCAGGCGCTGCACGTGCTCGACGACGTCGAGGCGCTCGGCCACGTGCTGCCCGAGGTCGCCCTGGCCGAGCGGGAGCGATGGCGCGAAGCCGTCCGCCGGGCTGAAGAGGAGGCGGCAGCCGCGGCAGAGTCAGAGGCTGCCGCCGCTGCTGCCGCTGCCGCGCTCGCCGACGCCGGCGACGAGTCGGAGGAGGACGCGCCGGACTTGGCCGCGGCTGGCGACCTCGCCGCGATCGAGCGCGCGGTGCACGCGAAGGCCACCCGCTGGCTGCAGGGCCGCACGCTCCGGGCGCTGCGCTGCTACCCGTGCAACGGGACCCAGGTCGTCGCCTGCGCCGAAGGCTGCGCCGGCGGGCAGCGCCTCTTGACCACGGCCGGCGTCACGCGCCGGGTCCTGTGCAGCGCGTGCAACGGCACCGGGAGGGCCCGCTGCGCCGACAGCAGCTGCGCGGGCGGCCTGCGCACGCTGACGCTGCGCAAGGTGTTCTGGGACACGATCAGCCCCGAGTCTCGCAAGGCCCGCTCGTGGACGCCGTTCCTGCGCGAGCTGCTCGACGGGCAGCTCGGCTCGCTCTTCGGGCCTGCAATCCTCGTCCGCTCGGCGGAGGTCGTCGCCGTCGAGGTGCACGACTTCCACGTCGAGGTCACGTCGCGCGTCGCGTGGGAGCGCCCGCGCGGGTGGGAGGCGGAGGCGCGCCCGGGCGTGTGGACCTCGCGCTGGGTGAGGGTGAAGGGCCAGTGGTTCGTCGCGACGGGCGTCGACGGGAGCCCCGACCGGCTGCGCTGAGCACCCGGGAGCGCGGCGAGCGAGTCGGCCCCGAGCAGGACAACGAGCCCCGCGGGAGCATGCCCGCCGCGCCCCGGGTAGGCCTACAGCGCGGCGAGGAGGAGCGGGATTCGTGTTCCACGACACGCACCGGGCCGCCTGGCGCCCGCCTGCCTCCGCGGAAGTGCGGCTGACTCCTTGGACCGGCAGCGGAACCCCATGGACTCCCGCGACTCCGCGGACGGCCCGCCGGCGGCAGCGGGCTGACCCCACGCAAGCGCCTAGCTGTTAGACGCGCCCGAGGTCCCCTGAAACGGCGAGCGCCCGGCTGACACCGTGTCAGACGGGCGCTCACCAGCACCGGGGAGAATGATTGTCGTTTCGTCCCGCGTCCTACGCCGGCCGCGTGACGCCCTGTCCTGAGCGAAGCGGGGGCCAACCGCGAGTGAGCGGGCGCCGCACGGCGGGCAAAGGAGTTGAGGTCTCGGGCGGCCTCTCCGTAGACTTTGACGGTCTCGGGGAAGCACACGGCGGCTTTGCACGCCGTCACCGTCGTTGTCAGCCGACCACGACGCCGGGAGCTCCCCATGCCCCCTCGCCGCCCCGCCGTCCCCCTGGCCCTGGCCGCCCTGTCCGGCGCCGCGCTCGGCCCACTCCTGCCCGGCTGGCTGCCGCCGACGCTCGCCCTGGGCGGACCGGCGGCCCTCCTCGTCGCCCTGCGCCGGCGCGGGCGCCTCGCCCGTCCGGCCGCGACGGCGCTCCTGCTCCTCGGAGCCGCGGGCCTCGCCGGGGCGTGGGCGACC
>JAHBXY010000207.1 GCA_019636275.1 Planctomycetota bacterium | reverse complement strand
GGCCCGGCTTCGACGGCGACGTGCTCGCGCCCGGCCACGTGGCGCTCAGCCGCCGCCGCGACCAGGAGGGCCTCGTGCTCGCGCGCGCGGACGGGCGGCAGGTCGGCGACGACCTCCCGTGCACGACCCTCGCCGGCGCCCGCGATTGGCTCTACGCCGCGGCCGGGGAGCGGCTCGTGGCGCGGCGCTTCGACGACGAGGACCGGTGGGAGGTCCGGGTCGAGGGCCCCGTCGACGCGGTGCTCCCGCTGCCTGGACGCCTGGTCGCGCTCACGCTCGACGGCGCGGTGCTCTGCTACGAGCCGACCTGATCGCCGGGCCTCTAGCCGGGGTTAACCACGAGCACCGCAAAGCTCTGGCAGAAGAAGATGAATTGAACCGCCAAGACGCCACGCGCGCACGCGGGGACCCGCTTCGCGGGTCCCCGCGTGCGCGCGCGCCAAGGAAGGAAAGTAGGTAAGAACGAAGAGCCTGTGGCGGAGCATCTCTCACCCCCTTGGCGCTCGGTCGCTGACCCGGGACCCGCGAAGCGGGTCCCGGGTCAGCGACCGAGTGGCGTCTTGGCGGTTCAATTCTTCGCCTTGGGGGTGTCGGCGCGAACACTCGTGAGAACGAAGGCCTGTTCACGATCCTGGCCTGTTGTCGGCCGTTCTTGGCGGTTGCATGGCCTCGCTCATGCATGATCCAGGTTAGGACCCAAGCAGCGCGCGCACGTTCTCCGGCGGGCGGCCGATCACGGCCCGCCGGCCGTCGCTGACGATCGGCCGCTCGAGGAGGATCGGGTGCGCCACGAGGACGCGCAGCCACGCGGTGCGCGTGGCCGGCGGCGCGCGGTCGTGGCCCAGCTCCGCCCAGACGTCCTCGTGCGTGCGCGTGACCTCGGCGGGCTCGAGGTCGAGGAGCCGGAGGAGCGCGTCGAGCTCGTCCTCCGTGGGCGGCGTCTTCAGGTACTCGACGACCCGGTGCGCGACGCCCGCCTCGGCGACGAGGGCGAGCGCCGCGCGCGACTTGCTGCAGCGCGGGTTGTGGTAGACGGTCAGCACGTCAGTTGAAGAGCGGCTTGCCCGTCTTGAGCATGTGCTCGATCCGCGCCTGCGTGGCGGGCGTCTGCACGAGCTCGATGAACCCCTCGCGCTCGAGCGCCAGGATGTGCTCCTCGGACGAGGGCGCCGACATGTCGGCGTCCTTGCCGCCGGTGAGGATCCGCGCCTGGACCTTGGCGATCGTCGCCGCGTGCGGGCCGATCTTGCCGGCGCGCACCATGGTGTTGATCGTGTCCTCCATGACCAGGTAGCCGCCGTGGCCCGCCTGCGGCACGGGCTCGGCCGGCCGCGGCGTGAAGCCCTCGAGGCGCTGCAGCGCGACCTCCTTGGCCACGCGGAGCTGCTCGTCCTTGCTGCGGACGACGACGTCGTCGCGCTCGAGCAGCCCCTTGTCCTGCGCGTCCTCGGCCGAGCTCGAGACCTTGCCGAAGCCGATCAGGTCGAACGCCGCCAGCGCGTTCTGCATGGCGCCCAGCGGGTTGCCGCGCTTGTTCTTCTTCTTGCTCTGGAGCTGCAGGAGCCTGAGGCACCCGCCGCCGGCCGGGATCAGGCCCACGCCGACCTCGACGAGGCCGCAGTAGAGCTCGCTGGCGGCGACGCGCACCTGCCCGCCGAGCGCGATCTCGAGCCCGCCGCCGAGCGTCATGCCGTGCGGGGCGACGACGACCGGGAACGGCGCGTGGTAGTTGCGGAGGTTGACCTCCTGCAGCTTCCTGGCCATGGCCTCGATCGTCGACAGCTCGCCCGCCTTCGCCAGCTCGAGCACGCGCTTGAGGTTGGCGCCGGCGCAGAAGCCGGGCGCCTGGTTGCCGATCACGAGCGCCCGGAAGCGGCCCGCGTCGATCTCCTCGTGCGCCTGCTCGAGCATGGCGAGCACGTAGTCGTCGACCGGGTTGAGGCTCGGGACCATCTTCACGTCGAGCTCGCACAGGAGCACGCCGTCGCCCAGGTCGAGCAGCCGGGCGTTGACGTTCTCGCGCACGACGGCGCCCGGCTGGCGCTTCACGCGCGCCAGCGAGAGCACGGCCGGGTCGTCGGGCAGCGGGCGCAGCGCGCCGGCGCCCGGGTCGAACACGCTCGTCCGGCCGTCCGGCTGCTCCTCGTAGAGGCGCCCGCCGGCGGCCAGCGCCTGCTCGAGGAGCTTCGGGCGCGGGATCCGCAGGTCGCTCATCAGCTCGGCCGCGCGCGCGAGGCCGACCGCGTCGAGGCACTGCAGCGGCCCCAGGTCGCGGCCGAAGCCCCAGCGCATGGCGTCGTCGACGGTGGCCACGTCGTCGCACACCTCGCCCACGCGGTCGAGCGCGTAGGCGCCGCTCCACAGGACGAGCTCGCGCGCGAACGCCGCCGCCGGCTCGTCGCCGCCCTCGACCATGGCCCGCACCCGGTCGGCCGGGCGCGAGTAGGTCTTGGCCACGCGGACCACGTCCGAGCGCGCCTCGCGCTTCGGCCTGTAGTCGAGCGTGTCGAGGTCCAGCGTGAGCACCTCGCCCTTGCCGACCTTCTTGAAGAAGCCCTCGCCCGTCTTGTCGCCCAGCCGCTTCTGCTCGACCAGCGCGCGGATCACCGCCGGCGGCTCGATCTCGCCGATCAGCGCGCCCGCCGGGGCGTTCTTCCAGCTGTTCTCCGCCGCGTGCAGCAGCGTGTCGAGGCCGACCATGTCGCTCAGGCGGAAGGTGGCCGTCTTGGGGTTCGCCAGCGGCGGGCCCGTGATCTGGTCGACGGCCTCGATCGGCAGGCGGTACTTCAGCGCCAGCTCGACCGTCTTGAGCATGGCGAAGATGCCCACCCGGTTGGCGATGAAGTTGGGCGTGTCGCGCCCGACGACGACCTTCTTGCCCATGCGCCGCAGGAGCGCGCCGTAGCCGACGAGGAGGTCGGGCGCCGTGTCGTCGGTCGGGATGAGCTCGACGAGCGGCAGGTAGCGCACCGGGTGGAAGTAGTGCGTCGCCAGGAAGCAGCGGCGGAAGTCGTCGCTGCGCCCCTCGGCGATCGAGCGGATCGACAGGCCCGAGGTGTTCGTGGCCACGATCGAGCCCGGCCGCCGGTGCTGGTCGATCGCCGTGAACACCCTCTGCTTGAGCGACAGGACCTCGGGCACGGCCTCGACGATCAGGTCGTGCTTCGGCAGCAGCTCGGGGTAGGCCTCGGTCGAGGCGGCGGCGATGCGCTTCAGGTGCCGCTGCGAGGTGAGCTGCGGCAGCTTCTGGTCGGGGTCGGCGAGCTTGTCGAGCGTCGCCCGCGCCTGCGCCTCGGTGACGTCGAACACCGTCACCGGGATGCCGTTGGCGGCGAACAGGGCGGCGATGCCGCCGCCCATGATCCCGCCGCCGACGACGGCGACGCGCTCGGGGGCGGCGGGGAACTTCGGGTCGGCCACGCTCAGGCCCCCGCCCGCTTGAGGATCGTCGACGCCCCCTGCCCGCCGCCGACGCACATGGTGGCCAGGGCGTAGGTGCCCTTCGTCCGCTCGAGGCCGGTGATCGCCGTGCCGATGATCCGCGCGCCGGACATGCCGAGCGGGTGGCCCAGCGCGATCGCGCCGCCGAGCGGGTTGATCCGCTCGGCCACGTCGGTCCAGCCGCCCAGCCGGATCACGGCCAGCGCCTGCGCCGCGAAGGCCTCGTTGAGCTCGATCACGTCCATCTGCTGCAGGCTCAGGCCGGCGCGCCGGAGCGCCTTCTCCGTGGCCGGCAGCGGGCCCAGGCCCATGCGCTCGTAGTCGGTGCCGGCGACCGCCGTCGACTCGATCGTGGCCCGGAGGCCCAGGCCCAGCTCGCGCGCGGCCTCCTCGGTGGCGAGGACCACGGCCGCGACGCCGCACGAGATCGGCGACGAGGTGGCCGCCGTCACCGTGCCGCTCTTGAGGTCGAACGCCGGCTTGAGCGACTTCATCTTCGGCAGGTCCGGCTCGCGCGGGAACTCGTCCTTCTCGGCCAGGCCCTGCGGGGTCTCGATCGCCACGACCTCGCGCGCGAAGGCCCCCTCGGCCCAGGCGGCCAGGGCCTTCCTGTGGCTCGCGACGGCGAAGGCCTCCTGGTCGTCGCGGCTGATCTGGTTCTCGCGCGCGAGGACCTCGGCCGTGTCGCCCATGGGGATGTAGAAGTTCTTCTCGTACAGCTCCGGGTCGAAGTACGGGTTGTAGCCCCCCTGCGGGACGCGGGCCATGTGCTCGAGCCCGAGCGCGATGCCGATGTCGCCCTTCCCGCAGGCCAGCGCGTCCGCGATCATCATCACGGACTGCTGGCTGCTGGCGCAGAACTGGTTCACCGTCACGCCGGCGACCGAGACGGGCAGGCCCGCCTTGAACGCGATCTGGCGGGACACGTTCAGCCCCTGCTCGCCTTCCGGATAGGCGGTGCCGGCGACGACCAGCTCGACGCGGTCGCGCGGGAGCTTCGGGTTGCGCTCGAGGAGCGCCCGCAGCACCTGCGCGCCGATCTCGATCGAAGTGACGCCCGCCAGGGCGCCGCCCTTGGCCTTGCCGATGGGCGAGCGGCAGAAGTCGACGATCCCGACCTTCTTCAGCTCCACGGGGTGCTCCTACGCGTCTCGGGTGAGGGGGTTCTTCTCAGAAGGGGTAGCGGCCGCGCCCGGCCACGTGCTCGGCGATGCGCCGCTTGATCGCCACGGCGTCGGCCTCGGGCGCCTCGGCGGCCGGCTCCGCCCAGCGGAGCAGGCGCTCGAGGACCTCGAGCTTCTCGGCGCGGGCCCGCGGCGCGAGGGCGTGCGTCAGCGCCTCCTGCGCCTTGCGGCGGACCTCGCCCGTCGCCTCGAGGAGGCACAGGCGCGTGATGTCGGCGCGGACGGCGGCCTGGGCGTCGCCCTCGCCGCAGGCGAGGGTCTTGGCCAGCGCGCCCTCGGCCGCGGCCAGGGCGATGAGGCCGTCGGCGAGGCCGCACATGACCTGCTGCTCGACGCGCACGTCCTGGCCGACGCCGATGAACGCCTGCTCGACGGCCCAGGCCAGCGCGCGCTTGAGGCCGAACACGCGCGCGGTCTCGGCGCCGAGCCAGCCGTCGACGCTGCCCGGGTCCAGGTCGCCCGAGCGCAGGCCGCGGTGCACCTCGTCGACGAAGCCCATGAACGGGATCGACGAGCCGTGGACCGCCTCGGCCAGGGCGCCCGAGAGGACCAGGCGGTTGATGTCGTTGGTGCCCTCGTAGATCGTCTCGACGACGTTGTCGCGGGCCAGGCGCTCGACCTGGTACTCCTCGCAGAAGCCGTAGCCGCCGTGCATGCGCAGGGCGTGGTAGAGCACGCGCGAGAGCGTCTCCGAGGCGTGGACCTTGATCAGCGCGCACTCGAGGCCGTAGCGGCGCAGGACCTCGATCTGGCCGCGCGCGTCGTGGCGGTCGGGCAGCCTCGACAGGTCGCGGTCGACGGCGCCGACGACGCGGTAGCACACGGCGTCCGCCGCGTAGGTCCAGGCGACCATCTCCGCCAGCTTGGCCTGCTGCAGGTCGAAGCCGATCACCGGGCGGCCGAACTGCTTGCGCTCCTTGACGAACTTGACCGTCAGGTCGATCGCGTGCTTCGCCGTGCCCATGGTCGAGAAGCCGAGCTTCATGCGGCCGACGTAGATGATGTTCAGGGCGATCGCCGGCCCGTCGCCGACCTTGCCCAGCAGGTCCTCGGCCGGGACCTTCACGTCCTGGAACACCAGGCCCGTCGTCGACGAGCCCTTGATGCCCATCTTCTTCTCCTCGGCGCCGCGCACGACGCCGGGGGCGCGCAGGTCGACGATGAGGCCCGAGTACTTGCCGTCGATGTTCGCGAACACGACGCCCATGTCCGCCCAGGCGCCGTTGGTGATGAACTGCTTCTGGCCGTTGAGGACGAAGTGCGTCCCGTCGGGCGAGCGCACGGCGGTCGACTTGCCGCCCAGCGCGTCCGAGCCGTTGCCGGGCTCGGTCAGGCAGTAGCAGGAGAAGAGCTCGGTCGTGGCGAGCTTCGGCAGGTACTTCGCCTTCTGCGCCTCGTCGCCGAAGTAGATGATCGGCATGGTGCCGATCCCGCTGTGCGCGCCGAGCGTCGTGGCGAAGCTGGCGCAGCCGCGCAGGGCCTCCGAGACGACCATGGCCGTCGTCAGGTCGAGGCCGAGCCCGCCGTGCTCCTCGGGGATCTCGATCGAGCACAGCCCCAGCTCGGCCGCCTGGCGCGTGAGCTGGACGACGAGCGGCTCCTTGCCGTTCGGGCCCTCGACCTCGGCGCGGTGCTCGATCGCCTCCATGCGCGCCCAGACCTCGCCCTCGACGAAGCGGTCGGCCGCCTCGGCGAAGGCGCGCTGCTCGTCGGAGAGGCGCTCGCGCGTGAACGTGTTCTTGCCCGGCACGGGCGCGACCAGGAACCCGCCGCCCGGGAGCGCCTCGTCGTCGTCGGTGGCCAGCGGGACCCGCGCCGTGTTCGCCTGGAGCATGCCGCCCTCCTCGACCAGAACGCGAGGGTAACCGGGTTTCGTCCCGAGGCCAGACCGACCCGGACCGAGATCGGTCGGGGGCGAATCGTTCGGGGCCTAACTTCTTTCGCGCGCGGCGTAGGCCGCCTCGGCCAGGGCGACGAGCGCCTCGCGGCCCCACGTCCCCTGGTCGGTGAGCCGCGCCGTCAGCGCGGCCGGGAGCGCCCCCAGCCCGCAGCGGGCGCCGGCGACCGCCCCGGTCATCGCGGCCGTCGTGTCGACGTCGCCGCCGGGCTCGATCGCCAGGCACAGCGCCGCCCAGGGGTCGTCGGGCGCGCGCAGGAAGGCGTACAGGCTCCACACGACGCTGCCGATGACGAAGGGCGAGATCCCCGGCCAGCCGTCGTCGAGGTCGCGCCCGGCGCGGGCGATCGGCGCGACGGCCTCGTCGGGCGGCAGGGCCAGCCAGCCGGGCAGGGCGGTCAGGGCGCCGGCGACCGTTGCGTCGACCTCGCCCGCCCAGGCGGCGAGCTGGCCGCAGAACGCCGCCGGGTCGACCGGCCCCGGTCGCAGCGCCAGCGCCACGGCGCCGGCGATGGCGACGGCGCCGGCGGAGCAGCGCGGGTCCGTGTGCGTGATCTCGCCCTGGACGCGGGCGACCTCGATCAGCCGCCGCGGGTCGTCGTGGCACAGGAGCCCGACCGGCCCGGCGCGCATGGCGCTGCCGTTGCCGGCCGCCGGCGCCGGCGTGCCGGCCTGGTCCCACGGGACGCCGCGGGCCAGCCGGGCCGCGGCCTCGGCGGTCGCGCGCCCGCGGCCGACGATGCGCCGCTCGGCGAAGATCGCCGCGATCCGCGCCGCGTAGTCGGCCGGGTCGAACCCGCCGCGGGCGACGACGCTCTGCAGGAGCTCGCGGGCGAGCTGCGAGTCGTCGGTGTACTGGCCGAAGGGGAAGGGCGGCCGGCCGACGACCCGGCCCGCGCGCAGGAGGTCGCGCACGTAGGGGCCGCACACCTCGGGCGGCTGCCCCTCGACGGGAAAGCCCAGGGCGTCGCCCAGGCACTGGCCGACGAGCGACCCCGCCCACCGGTCCTTCAGCTCGATCACTGCTGTTCGATCAAGGCCACCGCGAACGGGTCCTCGAGGAACGCCGCCACGCTGCGCAGCACCTCGGCCGGGTCGGGGGCGTCGAGCGGGACGACGCCGTCGAGGACGAGCGCGCCGTCCTCGTCGCGCCGCGGGCGGCCGGCCGCGTCGCGCACGACGCGCGGGACGCCGCCCGGATCGAGCCCGCCGAGGACCGAGCGCGTCAGGCGCACGGCGTCGGCGGCCGCCGGGACGCCCGCGAAGTCGAGCACCCAGCGCCCCGCGGGCTCGCGCCACACGTAGCCGAGCAGCTCGCCCCCGGCGAGCACGCACAGGTGCGGCCGCGGCCGCTCGCGCGCGAGCTGCGAGAAGGCCACCTCGCGCTGCGTCGGCGTCAGGTAGGTCGTCGGGTCGAGCGCCTCCTCGCGGTAGGCCACCTGCCCGAGCTCCTGCAGGACCCGGTAGGCGAAGAGCGCCTCGCGCTCGTCGTCGTCGCCCGGGCGCACCCGCTGGTCGAGGTAGGCGCCCGCCCGCCCGGCCACCTCGGCGCGCCGCGCGTCGTCGAGGCCCTCGAGCGCCTCCTGCGCCCGGCGCACGGCCTCTTCGCCGGCCATCGCCTTGCGCACGAGCACCCGGCCCAGCTCGTCCACCGGCAGGCGCGCCGCCCGGTAGAGCTGCCCGAGCGCCTCGAGGGCCCGCATGCGCACCTCGGACACGTGCAGGGCGCCCCCGTGGCGGAAGGCGAACGGGGCGTCGTCGGCGAGGAGCCCGCGCAGGGCGTCGAGCGCCGGGAAGGCCTCGGCGGCGGCCGCCTGGCTGGCGGCGTCCGCGCGCGCGCGCGAGGAGGGGGCGGTCAGCGGCGTCAGCGGCGGGGGCGTCAGCGGCGGGGGCGTCAGCGGCGGGGGGCCGGGGGGCGGGGGGGCGTCCACGCCTGAAGTGTAGTGCACCCGGGCCGCCGGCGGGCGGGCCGGGCGGCGGTGCTATCATTCCCGCGACGGCGGACCGGCCGCCGCAGGGGGCCCGCGTGAAGATCAAGGCCACCAGTGTGACCTTCGCCCCGCCCGCCCACGAGCGGGTGCAGCGGCGGGTCATGTCGGCCGCCCTCCGCACGGCGGCCGAGCTCCTGGGCGACCTGTCGCCCGGCCTCCAGGGCACGATCACGATCCCGGGCGTCCAGCTCGACGTCCCGTTCCCGCTCGAGCACGTCGTCAACGGCCAGCTCTCCGAGGCCTCGGCCGCGACGGTCGTGGCCACGCGCCTGTTCGAGGCCGTCCGCCACCGCATCCCCCGGGTCGCCCGCCAGCAGGCCGAGCGCCGCTCCTGGTGGCGCAAGCTCGTCGACGCGCTCGGCCACCAGCGCGAGGTCGCCGCGACGCAGGCGACGTCGCCCGCCGACGCCGAGGCGCGCCACAAGCAGCTCGAGGAGCACACGCGGCGCGTGATGGAGCTCCTGGGCGCCGGCGCCTTCCAGGCCATGGGCTTCCACGGCTCGCTCTCGGACATGCTCGACGGCCTCCAGCAGACCGGCGGCCGGATCATCTCCGCCGCCGACCTGGAGAAGGAGTCGGTCCAGCAGGTCTCGGGCGAGGGCGACGCCTTCTCGGGCAAGGCCGGCAAGAAGGACTTCATCTCGATCGGCCACGGCGACTCGGGCCTGGGCACGGCCGTGGCGTACGCGCAGGCGGTGCAGCAGCTCAACCACTACAACGTCAAGCGCTACTCCTACGCCGAGCTGAAGGAGGAGATCGAGCGCCTCGAGCTGATCATCGCGCGCTACGACGAGCTCAAGATCACCATGGCCGGCCCGCTGGCGGGCTTCACCGTGAAGAGCAAGGAGCAGTTCGCGGCGCAGCTCCACAAGCTGAGGCTCGAGCGGCAGCTCCGCGACAAGCTCCCCAAGCAGCACCCGGCGCGGCGAGGCGGCCCCGACAACGCGCAGAACTTCCCGGTGCTGTTCGAGTTCGACCTCTCGGGGCTCAAGGTCAGCCGCCGGTACGACGTCAAGGAGGGCGGCACCCTCGGCGGCGAGGCCTCGGTCCACGACCAGGTCGACCTGCGGCGCCGGCTCGTGCGCTTCTACGCGCCCATGGAGCAGCTCGAGGCGACCCGGCAGCGGCTCGCGGGCATCCTCGGCCACGAGAACTTCGAGGCGCTGCCGATCGAGGCGCTGGCGGCGATCCCGGGCGAGGGCTCGCACACCGGCTCGTCGCGCGTGTCGACCCTCGGCACGCTGCGCCAGCTGCAGCAGAACTTCATCGAGATCCAGCAGGCCTTCGCCGAGGCGGCGAAGACGCGGGCAGAGCTCGACTTCGCGTTCCTGCTCGAGCGCGTGAAGACGATGCCCATCCAGATGAAGCCCGAGCCCATGCACGCCGACGCCGGCGCGCGGGCCGTGCAGCTGAAGCTCGACGCCGACGCGGGCGCGCCGGCGAGCCTCCTGCGGCGGAAGCCCGCGGCGCTGGTCCAGCCGTCGGGGCTGCAGGGGCTCCGCTACGCGCCGCCCGTGCGGGTGGTCGGCGCCGGGTCGGCGGCCAAGGCGCCCCGGTCGGGGCCGGGCGGCTTCGAGCGCTTCAAGAGCTTCCTCGGCCTGGGCGGCCCGGACGTCAAGATCCTCCACCCCGAGCTGACGCCCGACCAGCAGGCGCAGAGCGGCGGCTTCGCCGAGGACTTCCTGGCCGTCGAGGCGCGCATGCGGCAGCACGGCGTCGTCGACCCCGACGACTTCCGCCGCCTGCGCGACGGCCTGGGGCCGCACCTCTCGCGGCACGGCGTGGCGTTCGTGCAGCAGGGCTCCGAGTTCACGATCAAGCCGGCGGCGCAGGGCGGGCAGCTCAACGTCCTCGCCTGGCGGGCGAAGAGGACGCTCGGGATCACGATGTCCTACGACCTCCGCGAGCGCCTCAAGCCCGGCGCGGCGGTCGGGGCCTTCTCGAGCGACGCCAAGGCGCTCAAGCTCGACACGCGCACGATCCTCACCTGCCAGCCCTCGGGGACGGCGCTGCACGAGCTCCACCACGCCTGGCTCTACAAGCGGATCGACAAGGGGCGCGACTCGTTCCTGAACCTCAAGATGTGGAACATGAGCCGCGACCAGGGCCTGTCGTCGGCCGCCATGTACACGGGCGCCATGTCGAACCAGGAGCTGTCGACGTTCGCCAAGCAGCCCAGGCAGGTCCTGAGCGTGCACCTGCGCGCGGGGGCGGTCTACACCGCCGCGCTCGACAAGGACCTCCGCATCTACCTGTGGAAGCTCTCGCAGGTGGCCCTCCAGGGCAAGGAGGTCGCCGAGCGCCTCATGCCCGAGCTGCGGGCTTTCATCGAGAAGGGCGAGGTGGGGGCGCTCTCGTTCGACAGCAAGGACGGCGACCTCGAGGTCAAGTTCCGCGCCATGGCGCGCGGGCTGCACCACCGGATCTCGCTGCACACCGTGGCCGACGAGCACCGCAAGGCGGGCGCGGGCAAGCTCTCCAGCCAGCGGGTCCTGGCGCAGGACCTCCTGGCCAAGCTCACGCTCACCCGCGACGTCTGCGACCTGCTGCTCCTGCAGGCGCACGCCGTGACCCGCTCGCTCGACGCGCTGCGCCCGGGGCAGGCGCTCACGGCCGACGAGGTGCTGATCCTCAAGGACCTCACCGCCTGGCCCGGCTACACCCTGCGCGTGGCCGGCGCGACCGACAAGGACCTGGCGCAGAAGCTCGCCGAGCTGCAGCGGCAGCGCGGCCTGGCCACCTCGCGCCTCGGGGTCGAGGCCGGCGCGTCGCTGCCGCCGCTCCAGCTCGCGGGCAGCGCCTACGACGACGACTAGCGTCATCGACGGCTGCGGCCGCGGATGCCGGGCGAGGGGGGGCGCGCGCGGGCCGTAGGATCCGGCGATCGATACGACCCGCGCGCGCTCCCCCCTCGCCTCGGCCTCCGCAGCCTCGCCTCGCTCGCGGTTCCATTCCACCCGTGGGTTCGAGCGTGTCGATCAAGGGGTGCGGCTCGAAGACAGGCCCTGGCGTGGCCGGCAGCGCCCACGCCTTGATCGCCCATTCGACGCAGAGGACGCTGCGGAGGCGCAGCGCTCGCGGGACGGGACCATCACTCCCCCTCCCGCTGCGATCTCTGCGCCTCCTCCGCGATCTCTGCGTCGAATCGATGTCGAGCTCGACGGGGGCTATGCGAGCGGCAACCGAAGCCGCGTGACGCCCGGCGCCGCCTCGAGGCGGCCGCCCTGCGCCTCGACGAGGGCGCGGCAGCGGTCGAGGGCCCAGGCCGCGGCCTCGTCGTCGGGCGGGGGCGCCAGCGGGGGCTCGATCGAGACCTCGAGGACGACGAGGCCCGGCTCGGGGTCGAGCTCCCAGCGGGCGCGCAGGGCCAGGGCCGAGCGCTCGCGCGCGGCCGCCCGCGGCGCGACGGCGCGCCGGGCCAGCCAGAGCGCGTGGACCAGCGCCCGCTGCACGTCGTCGCCGCGAGCCAGGAGCGGCGGCACGTCCGGGGGGACGTCGAGCTGCACCCCGATCAGCTCCTCGCGCAGCTCGCGCCGCACGGGCGCCAGCGCGGCGCGCAAGAGGTCGCCGGGCGCGACCGCCCCCTCGCCCCGGCGGGCGAACGTGAGCAGCGCGCGCGTCATCTCGAGGATCCGCCGCCCCTCCTCGACGACCCCGTCGAGGGCCTCGGCGGCCTGGGGGTCGCCCGGCGGGTAGCGGCGGGCGAGCTGCGCGTAGTTGAGCACCCCGGAGAGCGCGTTGTTGACCTCGTGCGCCACGCCCGCCGCCAGGTCGGACATCCCGGCCGCGCGCGCGGCCTCCTCCGCCAGCCGGCGCGGGCGCAGGTCCTCGATCAGGCCGACGAGCAGGACCTGGCCGCCCTCGCCCGCCTGCGCGACGGCCACGTCGCGCACGGGGACGTCGGGGCCGCTCGCCGGGCGCAGCCGGTAGCGGAGGTCGATCGGCGGCCCGCCCGGGGCCGCCGCCAGGCGAGCGGCGCGGACCCGCTCGCGGTCGTCGGGGGCGCACAGGTCTTCGAGGGCGGAGAGGCCGGCCAGGGGACGGCCGGCCAGGGCCGCGAGGCCCGGCCCGGCCCGGGCGAGGGCGCCGGTCGGGGAGCAGGCGTAGGCCGCCAGGCCGAGAACCTCGGCCGGGGTGGAGAGGGCCGCGGGGTCCACACCCCCGAGGCTACGCCTAACCCTGGAGAACGCAAGGTGCTGCGCGCGGTCCGCTCGAGTTGAGTCGGGCACACCGGACGACTATCATTCGGAACCGCCGGGACCCGGGACCCCTCCCCCCGACCGGCGCGGGTGCACGCCGGATGGACTCCACGCTCGTCATCGGCGGTGCGGATCGGTTCGAGGCGCAGGCCGAGGCGAACGAGGCCCGGATCCTGGCCGCCGCCTCGACCGGCCGCTGGGAGGCGATGTTCGACGCCTCGGCGGACCGCTACGGGCGCACGATCGACGGCACGGTCGGCGCGCGGCTCCAGCGCCGCCCCGTCGGCGGCTCGGTCGGCAAGGCCATGATCCAGGCGGCCTTCGGCGGCCTGTTCGGCGGCGGCTCGAGCGGCAAGACGGGCGGGATGTCGGTGTCGGCGGGGCCCGGCGACGCGACGATCGTGATCGACGACGTGCTCGTCACCTGGGCCGACGCCCGCGGCGCCGCCCCGACCCCGCCGCGCAAGGCGCGGGTCTCGCCGGCGCTCGAGCACGCGCGCGCCCCGGGCGGCGGCGGCGCGGCGCCGGCCGGCTTCTCCTCGGCCCTGAAGCAGAGCCACGGCCAGGCGCTGGGCGGCCCCCTGCGGGCGAAGATGGAGCAGGCCTTCGGGGGCGTCGACCTCTCGTCGGTCCGCATCCACACGGGCCCCGAGGCGCAGGCGCTCACGTCGTCGATCCATGCGCGCGCCTTCGCCACCGGCCGCGACGTCTACTTCAACCAGGGCGAGTACGACCCGAACTCGGCGCGCGGCCTGGCCCTGCTCGGCCACGAGCTGACGCACGTCCTGCAGCAGCGGGCCGGCGCCTCCCCGCGGCACGGGGCGGCCCCCGTCGAGGTCACGTCGCCGCTCGGCCGCGGCGGGCTGCTCGAGGCCGCCGGCCAGGGG
>JAHBXY010000206.1 GCA_019636275.1 Planctomycetota bacterium | reverse complement strand
GCGCGGCGACCGGGTGGGCGCCGCGCGCGCGCTCGAGGCGGCCCTGGACGACCCCGCCCTGACCGTCGTCGGCGACCAGCTCGTCCGCGCCCGGGCCGAGCTCGACCTGCTCGCAACCGCCTGGGACGCCTTCGACGCCACGTGCCGCCGCCTGGGCGAGGACGAGCGCGGCCGCCTCCGGCTGCGCCAGGGCGAGCCGCTGCGCGGGCGCCTCGTCGACTACGACCCCGCCGCCTGGCGGGCCCGGGTCAAGCTGCAGGGCCTCAAGGAGGAGGTGCCGCTCGACCTGCGCGACCTCCACCCCGACGAGCTGGCCGGCATGGCCCTGCCGCCGGCCCAGGGGCGCGCCAACGTGCTGTTCTTCCTCGCCCGCGGAGCGCCCGAGGCGGCGGCCGCCGCGCAGGCGGCCTGGCTGGCGGTCGGCGGCTCGCCCGACCCCGAGCTCCAGGCGCGGGTGCAGACCGCGCTCGCCGCCGGGCGCGAGGCGCACGTCGCCCAGCGCCTCGACGCGCTCCTCGCCGACGGCGCGCCGGCCGACGTCGTCCTCGGCCTGCCGGCGCTCGCCGCGGAGGAGGGGGTCCGCGCCACGGCCGCCTACCGCGAGCGCTTCGACCGGCTGAAGGACGCCTTCCGCCGGGCCCGGACCGCGCAGCTCCAGGGCGCCCCGGAGCTCCTGTTCAAGGGCGAGCTCAAGGCGACCCGGCGCGGCGACGCGGTCACGATCCGCTACACCTTCAAGGACCCGGCCCAGCTCCAGGACTGGACCCCGGACCTGCGCGTCGACCCGGGGTCGTCCGTCCGCCACGTCGACGACGGCATGGTGGTCAAGGGCAAGCTCAGCCACGTCGCAGTCTTCCAGGGCGGCGAGCTGTCCGTCGACGTCAAGGCCACCACGAGCAACGGGCGCCAGCCGAACCTCAACGTGATCCTGGGCGACCGCGGCGCCTGGACGGGCGTGCTCCTCGGGCTGGGCTTCCAGCACGGCGCCCTGCAGGACCTGCGCGTCGACCCGACCGCCCCGCGCAAGCCCGGCTACACCGTGCCCCTGCCGGCCAACGTGGGCATCGTCCTCGACGGGCGCGAGCCGCGGATCGACGGGCCGAACTTCGCCGCCGAGACGTCGCCCTCGGTCCAGAACACCCAGGGCCGCGCGCAGAAGTTCGACGCCGCCAGGGCGGCCGACGGCGCCGTGCGCCTGCGCCTGCGCGGCCGCGACGTCTTCCGCCTCCCCCCGCTGCCCGACTGGGAGCGGCCCGGAGGGGTGGCGTTCGCCCCGCTCGGCACCGAGATCAACGTCCAGGAGGTGGAGATCGCCGGCCGCCTCGACGAGGCCTGGATCACCTCGCGGGCGCAGGCCATGGCCCTGATCGAGGCCAACCGCCTGCCGACCCCCCCGGGGGCACCCCCGGCGCCGCGCTGACCTGCCAGAATCCTGGCTGGAGAACGGACGCAAAGGAGGTTAAGATCTCGCCCCTCGCGGCGCCGACCTCTCGCGCGCCGCGTCTCCGTCTTTGCGCCCGGGTCAACGGGTGGGAGGTCGCGTTGGGCGACAACGTCGAGCTGGAGTTCGAGGGCCCGATCCTCGAGCTGCAGAAGAAGATCGAGGAGCTGGAGAGCTTCGCCGAGTCCACGGAGATGGACCTGCGCGGCCAGATCGAGGAGCTCCGGCGCCGCTGGCGCGAGCTGCAGCGGGAGGTGATCTCGAAGCTCACCCCCTGGCAGCGGATCCAGATCGCCCGGCACCCCAACCGGCCGGTGTTCTCGGACTACCTGACGACGATCTTCGACGACCCGCTCGAGCTCCACGGCGACCAGGCCTTCGCCGACGACCAGGCGATCTGGGCCGGGTTCGCCAAGCTGCGCGGGCGCTCGGTCGTCCTCGTCGGCCACCGCAAGGGCAAGAACACCAAGGACCGGATCACCTGCAACTTCGGCTGCGCCCACCCCGAGGGCTACCGTAAGGCCCAGCGGGTCATGCGGTTGGCCGAGAAGTACCGCATCCCGATCGTCACGCTGATCGACACCCCGGGCGCCTACCCGGGCGTCTCGGCCGAGGAGCGCGGCCAGGCGCACGCGATCGCCCGGAGCATCTTCGAGATGTCGCGCCTGGCGGTGCCCATCGTGTGTGTGGTGATCGGCGAGGGCGGCAGCGGCGGGGCCCTGGGGATCGGGGTCGGCGACCGCGTCCTCATGCTCGAGAACTCCTACTACTCGGTGATCTCGCCCGAGGGCTGCTCGTCGATCCTCTGGAAGACCGCCGACCAGGCCGCCCGCGCGGCGTCGATCCTCAAGCTCACCGCCTCGGACCTGCTCGGGTTCGGCGTCGTCGACGCCGTGGTCACGGAGCCCCCGGGCGGCGCCCACCAGTCCCCGCCCGAGGCCTGCCGCCTGGTCGCCGACGCGATCCACGAGCACCTGCAGGAGATCGCCGGGACGCCGGGGCCGGTCCTCGTCGAGCAGCGCTACGAGAAGGTGCGCAAGCTGGGGATCTTCCTCGAGGAGGGCCGCGCCGCGGCCGCCCACGCGGCTGCGATCAACGGCACGCGGCCGGTCGGCAGCGCGTAGCGGCGGGGGACCCAGGCGGGGTCGAACGTCCAGGCGTGGACGACGAGCATGCCCGCGCTCAGGTCGGCGAAGTCGACGAGCACGAGCAGCCCGAGGTGCATGCCGGCGAGGGCCGCCCAGAGCCAGGGGCGCAGCCGCCGCACGAGCCCCAGCGGCGCGAAGAGGAGCTCGAGCGCCAGCGTCCCCCAGGTCAGGGCCGCGACCAGCGGCCCGGGCAGGGCCAGGAGCGCGTCGCGCAGCGGCGTGGGCCGCGCCAGCGGCCCCGCCAGGACGTGGTGGACCGCCGTGCCGTCGAGCCACGAGGGGCTGCCCAGCTTCGTCGCGCCGCTGTAGGTGTAGCCGACCGCCAGGACCGCCCAGGCGACCGCCTGGAGCGAGGGGGACAGCCGCCAGCCGGGTCCGTCGCGTCGGCCTGGACCGGCCAGCGCGTGGAGCAGCAGCAGCCAGCCCACGTAAGGGATCGACGGGTTGGCGATCAGCGGGTTGCGCCCGAGCAGGCACGCCCACACGTACCAGAGCGCCACGGCGGCCGCCCGATCGCCGATGCCTGCCGCCAGCAGGAGCGACGCGGCCGCCGCCGCGACGAGCAGGCCCGTCACGGCCGCCGGCGAGTCGGCCACGGCCAGCAGGTTCGGCAGGAGCCCGCCCAGGGGGTTGAGGGCGATCGAGGGGACGACGCCCTCGCGGGAGAACAGCTCGGCCCCCCAGGGCACGAGGGCCGCGAAGTGGACCGCCAGGTAGAGCCCGAGCAGCGCGCGCAGCAGGTCGTACCGCCGCCGGCCGAGGCCGCTCCAGCCGCTCACAGCGGCCGTCGCTCGTGATGATGTCGACGTCATGGCGCGGGACCCTTGCTCCGATCCGCAGTGAGGCACCTGTCGCCCTCTCTCCGGCCGCTTCGCGGCCTTCGCTCGGGGATGCGCGCCACCGCTCACTCGTCACCCCCCGCCGCGAGCGTGATCGTCGCGGGGAGGTCGCGCAGGTCGAGCCCCGCGCGCGGGGTGTAGCGCACGCGCACCGGCGCGTGGACCGCCGCCGGGTCGATGCCCAGCTCCGGGAGGATCGTCGCGGGGCCGAGCAGCGCCCGCTCGACGACCGCCTCGGCCAGGGGCCGCGTGCGAGGGTCGCTCCACAGGACGGGCCCGAACGCCAGGGCGGCGCCGTAGACGTTGCGCCGGTTGTAGGGCCCGCGCAGCCCGGCGACCCGCCGGCCGTCGAGCGGGACCGAGCGCGGGGTCCCATCGGCGTCCGCGTGCTCCAGCGCGAACGACGTCGAGAGCGCCTCGTACCCGCGCACCGACGTGAACACCTTCGGCGCCGGCGACGCCGCGGTCGCCGCGGCGACCGCCTTCAGCGACGGCGCGCGCGCGGCGTCGGCGAGGATCTGCGCCAGCCCGAGCGCGAGGAGCGCCGCGGCGACGCCCGCGCGCTCGCGCCGCGCCGGCGCCGGCGCCGCCTCGCCAGCCTGGGCGGCGACGACGTCGCGCCCGGCGAGCATGTCGCCCACGCGCGCCTCCGCCGCGGCGTCGAAGCCGCACCGCCCGTCGAAGGTCGCCGGGTTCTCGAACGTGCCGAAGAGCATGTCCCACAGCGGCAGGTCGCCGTAGTTCTTCGCGTGCACGCCGGTGGCGTGGTGGACGCAGTGGCTCTCCGGCCGCTGGATGAAGAACCCCACCCACCGGGGGGTGCGCACGTTCCAGTGGTAGAAGAGCTCCGCGAGGCCGGCCAGCGCCGTGGCGCCGGCGGCCGCGGTCGGCTCGAGGCCCACGAGCAGGAACAGGACGACCGCGGGGATCACGCTGTTCGAGGCCAGCTCGAGCGGGTGCTTGTAGAAGCTGGTCGCGACCTCGAGGCGCCGCGGGCTGTGGTGGAGCTGGTGCAGCCAGCGCCAGAGCAGCGGCACCTCGTGCCGCGCGCGGTGCCAGACGTAGTAGACGAACGTCAGGACGAAGTAGCCCGCGAGCGCGCCGACGACGGTGCCGGCCGCGCCGGAGGGGCAGGGCAAGGTCCACGGGCGCATCTGGGCCAGCCGCTCGTCGAGCGCCTGGCCGAGCGTCAGCACGGCGAGCGCCTGCAGGGCGCTGAACGCGATCGCCCGCGGCCACCACCCCTCCACGCGCGGCCACGAGCGCCCAGGACGGAGCCGCTCGCAGGCCATCATGACGAGCCCGACCACCACGACGAGTCCGACCACCACCACGGGCCACCTCGACCCGACATGATCGAACACGCCAGGCTTACGCGTCGCGAAAGCCTGTGAATCACGTCATGAAGTGGCGCTTAACGCGCGCCCACCCCCTTCCGCCGCCGGCCCGCCGCGGCCGGACGCGTCTTCCTGCGCGGCCGCGCCGCCGGCCGGGGCGCCTCCGCCTCGCGGAGCAGCTCGCGCGCCTGCTCCCGCGCCGCGTCGGTGATCGGCGCGCCCTTGATCATGAGCGCCAGCTCGTCGACCCGGGCCTCGCCCTCGAGCCGCTCGGCCCGCGTGCGGCCCTCGGCCTTGAGCACCCGCACGTGGTGGTCGGCGCGGGCGGCGACCGTCGCCAGGTGCGTGATCGCCAGCACCTGCCGCGAGCGGCCGATCACCGACAGGCAGCGGCCGACCGCCGCCCCCAGCCGAGCGCCGACGTTCTGGTCGACCTCGTCGAACACGAGCAGCGGCACGTCGGAGGCCCCACCGGCGGTCTCCAGCGCCAGGGCCAGGAACAGCCGCGCCAGCTCGCCGCCCGACGCGCGCTCGAGCCCGCCGAGCGGCTGGGTCGGCCCCGCCGCGAACAGCAGGGTCACCCGGTCGGCCCCGTGCGCCGCCGGATGCGCCCGCAGGAGGGCCGGCTCCTGCCCGTCGTCCGCTCCGGCGGCGCAAGCCGGCCGGGGCGCGTCGAGCACGACGGCCTCGAACCGCGCCCCGTCGAGCCCCAGCTCCGGGAGGAGCCGCCCGACCCCGGCCGCGAGCCGCGGCGCCGCCGCCCGGCGCGCCTCGCTCAGGGCGGCCTGCCGCCGGTCGAGCTCCGGCCGCGCGGCCGCGAGGTCCGCGTCGAGCCGCGCGATCCGCGCCGCGAGCGCGGCCGGGTCGCTCGCCGGCCCCAGCTCCTGCCAGCGCCCGCCCAGGGCCTCGGGCGCCGTCCGCAGCCGCCGGGCCAGGGCCCGGAACGAGGCCACCCGCTCGCGGACCGCCTCGAGCCGCTCCTGGTCGAGCTCGACCCGCGCCTGCGTGCGCCGCACGCGCTGCGCGGCGTCGCTCGCCAGCGCCAGCGCCTCCTCGAGCGCCTGGCGCGCGCCGCCGACGTCGGCCTCGTAGGGGTCGGCACCGCCATCAGGAGCGCCGGACCGCGGCGCCTGCGCCCGGTCGAGCCGGCCGAGGGCCTGCCGCAGCCGATCGCACGCCGCGCCCTCGTCGTCGTCGAGCAGCGTGACCACGGCCGCGAGCTGCTGCGCCTCCTGCTCGCGCTCGCCCAGGCGCGCGGCCTCCTCGACCAGGGCCTCGTACTCCCCGGGCGCCGGCGCGAGCTCGGCCAGGGCGGCCCGCTCCGCCGACGCGCGCGCCTGGTCGTCCTCGAGCCGGGCCGCCTCGGCCGCCAGGGCGTCGCGCTCGCGGGCCAGGACCAGCGCCTCGTCGCGGGCGCGGGCGTAGTCGCGCGCCGCGCCGCCCAGCGACGCGGCGGCGTCGAGCAGCTCGCGCTGATGCGTCTCGGCCGTCAGGTCCGCCGCCTGCCCCTGCCCGAACACCTCGACCAGCGCCAGGCCGATCGGCCGCAGCGCGCCGACCGCCACGGCGACGGGCGCCCCGGCCGGGCCGACCTCGCAGCGGCTCCGGCCGCCTCGCTCGAGCGCGCGCCGGACGACGAGCGGCTCGCCCGCCGGCGGCGCCGGCACCCCCGCCGCGCGCAGGGCCGCCTCGAAGGCCGGCGACGTGCCCTCGACCACGGCCTCGACGCGCGCCTGCGCGGCGCCCTGCCGCAGCCAGCGCGCGGCGCTGGCCCGGCCGTAGGGCTGGCCGGCGAGGAGGAACTCGAGCGCGCGGACGACGAGCGTCTTGCCCTCGCCCGACCCGCCGGAGAGCACGTTGAGCCCGGGTCGGAGCTCGAGGTCGAGGCGCTCGACGAGCACGAAGTCCTGGATGTCCAGGCGAACGATCCGCAGGGGGCTGGGCACGGTCATGGGGGGCATGGGGGGGGCTCCGGTCGACTCGCGTCAGATCACGCCGTCGACGACGAGCCGGGCGACCACTGCCTCCCAGCGCTCGGGGGTCTCGTAGGTCCCGCGCGCGATCTCGCGCCGGACCCGCTGGACCAGCGCCCAGCGGATCGGGGCCTGGCCCGGGCCTTGCGGCGACAGGCCGTCGCGGACGGGGATGCCGAGATCGAGGGGGACGTCGTGGTGCATCGGAGGGGTCATGGTCGTCGAGGTCCTCGTGAGCTTCCGGGTGTCCTCGCCCGGTCCTCCGGGCGACGTCACGCACCCTAACAGCGACCACCGACAGCCACGATCAGCCCACGAACAACCCCGGTCGACATCCCAGGCGACCACAGACACAAAGACCGCACAACCAAGAGATTGGGCCAACCGCCAGAGGACGGAATGTCAAGTTTCACGGCGCCGATGGCGCCGCCAACAGGTTCGGTCAAGATTCGTTCGGGTCACCGGAGCAGGTTTCACGCCGGAGGTGGTGATGCTGGGTGGTCGTCCCCTCGCCGCGGTAAGATCCCCCTCGGTCGACGGGGGACGTGCGTGAAGAACGGGAAGCGGCCTCCCTTCGAGGTGGCCCGGGCCGGCGAGGCGATCTACGTCCGTGTGCGCGGGCTCGGGAGCATGATGGTCGCGCCCACCCTCGAGGCGTTCGCCGACCGCGCGATCGAGGAGGGCGTGAACCAGTTCGTGTTCGACCTCGCCGAGTGCACCGGCGTGGACAGCACGTTCATGGGCCTCCTGCTCGGCCTCGCCAACCGCCTGCGCGAGGACGGCCACGCGCACCCGATCGTCGCGATCAACGTCGACGAGCACGCGCAGAAGCAGGTCTCGTCGGTCGGCCTCGACGCGTTCATCTCGATCAAGGAGGGCCGCACCAAGCTCCCGAGCGCGCTGACGCTCACCGAGCTGGCGGTCGTGCCGGCGAGCGACAAGGAGCGGCTGCGCCTCATGGTGCGAACGCACCGCGACCTGATCGCCGCCGACGCGCGCAACAAGGCCAAGTTCGGGCCGTTCCTCGAGGGGTTGCTGGCCGAGCTCGATGGCTGACGCCCCGCTGGCCCCGTTCCGCTGCGCCCCGCGCTTCGTCGCGCGCGCCTGGGGCGACGGGGCGCGCCTGCGCGCGCGCTTCGACCTCGACGCCCCGCCGGGCACCGGCGAGGCCTGGCTGGTCTCGGATGTCGACGGCGCGCCGAGCGCCGTCCTCGACGGGCCCTTCGCCGGCCGGACGCTCCGCGACGTCTTCACGGACGCCCGCGCCGCGCTCGTGGGCGACTCGACCGGCGAGGACTTCCCGCTCCTCGTCAAGCTGATCGACATCAACGCGCCGCTCTCGGTGCAGGTCCACCCCGACGGGCCGACGGCGCGAGCCCTCGGCGACGGCCGGCGCGGCAAGGCCGAGGCCTGGCTCGTCGTCGACGCCGGGCCCGGCGCGAAGGTCTCGCTGGGGCTGCGCGAGGCGCTGTCGCCCGACGAGGTGGTGCGCCTCGCCGGCACGGGCGGCCTCGAGGCGGCGCTGCGCACCGAGCCCGCGCGCGCCGGGCAGGCCTACGAGATCCTCCCCGGCACCCTGCACACGGCGCTGGACCTCGTGGCGCTCGAGGTCCAGGAGACGGCCGACGTCACCTACCGCGTCTACGACTGGGGCCGCGACCGCCCGCTGCACCTCGAGCAGGCAAGAGAGACGCTCGCCCGCACCGGCGGCGCCGCCCGCCGTCCGCGGATCGTCGACGTGCCGCCCGCCCCGGACGCCGCGCGGCGCATGGCCCTCGTCTCGGGGGAGGCGCCGTTCACGTTCGACGTGGTCGACCTGCCGCGCGGCGCCCGCGCCGACCTGGGCGCCGGGCCGGCGATCGCCTTCGCCCTCGACGGCGACGTCACCCTGGAGACGCCCGCCGGGAGCCTGAGCCTGCGCCGCGGCGAGGCGGCCGTCGTGCCCGCCGCGGCGGGGGCGCTGGTCGCGCGACCCGGGGATGGCCCGGCCCGCCTGGCGCATGCCGCGGCGCGTCCCGGCGCCGCCCCGGGGCGGCTCGGTCACGAAACCGTATCCTGACCCCCCCGACGAAGTTGGCGATGGCCCGGCCGGCCGGGCGCCGGCTATGATCCGGGGCGCTCCGCCTGCCGGAGAACGCCCGCGGGAGAGGCCCAGGACATGGCCAAGAAGTCGACGCGCCGCCACGATCCTGACCTCGACGGCGACGAGGAGCTCGACCTCGAGCCGCCCCGCAAGAAGGGCTCGGGCCGGTCCGAGAAGCCGAGCAAGACGTCGTCGACCGGCAAGCGCAAGGCCGCCGACGCCGGCTCCTCGCGCGAGCGCAACGGCGCCTCGTCGGTCAGCCGCAAGGGGGGCCTGAAGGACTCGGGCAAGCGCTCGGCGGCGTCGGGGCGCCGCGCCGGCTCGAGCGACGACGGCGAGATGAACAGCTCGGCGCGCCGGCGGCGCGCGGCCCCGGGGCCGAAGAAGAAGGACAACACGATCGTCATCGGGATCTCGATCGTGTCGATCACGCTGCTGCTCGTCGTGGGCATCGCGATCATCAACTCGGGCGGCCCGGCGAAGCAGCACGTCGACCAGGTCAAGGACTTCGACGACTACAAGAAGCTCGACCAGGAGGCCATGGCCGCCTTCCGCGAGTTCAACAAGGCCGAGAAGGCGGGCGAGGCCAACCTCGCCCGGCAGAAGTCGACCGAGGCCCACAAGAAGTGGACGGCCGCGGTGGACATCCTGAACAAGATCCTCGACTACCACCGCGACGCCTCGGGCAACGTGAACCCGGAGTACGAGGGCTACGAGGAGGAGCTGTCGCGCATCGCGCAGCACCTCGTCGACCTCGAGAAGCGCAGCACGGTCCGCTAGGCGCGCCGTGGACGACGGGTCGGTCGCCGAGGCGCTCCGGCTCCTCCCCAAGGTCGACGCCCTCCTGGGCGACGCCGCCTTCGCCCCGGTGATCGCGGCGTTCGGCCGCGCCCTCGTGACCGAGGCCGTGCGCGCCGACCTGCAGGACCTGCGCGGCGGGATCGCCTGCGGCACGTTCATGGAGGAGGTCGAGCCCTGGGTGCTGCCCGAGGCCTGCGCCGAGCGGGCGCGGCGGCGCCTCGAGGCGCAGCACCGCGTGCGCTGCGGGCGCGCCCTGAACGCCACCGGCGTCGTCCTGCACACCGGCCTCGGCCGCGCCCCGCTCTCCGAGGGCGCGCGGCGGGCGCTCGTGGCCGCCAGCGGCTTCGCCGTGGTCGAGGTCGACCGCGCCTCGGGCCAGCGCGGGCAGCGCGACGAGGCGGTCGCCGCGCTCCTGCGCGAGCTCACCGGCGCCGAGGCGGCGACGGTCGTCAACAACAACGCCGCGGCCACGCTGATCACGCTCGCCGCGCTGGCCGCCGGGCGGCCGGTGATCGTCTCGCGCGGGCAGCTCGTCGAGATCGGCGGATCGTTCCGGATCCCCGACGTCATGGCGCAGTCGGGCGCGCGCCTGGTCGAGGTCGGGACGACGAACCGCACGCACCTCGCCGACTACGAGCGGGCCCTCGACGCGCACCCCGACGCCGCGCTGCTGCTGCGCGTCCACACGTCGAACTTCCGCGTGGTCGGCTTCACGTCCGAGGTGTCGACGGCCGAGCTCGTCGCGCTCGGCCGGCGCCGCGGCGTGCCGGTCATGGACGACCTGGGCTCGGGCTCGTTCGTCGACCTGGCCCCGCACGGGCTGCCGCACGAGCCGCGCGTGCAGGACAGCGTGGCCGCGGGCGCCGGCGTCGTGACCTTCTCGGGCGACAAGCTCCTCGGCGGGCCGCAGGCGGGGCTGGTCGTCGGCCAGCGCGCGCTCGTCGAGCAGGTGCGCCGCCACCCGCTCTACCGGGCCCTGCGGCCCGACAAGCTCACGCTCGCCGCGCTCGAGGCCACGCTCGTCGCCTCGCGCGACCCCGTCCGCGCCTGCGAGGAGCTGCCGGCCCTGCGCATGATCGCCGCCCCGCTCGCGGCGCTCGAGGCGCGCGCGCAGGCGATCGCCCGCGCGCTGGTCGCGGCCGTCCCGTCGCTCGTCGTGACCGTCGTCGAGGGCGCGTCGAAGGTCGGCGGCGGCAGCTACGCCGTCGAGGCCCTGCCGACGCGCCTCGTCGCGGTCGCCCCGCCCGCCGGCTGGCGCCTCGAGGTCGTGGCCAGTCGCCTGCGCGAGCGCGACCCGGCCGTGTTCGCGCGCATCCACGACGACCGGCTCGTGCTCGACCCGCGCACCCTCCTCGGCCCCGACGAGGACCGCGAGGTCGTCGACGCCCTGGCGGCCGTCCTGCGCCGCTGATGGCCAGGCGACGCCCGGCGCGGCTCGGCGGCGACGGCTTCCTGCAGGAGATCGTCCTGCGGCCCCTCGGGCCCGCGCCGGAGACCGCTGACGACGACGCCGACGACGACGCCGACGCCGACGCCGACGCCGACGACGACGCCGACGACGCCGACGACGCCGCCGACGACGAGCCAGAAGGTGACGCCGACGACGCCGCGCGCCGGGCGGGGCGCTACCCCTTCTCCATCCCCGCCGTGCGCGCCCTGGCCGAGCCGCTGGCGCTCGACCCGAAGGTCACGTTCTTCGTGGGCGAGAACGGCTCGGGCAAGTCGACGGTGCTCGAGGCGCTGGCGGTCGCCGCCGGCTTCAACGCCGAGGGCGGGACGAAGAACTTCTCGTTCGCCACGCGGCCGTCGCACAGCGCGCTCCATCGGCACCTGCTCGTCGCCTGGGGGCAGCGGCCAAAGGACGGCTTCTTCTTCCGCGGCGAGAGCTTCTACACGGTGGCCACGTACCTGGAGCAGATCGGCGGGACGATCGGCTACGGCGGGTCGCTCCACGAGCGCTCGCACGGCGAGGCGTTCCTGGCCCTCGTCACCAACCGCTTCGGCGGAGACGGCCTCTACCTCCTCGACGAGCCCGAGTCGGCGCTCAGCCCGGCCCGCCTCCTCTCGCTCCTGGCCGCGATCCACGCCCTCGTGCGTCGCGGCTCGCAGGTGGTCGCGGCCACGCACTCGCCCATGCTGCTGGCCTACCCCGGCGCCACGATCTACGCCTTCGGCCCGCACGGGATCCGGCGCACCACGTGGGCCGAGACCGAGCACGTGCAGGTGACGCGCGACTTCCTCGCCGGCCCGGAGCGCTACCTCAAGCACCTGTTCGAGGCGGTCGAGGCGCAGGAGCGCGCCGCCCGCGACGACGAGGACGACGACCCCCCGAAGAGGCGCCGGCGGCGCTGACTGAACTCCAGCAGCACCACGCCTCGACCACTCATGGGACGCAGAGAGCGCGGAGGAGGCGCAGAGGTCGATCTCTGCGCCCTCTGCGTCCCATCGATTCGCGTGAAGCTGCTGTTCAGCCTCTGACCCGGAATCCTTGGCCGCAGCCGTCGATCACCGACACGCTCGAACCCGGGTGGAATGCAACCGCAAGCGAGGCGAGGCCGCGGAGGCCGAGGCGAGGGGGGAGCGCGCGCGGGTCGTATCGATCGCCGGATCCCCGGTGGGCCGCCGGAGCGAGCGGGAGGCCCGCGGCTGCGGACGGCCGCGAGCGGTAGGGGTCCGCCTGGCTGCAGCACCGCAGCCGCGGGACGGAGCTCGCGGAGGCGGGCCACACCGACGACCCGCGCGCGCCCCCCATCGCCCGGCATCCGCGGCCGCAGCCGTCGATCCCCCTATGGGCCCAGCGTCACCGGGAGCCGCAGGGCGCGCCCGCGGTCGCACAGCGCGCGCAGGACGCCGTGCAGGGCGTGGCACTCCTCGTCGACCCCCTCGCGCGCGAGGAGCCCCTCGAGGGCCTCGATCAGCGCGTCGAGCGGGCCGATGAAGCCGTCGCCGCCGCCCGGCAGCTCGACCTCGGTCTCCACCGCGCCGTCGGCGCACACGACGAAGCCGTCGAGGTACTTGAACGTCGAGTACGAGGCGCTGCCGCCCTCCTGCTCCACGGCCGCGCGCAGCACGTCGGCAAGCTCGCCCGAGAGCTCGGTCACGGTGCCGTCCGCCGCCACCTCGAGGGCCAGCCCGTCGAAGGCGTCGCGCAGGGTGGTCCGGGCGGCGCGCGCGTAGGCCTGCACGGCGCCGACCTTCTCCTCGCGCGGGGCGTCCGCCGGCACCGTCACGCCGACGATCCCAAGGCCGTAGCAGGCGCCCATGGTCGTCCTCCCCGGGTGCGATCTTCGGGCCCGGACCGCCGACATCAAGGGGCCCCCGAGGCTGGCTACACTCGGCGCGTGCTGCTCGACCTCGTCGACCGCCTCGCCGGTCCCCCCGGGCGCGCCGCCCTGCGCGCGTGGGCCGGGGCGGGCTACGTCGACGGCCCGCTCGTGCGCACGCCCGTGCGCCGCGTCCTCGTCGTGTGCTGCGCGTGGCTGGGCGACACGCTGTGGGACGTGCAGGTCCTGCCGGCCCTCGAGGACGCCCTGCCCGAGGCCGAGGTCCACGTGGCCACGCGCCGGCGCGGCGCCGACCTCGTGGCGCACCTGCCGCCCTGGCGCCGCCACGTCGTCGACCACGTCCCGGCCGACCGGCGGCGCGAGCTGGTGGACCTCCCGGCGCTCGCGCGCGAGGCGGGCCGCCTGCGCCGCCTCGACCTCGACCTCGTCGTCGACCTGACCGGCAACCGCTACTCGGCGCTGTTCACGGCCCTTACGCGCCCGCGCGCCGCCCTGGGCTTCGACGCGGCCCCGCTCGGCTGGGCCTACACGCGGCGCGTCTGCCCGCCCGCGGGCGAGCACCGCGCCCGCCGCCCCTGGCGCGTCGTGGCCCCGCTCGTGGGCGACCGGCCGGCGACGCCGCCGACGCTACCGCCCGGCCTCGCCGCCGGACCCGCCCCGTCGGCGCCCTACGCCCTTCTTGTTCCCGGCGCCGGGTGGCCGGGGAAGCGCTGGCCGGCCGCGCGCTTCGCCGCGCTCGCCGCGCGCCTCGTCGGCGCGGGCCTCGAGGTCGTCGTCACGGGGAGCGCGGG
>JAHBXY010000205.1 GCA_019636275.1 Planctomycetota bacterium | reverse complement strand
GACAGCGTGCTCGCGGCCGCGCTCGGCGGCGGCCTGGGCGGCGGGCGGGTCGTCGAGCGACAGGAACAGGTGCGCGGCGTCGGTCGCCGCATCGTGGTCCTCCCCGGCCAGCTCGAGCAGCCGGGCGGCGTCGCCCCGCGCGCCGTCGACCTGCCCCGCGGCGGCGCGGAGGCGCGCCCGCAGGTACCACGCGCGCGGCGCGCCCGGCTCGCGCTCGAGGACCGCCGCGAGGTGCGCGCCGGCGGCGTCGTGCTCGCCCAGCTCGAGGTGGACCTCGGCGAGGCGCAGCCGGGCCTCGGACGCGTCCGGCGACCGGGCGAGGATCGCCTCGAGGTCCTCGCGCGCGCCGGCGAGGTCGCCGCGCCCCTGGCGGAGGGCCGCGCGGCAGAGGCGGGTGGTCGCGCCGTCCTCCAGGGCCAGGGCGTGGTCGTAGTCGGCCGCCGCGGCGTCGAGCTGCCCCGCGCGGTGGCGGGAGAGGCCCCGCCCGGACCAGGCGCGCGCGAGGTCGGGCCGCAGCTCGATGGCGCGCGTCAGGTCGCGAATCGCGGCGTCGTCGTGCCCCTGCGCCTGCCGCACGATCCCGAGGTTGAACCAGCCGATCGCGAGGCGCGGGTCGATGGCGACGGCCCGCTCCAGGTCCGCCTGCGCGCGGGAGAGCTCCCCGCGGTCGATGTAGAGGCTGCCGCGGTTCATGTACGCGTGGGCCAGCCCCGGGTCGAGCTCGAGCGCCCGCGCGTAGTCCTGGAGCGCCTCCTCGTGCCTGCCGCGGCGCGCGCGGAGGACGCCCCGGTTCACCAGCGAGCTCGCGCCCGGGGAGAGCTCGATCGACCGGTCCAGGTCGGCCAGGGCGCCGTCGACGTCCCCCGCGGCCGAGCGGGCGTTGGCGCGGTTGTGGTAGAGGTCCGGCGTCGTGGGGGAGAGCACGATCGCGCGGTCGAGGTCCTCGAGCGCGGGCTCCCGGCGCCCCTGGCGGAGGCGCGTCGCGGCCCGCCCCGACCAGGCCGGCATGAGGGTCGGGGCGAGGGCGATCGCCCGCTCGTAGCTCGCCTCCGCCTCGAGCAGGCGCCCCAGCGCGAGGAGGGCGTTGCCGCGGTTCACGAGGAGCTCCGGGCGCTCCGGGTGCTCCGCCAGGGCTTCGTCGAGCACCCGCAGGGCGCCGCTCGCGTCGCCCGCGCCGAGGAGCTCGACCGCGCGCTCGAGGACCCCGAGGTCCGCCGCCGCTGCGAGCCGCTCCGCGAGGTCGAGGCCCCCTTGCACGGCGCGCACGCGCCGGCCGAAGCTGGAGTTCTCGCCGAAGCGCCGCAGGGGGGGCCGGAGCGCGGCCAGCGCCGCGGGGGTGCCGAGCCGGCACAGGGCCGCGCCCGCGACGGTCGCGCGCTGGGGATCGGCCTCCGCGCGCACGTAGACCGCCAGGGCCGACGTCGCGCGCTCGGTGGCCTCGAGCCGCCCCAGCGCCTCGCAGCAGAGCTGCGCCGCCTCGAGCGCGCCCGCCCCAAGCCGCTCCCGCTGCCGGGCGGCGACGAGCTCCACGAACACGGCCTCGACCGCGAGCGGCCGCGCCGTGCGGCGGGCCAGCCGCACCTTGGCGGCGGAGACGAGCTCCTGGTGTTCGGCGTCCAGGGCCCCGGGGTCGCGCCCCGCGCGCAGGGCCGCGACGTGCTCGTCGGCGGCCGCGGCGAGGCCGTCGAGGGGCCGCCCGCCGAGGGCCTCCTCGACGCCGGTCGGCGCGGCGGCCTCCACGAGCACCTCGCGCTCGGCGGCGAGGAGGTCGTCGGCGACGGCGTGGAGGCGCGCCGCGAGCAGCTCGACCGTGTCCGCGTCGGCCACGCGGACCACCTCGAAGGCCGCGTCCTGCACGCCGTCGGGCCGGGCGGAGAGGGCGTTCCTCTCCGCCCGGGCGAGCAGGTCGAGCACGACCTCGCGCCGGCGCCGCGCGTCGGCGCTGCGCGCCTCCTCGAGGTCGCGCAGCGCCGCGTCGACCGCGGCGTCGTCGAGGCCGACGCGGCCCGCCGTGAACGCCCGGGCGGCGAGCGTCCACTGGTCGTCGCGCCGCGCCGCGTCGCCGAGGGCCAGGGCGGCGCGGAAGCAGGCCTCCCGGGCCGGCGCCTCCTCGGGCGCCAGGGCCAGCCAGCGCTGGGCGGCCGTCAGGGCGTCGAGCGCCTGGCCGGTGCGCTCGGCGAGGAGCCGGCGCCGCTCGGCCCGTGGCAGGTCCTCGACGCCGGGCGGCAGGTCCGTGAGCCGCGCGGCGCGCGCGACGGCGTCGAGTCGCGCGCGGTCGACGAGGACGAGGCGCTCGGCCTGGCGCGCGCGGCCGACCGCGACGACGCCGCCCAGCGACAGCACGAAGCCCAGCGCCAGCGCGGTGAACAGCGTCGGGTGCCCGCGCACGACCCGCCAGGTCTGCTCCCACACCCGATAGCGGTAGAGCGAGACCCGCTGCCCGCCGAGCCACGCGCGCAGCTCGCGCGCCACGTCGGCGGCGGAGGGGCGGCGCGCGGGCTCCCGCCGGAGGCAGGCCGCGGCGATCGCGTCGAGCTCGGGGGGGACGCGCCGGTCCCGCCGCCGCGGAGAGACGGGCCGCCCCTGCAGCGTCTCCGCGAGCAGCTCGAGGGGCTCCGTCGCGTCGAACGGCGGGCGACCCGTGAGGACCGTCGAGAGCAGGGCGCCGATGGCGAAGACGTCGGCCGGCGGGCCCACGTCGACGCCCTTGGCCTGCTCGGGCGCCATGTAGCCGATGGTGCCCAGGATCGCCCCGTCCTGCGTGAGGCCCGCCGTCGGCGCCGTCCCCGACCCGAGCGCCAGGCGCAGGCGCTCGTCGTCCATGGCGCTCTCGCGCAGGTCACGCGCCAGGCCCCAGTCCATGACGAAGACCTCGCCGAGCGCGCCGAGCATCAGGTTGTCGGGCTTGAGGTCGCGGTGGACGATCCCGCGGCCGTGCGCGTGGGCGACCGCCTCGCAGACGCGGACGAGCGCCTCGAGCAGGTCGCGCGCGGCGGCGGCGCCCTGCCCGATCCCTCCGGGTCGGCGGCCAAGGCGCCCGATCCTGGCGGTCAGCGCGTCGCCCTCGACGAAGCGCATGAGCAGGAAGTCCTGCCCGTCCGGCGTGCACCCGGCGTCGAACACCGGCGGGATCCCGGGGTGGGCCAGGCGGGCCGTGACGACGGCCTCGCGCCGGAAGCGCGCCGCCCTGGCGGGGGCGCGCTCGCCGCGGATCAGCTTGAGCGCGGCCTCACGCCCGAGGCGCAGGTCCATGACGAGGTACACCACGCCCATGCCGCCCCGGCCGAGCACGCGCTCGATGCGCACCTCGAGGTCCGGCCGCAGGAGCAGCGCGGCGCCCGCCTCCAGCTCGCGCCCCGCGCTCGACGTGCCGCTCGACCCGGCGAGGGCGGCGGCCAGCTGCTCCCGCGTGACGAGGCGGGCCTCCACCAGGAGCCGCACGAGGGGTCGGGGGTCGCCGCCGCGCCGGAGCGCCAGGAGCTCCTGAACCCTCGAGGGCGGGGCGAGGCCCCGCGCGAGGACGAGCCGGGCCACCGTGGCATCGTCCGACTGCTCCACGCGCCTCCCGAGCGCCCGCCCCGAGCGAGCGGGCGCATCATGCCGGCGCCCCGGAACGTGGGCCAGGGGCACGCGAATGCGCATGGGGTCACGGGCGTCGGACGGGCGCGACACACGGGCCCAGGGGGTATGCTTCGCACATGGGTGACCCGCTGAAGGGCCCGCTCGCCACCGACCGCGCCCTGGTGATCACGGCGCAAGTCGTGGCCGCGCTGAGGGATCGCCACCAGGGCGGGACCGCGCACCTCGGCGTGCGGCCAAGCGCCCTGGCCGTGACCGAGGGCGCCGCCGGCCCCGTGGTCACCCTGGCCGAGCCCGACGGCGCCGTCGAGGCCCCCTACCTGGCGCCGGAGCAGTGGTCGGGCGGCGCCGTGGGGCCCGCGGCCGACGTCTACGGGGCCGGCGCGCTCCTGTGGACGCTCCTCCGCGGCGCGCCGCCGCCGCCCGCCCGGCAGGGCCCGCCGCCGCTGCCAGCCGGCCTCGCCCGGCCGCTGGCGGAGGTGCTGGGTCGCGCGATGGCCGCCGACCCAGCGGCCCGCCCCGACGCCGCTGGCCTCCTCGCGGCGCTGCTCGAGGTCCACGCCGCCGTGACCGCGCCGGCGCCGCCGAGCGGCCGCCCGCGCGCGCGCCGCACGTCGCGCGCGGCCACGGCAGGCCTGCTCCTCGTCGGCAGCGCGGCGGTCGTGCTGGTCGGGAGCGGGCCGAGCGCTCGGGCGCCTCGGGCGCTGGCCCTCGGCGCTGACCCGACCCCCGCCCGCCGCGGTCGGGAGGAACCAGTGCGCGTGCGCCTCACCGGCGAGGCGCCGGCGACCACTGCGACCCAGGTCGGGTCCAGGATCTTGGGCGGGCCGGCGCCGCGGCGTGTGCCCGACACCGGCCGCGTGTCCGGTCGGCGAACGGTCACGACGCTGGCCGCGCCCCTGCGCCCGCGCCGCCACGACGCCGGACGCGCCTGCGCCGGCGGGCGCTCACGATCCGGTCGTGCGCCTGCGCCCGCGCACGACCACGACCCCGACCGCGCGCCTGCGCCCGCGCACGACCACGACCCCGGCCGCGCGCCTGCGCCGCGCACGACCACGACGCGGGCCACGCCGCCGGACCGGCGGTACGACACGACGCCAGCCGTGCTACCCGCGAACATTTTGACACCGGCCACGCGCCCACGGCCGCGAACGACACGACCCCGGCCGCGCGCCCGGCCCGGCGAGCGACCACGACACGAGCCGCGCGCCCACGGCCGCGAGACGACCACGACCCGGCCGCGCCCCCGGCCCGGCAGGCGACCGCGACGGTCGCGGACCGACACTCCGCGCACGACCACGACACCGGCCGCGCGCCCCGGCCGGCGAGCGACCACGACACCGGTCGCGCGCCGACGCCGCACGACCGCGACACCGGTCGCGCGCCGACATCGCACGCGACCACGACCGGTCGCGCGCCGACGCCCGCGCACGACCACGACACCGGTCGCGCGCCGACGCCCGCGCACGACCACGACACCGGTCGCGCGCCGACGCCGCGCACGACCACGACACCGAACGCGCCGACGCGCCCGCGCGGTCACGACACCGACCGCGCGCCGACGCCGCGCACGACCACGACCGGTCGCGCGACGCCGCGCGCGACCTGACACCGGCCGCGCGCCGACGCCCGCGCACGATACGACACCGGTCGCGCGCCGACGCCCGCGCACGACCACGACGCCGGTCGCGCACCCGGCCCCGGCGAGCGACCGCGACGCACGGAGCCGCGCGCCCGGCCCGGCGCACGACGCGACCCGGGCCGCGCCGCCGCGCCGACGCACGTCGCCGAGACGGGCCGCACGACGGAGCACCGGCCGTTCTTCACGGGCCGGCGGCCCGCGCTCCCCGGCACGGTGTGGCACGAGCGGCCGGACGGGCGCGAGGTCCTCCTCGTCCGCGTGCCGGGCGGACCGGTCCTGGACGAGGGTGCGCGGCGGCGCTGCGACACCTTCTTCATCGAGTCGCTGCCGGCGACCGTCGCCTGCTACGCCTCGCTGCTCGCGGCCGTGCACGCCCGGGGCGAGCCGCTCGCGCCCTACCTGCCGCCCGACCCCGTCGGCGCGGCGCTGCGGGCGCACGTGACCACCGGCGCGCCTCTGCCCGCCGACCTGGCCACCCAGCGGATCGGGCGCCTGCCCCCGGGCGCGGCGGACGCCTGGGTCACCTGGAGCGGCCTGCGCCCGCTCACGCCGCTCGAGCGCCTCCGCGCCGCCGCGACGCTCGGCGTCCCCGAGGGTGACCTGCGCGGCGGGACGAGCGCGCCGAACGATTGACCGATCCGCGGAGGCGTCGATCGGGCGGTGGCCCGTGACCCGGTCCCCGCGCGCGAGCGCCTGAGCCCCCGTGCTATGCTCCAGGCTCGCCGCGCCATGGACGCCCCGCTCCTGCACATCGCGCTCTACCGCCCGCTGATCCCCCAGAACACGGGGACGATCGGCCGGCTGGCGCTGGCGCTCGGCGCGCGGCTGCACCTCGTCCACCCGCTCGGCTTCCGCACCGACGAGAAGGCCTGCCGGCGCGCCGGCCTGGACTACTGGCGCGAGGTCGACTGCCAGGAGCACCCCGACCACGCGGCGCTCCTGGCCGCCCTGCCCGACCCGACCCGGGTGGTGGCCTTCAGCGCCCGCGCCGAGCGGCTCTACACCGAGGTCGACTACCGGCCCGGCGACTGCCTCCTCTTCGGCGACGAGGAGCGCGGCCTGCCGCAGGCGCTCCTCGACCTCGCGCCCGAGCGCGCCGTGCGCATCCCCGTGCGCAACCCGCGCGTGCGCAGCCTGAACCTGGCCAACGCGGCGTCGATCGCCGTCTACGAGGCGCTGCGCCAGCTCGGCTTCCCGGGCGCCGCGCCGCCCCGACCGCGCCACCAGGGCGAGGCGTCCTGTGCACGCTGAGCTCACCGTCGAGGCCGGCCGCGACGTCGGCCGCGTGTTCGTCGTCCGCCTCGGCCAGAGCTTCACCGTCGGCCGCGGCTCGGACGTCGCGATCACGATCGACGACGAGCGCGTCTCGCGCCGCCACGCCGCGCTCGAGCTGCGGCCCGAGGGGCTGTTCGTCACCGACCTGGGCAGCCGCAACGGCACGTTCATCCTCGGCCGCCCGCTGACGGCCAACCAGCCGCTGCTCACCGCCCCGGGCGACGTGCTCGAGCTGGGCGCGCACCGCCTGCGCCTCGACATCCAGGGGCTCGACGAGCGCAGCCGGCGCGAGCGCCAGCGCACGCAGCGCCTCGACGAGCCGCTCCTGCCGCAGGAGGAGTTCGAGCTCCTGGGCGAGATCGGGCGCGGCGCGACGGGGCGCGTCTACGCGGCGCGCCAGCGCCTCCTCGACCGCCTGGTCGCGGTGAAGGTCCTGCGCAGCGACCTCGGCGAGGACGAGGAGGGCCAGCGCCGCTTCCTCCGCGAGGCGCGCGTGTGCGTGAAGATCGACAGCCCCTACGTGGTGCAGGTGCACGACGTGCGCATGGTCTACGGCCGCGCCTGCCTGATCATGGAGCTGATCAACGGCCCGTCGGCCAAGGACCGCCTCGCGGGCGGCGCGTTGCCGATCGCGCAGGTGGTGCGCATCGGCCTCGACGTGGCCAACGCGCTGCAGGCCGCGCACAAGGTCGGCGTCGTCCACCGCGACATCAAGCCGGCGAACATCCTCCTCGTGCCCGACGGCCCGGCCAAGCTGAGCGACTTCGGGATCGCCAAGGAGCTCGACTCGGTCGAGTCGCTGACGGCCACCGGCGAGGGCCTGGGGACGCTCGCCTACGTCTCGCCCGAGCAGGCCACCGAGGCGCGCAGCGTCACGCCGAAGACCGACCTCTACGGCCTCGGCGCGACCCTCTACCACCTCGCCGCCGGGCGCCCGCCCTTCCTGCCCACGAGCGCCAAGGTCCTCCTGGAGATCATGGACCGGCCGCCGCCGCCCGTGACCTCGTTCCGCCCCGACTGCCCGTCCGACCTCGCCGCGCTGATCCACCAGCTCCTCGAGAAGGACCCGGCGCGCCGGCCCGCGTCCGCCGCCGCCGCTGGCGAGCGCCTCCTCGGCCTGCACCTGCGGCACCTCCAGCACCGCAAGGGCCCCACCGACCTCGGCCGCACGAGCGACCTCTCCGACGACATCGTCACCGAAGACTGACGCCGGCCCCCTCGAGGTAGGGGACCGCCGCGCCGAAGCCCACGCGCTCGTACGCGCGCCGCGCCGCGGCGTTGCCGCGCGCCACGTTCAGGACGACCAGGTCGACGCGCGCCAGCAGCCGCGCGCAGTGGGCGGCCGTGAGCCAGGCGCCGACGCCGCGCCCGCGCAGGTCGGGGTGCACGACGACGTCGCCGATCGCCGCCGCCCTCGTGCGCGTCGACGCCACGTGCGTGCCCGCGACCCCGACCAGCCGCTCGCCGTCCCACGCGCCCAGGTAGGCCCCGTCGCCCAGGCGCGCCGGGTCGAACACGTTGGCGGGGTAGTGGGCGTAGAGCGCGCGCGCCGCCGGGCCGTCGCCCGGCGCGAGCGGCCGGGCGGCGAGGCCCACCTCGGGCGCCGGGCGCAGCGCGTCGCGCGTGAGCCCCAGGCGCAGGCAGGGGGTCAGGGCGCCCTGGACCCGCGGCGCGACGGCGGCGGCGTCGACCTCGCGCACGTGCAGGTCGAAGCGCGCCGGCAGGTCGGCGGCGCCGAGGAGGTCCGCGCAGGCCGGGCCATCGCCGAAGGTCAGCGCCGTGGCGCCGTCCTCGCCCCAGCGAAAGACCAGGACGAGCGCGGCCTCGTCGTCGGCGACCAGCCAGCGCGTCCGGGGAAACCAGGCGTCGTCGAGGTCGCCGAGCGCGTAGCCGGCCCACACGGGCCCGCCGAGCGCCGGGTCGCGCAGGAGGCGCTCGAGGAGGTCGCGGTCGCGCGTCTCCCTCATCGCTGGTTCGCGGGGGCTCGCGCCCCCGCGGTCCCCCGCCGCGCTCGCGCGCCCGGGTCCTCCGGGAGCTCATGGACCGAGGGGGCGAGCGCGGTCACTCCGGCAGCCGCGCCTGCCCGCGCAGGAGGTCGCCCCAGCCCAGGCGGCCGGGGACGAGCGGGGGCACCGCCAGGCCGAAGAGCGGGGCGGCCACCGCGAGCAGCTCGAGGAAGGCGTGGGCCGTGGCCCCGTAGAGCACGTGGCCGCCCGGGTAGAACACGGGCGACAGCGCCTCGCGCCCCTCGAGCGTGTAGGGCACGGCGTCGATCGCCGGGCGCGAGAGCTCGTCGCGCAGGGCCACGAAGAGCACCTCCTCGACCTCGTCGGGCGAGGGCGCGAGCGCCTGCTCCGGCGCGACCGCCACCCAGGGCTCGAGGCGGAAGTCGGACGTGAACAGCGGGATCGACGACAGCCGCCCGAGCACGGCCGCGCCGGTGAGGCCGAGCTCCTCGCGCGCCTCGCGCAGGGCCGTGTCGACGAGGTCGAGGTCCTGCGGCTCGGGCTTGCCGCCGGGGAACGACACCTCGCCGCCGTGGCGCAGGTGCGCCGGGCGCAGGGTGAGGATCGCCACCGGCTCGGGCCGCCACACGAGCGGAACGAGGACGCCGGCGCGCAGGTGGTTCGTGCGCCCGGGCAGGGCCGGGTAGTCGGTCAGGCGGTGGGCGGCCAGCGCCGCGCGCAGGGCCTCGGGGCCGAAGCTCACGGCGACGCCCCCCTGCTGGCCGCGTCGACCGCCTGGCGCAGGGCGCGGACCTTGCCCGGGTCGACCGGCCGGCGCCAGTCGCCGGCCTCCTTGAGCCACGTGCCGACGATCAGCCCGCTGGCGACCCGGGCCAGCGCCGGGGCGTCCTCGGCCGTCACGCCCGAGCCGACGAGCACCGGCAGCCCGGCCTCGCGCGCCGCCTCGACGTCGGCGAGCGCCGTGACGGCGCCCGTGCGCGCGCCGGTGACGATCAGCGCGTCGGCCCCGCAGAAGGCCGCCCCGCGGGCGGCCTCGGCCAGGTCGAGGTCGGCCGTGACGGCGTGCGCGGCGTGCTTCTTCTTCACGTCGGCCCACACCTGCACGTCGGCGCGCAGCGCCCGCCGCGCGCGCAGGAGGTCGCCCGCGCAGGCGTCGAGCCAGCCCTCGTCGGCCACGTGCGCGTAGGCGAACGCCTCGACGCGGACGAACGACGCCCCGGCGGCGACGGCGACCCCGAGCGCCTCGCGGTTGGCCGCCGCGAGGAGCTGGACGCCCACCGGACGGCCCAGGTCGGCGACGGCGCTCACGCACAGCGCAGCCGCCGCGACGGTCTCGGGCTCGACCCGCCCGCGCAGGAACGGCAGGTCGCCCATGTTCTCGACGAGCAGCGCGTCGCAGCCCCCGTCGACGAGCGCCCGCGCGTCGCGTCGAGCGGCCTCGAGCACCGGGCCCATGGACCCGCCCCACCCCGGGCTCCCGGGCAGCGGCAGCAGGTGGACCATGCCGATCAGCGCGCAGCGGTCGGGGGCGAGGCGCATGGGGGAGCACGATACCCTGCCGCGCGGTACTCTCCGGCATGAGCTCGATCACCGACGACCTCTGCCAGGCGTTCCTCGACGACGGCCACGCCCTGTTCCGCGGCGCCTGCGCGCGGTTCGCCCGCGAGGAGATCGCGCCGCACGCCTTCGCGTGGGAAGAGGCCGAGGCGTTCGACCCGGCGCTCTACCGCAAGGCGGGCGAGGCCGGGCTCCTGGGCCCGTCCTTGCCGGCCGAGGTCGGCGGCGGCGGCGGCGACGTGTTCCACGTCCTCGTCTCGACCGAGGCGCTCATGCGCTCGGGCTGCACGGGCGCCGTCGTCGGCCTGGGCTCGCTCGAGATCGCCGTGCCGCCGATCCTGGTCCTCGGGAGCGAAGAGCAGCGCGGCCGGCTCGTGCCGCCCGTGCTCCGCGGCGAGCGGGTCGCGGCGCTCGCGATCACCGAGCCCGGCGCCGGCAGCGACGTGGCCGGCGTGCGGCTCACGGCCGAGCGGCGCGGCGATCACTACGTGCTCAACGGCGAGAAGCGCTTCGTCACCAGCGGCGTGCGCGCCGACCTCGTCGTGACGCTGGCGCGCACGGGCCCCGACCCGCACGGCGGGCTGACGTTCTTCGCCGTCGAGCGGCCGACGGACGGGCTGACGGTGTCGCGGGCGCTCAAGAAGACCGGCTGGCGCGCCTCCGATACGGCCGAGCTGCGCTTCGAGGACGTGCGCGTGCCCGTGGAGGCGCGCCTGGGCGACGAGGGCAGCGGGTTCGTGTGCCTGATGAAGACCTTCCAGCACGAGCGGCTCTATCTCGCGGCGCAGGGCTACGCGATCGCCGAGGTGTGCCTGGAGGAGGCGGTCGCCTACGCCCGGCAGCGCGAGGCCTTCGGCCGGCCGATCGCGCGCATGCAGGCGATACGCCACAAGCTGGCCGACATGGCGGCCAAGGTCCTCGCCGCCAAGGCGCTCACCTACCAGGTCGCCGCGCGCCTGCGCGCGGGCACGAGCCGCCCGGCCGAGGTGGCCGCCGCCAAGAACGTGGCCGCCGACGCCGCGCGCGACGTGAGCTGGGAGGCCGTGCAGGTCTTCGGCGGCATGGGCTACATGCGCGAGACGCTCGTCGAGCGGCTGTCGCGCGACGCGCGCCTGCTGGCGATCGGCGGCGGGACGAGCGAGGTCATGCGCGAGCTCGTCGCCCGCGAGCTGCTCGCGGACTAAGATTCCGGCGCAGGAGGACCCATGCTGAAGCCAGGCGACCCGGCCCCGTCGTTTCGCGTCCAGGACCACACCGGCCGCGAGGTCTCGCTCGAGGAGCACCGCGGCAAGCGCGTCGTGCTCTGGTTCTATCCCAAGGCCGACACCCCCGGCTGCACGCGCGAGGGCTGCAACTTCCGCGACCTTCACGCCGACTACCAGGCGAAGGGCGCGGCCGTCCTGGGGATCTCCTACGACACGCCCGCGGAGAACGCCGCGTTCGTCGAGAAGTACCGCCTGTCCTACCCGCTCCTGTGCGACACCGACAAGAAGGTCGCCCAGGCTTACGGCGCCTTCGACCCCGCCGAGCCCGGCTACCCGCGCCGCAACACCTACGTGATCGATCCCGAGGGCCGCGTCGAGCGGGTGCTCGAGGCGGTGAACCCCAAGACCCACCCCCGCGACCTCCTCGACTCCCTCGCCTGAGAGTCAGAGGTCCGGGGCGCGGGGTCGCGCGCTAGTGGTAGCCGCCCTCGTCGGCCCGGCGGGTCGGCGGCCGCTGCGGCTTGGGGGGCGGCCCCTTGCGCGGCGGCGGCTGGCGCGGGGGACCGCCGCGGGGCGGGCCGGGGTGCGGGCCCGACGGCGGCCCGGGCCGCCGCGCGCCACCAGGCGCGCCGCCGCCGCCGACCTCCGCCAGCAGGTCGGCGAGCGACTGCGTGATCGCCTGCGGCGTGGCGTCCGCGCGCGGGTTGAAGACGAACCGCCCCTCCTGCAGGCGCACGACGGCGCGGATCGCGTCGGCGCCGGTGAGCTCGTCGTTCCAGCCGGCGGCGATCGCCACGCCCGAGATCAACGACACGTAGCCGCGGTCGTCGCCGCGCTGGACGGAGAGCGTCCCCGACTCGCGCAGGCGCTCGAGCTGACCGAGCAGCCAGGGCGGCGGGACGAGCTTGATCTCGCCCGCGAGCCGCCGCGTCGAGATCATGGTCGCGCCGAGGCGGTCGACGTTGATCTGCTTGCGCAGCTCGTCGTTGGCGCTGAGCACGCGCAGCGTGGCCGTGAACGGCCCGATCGCCACCTCGTCGCCGTCCTCGAGCACCTTGCGCTGGACGGGCACGCCGTTGACGGTGACCCCGTTCTTCGACTCGAGGTCGACGAGCTCCGGCGTCGGCGGGTCGACGCCCGCCCAGTGGACGCGCGCGTGCCGCCGCGAGACCGTCTTCGAGTCGATCTTGAGGTCGCAGTTGTCGCCGCGGCCGAAGGTGAACACCTCGCCGGGCTGCAGGACGATCAGGTTGCCGTTCACGGGCACGAAGGCGTAGACGATCGCGAAGTCGCCCGCGTAGACGATCTGGTCCTGTCGCGGCCGCCCCTCATCCTTCGTCTCGACCGTCTTCGACGCCCCGCGCTGGCGCAGGTCGCCCGGGTGCATGGCCCCCTCCTCGCCGCCGAGCAGGGCGCCGCACAGCGAGCAGTTCGTCGCCGCGGGGGGGTTCTTGTGGTAGCCGCAGCCCTTGCACTTCATGCATCACCGCGCCGGGCCCGCAGGCCCTCGCGCGGGCGCATCTTACGCCCCGGGTCCGACCAGGTCGACCCCGGCGCACCGCCGTCGGGCGTGTCATCCTGGGAGCGGGAGGGCGGCGCCTGCGTGTGGGGAGATAGCGTCCGCGACGGCGACACGACCGCGTCGGGCTCCCGCGCGGGCCGGCGCGGGCCGGCGCAGGTGGACCGCTTCCAGCTCCTGCAGGAGCTGGGGCGGGGCGCCATGGGCGCGGTCTACCGGGCGCTCGACGTGCAGAGCGGGCAGGAGGTGGCCCTCAAGCTGGCGCTCGAGCGGCCCGACTGGGTGCGGCTGCAGCGCTTCCAGCGCGAGGGGGAGGTGACGGCGTCGCTGCGCCACCCGAACATCGTCGGCGTCCACGGCATGGGGGTCGTCGACGGTCGGCCCTTCCTCGCCTACGAGCTGGTCGAGGGGGCGCGCGGCCTCGACGAGGCCGCGCGCGACGCCCCGATGGGCCGCCGCGTCGAGCTGGTGCGCGACGTCGCGCGCGCGCTCGGGTACGCGCACCAGCGCGGCGTCGTGCACCGGGACGTGAAGCCGCAGAACGTGCTCGTCGACGCGCAGGGCCACGTGCGCGTGGCCGACTTCGGCCTGGCGCAGGCGGTCGACCACGAGCGCCTCACGAAGACCGGGGCGCTCGTCGGCACGCCGCGCTACATGGCGCCGGAGCAGCTCCAGGCGCAGCGCGGCGAGGTCGGGCCGCAGACCGATGTGTGGGCGCTCGGGGTCATGCTCCACGAGGCGCTCACGGGCGGCGACACGCCCTTCCCGCACGCGTCGCTGCAGGAGCTGCTCCAGCGCGTGCTCGAGGCCCCCCCCGTCCGCCCGCGCCAGGTGGACCCCTCGATCCCCCCGTCGCTCGAGGCCGTCGTGCTGCGCGCGCTCGAGAAGGACCCGGGGGCGCGCTACGTCGACGGAGAGGAGCTCGCGCGCGACCTCGACCGGTTCCTCGAGGGGAGCGCCGTGTCGGCCCGCCTGCGGCGCCGGCCGGCGCTCCGGGCGCCCGGACGGCGACCGCTCGGGCTCGCGGCGG
>JAHBXY010000204.1 GCA_019636275.1 Planctomycetota bacterium | reverse complement strand
AGCGCACGACGCCCACGGCCGCCCTCTTCGGCCCGACGTCGTCCGCCGCCGACGACGACGCCCCGGCCGACGACGCCGCAGGGGAGCGCCCGCGGAAGCGGCGCAAGACGCCCGTGCCCGACCTGAGCGAGGAGAGCTGGCGCGCGCCGGTGGACGACGAGTGACGCACCCGAAGGCCGCGACATGACCCCCTACGCCCTCCAGCCCGGCGCGACGGTCGTGATCACGCCGACGGGCGGCGAGGAGCCGATGGAGCTCGAGCTCCTCACGCTCCTGGGCCGCGGCGCCAACAGCCAGACCTGGCTCGCCGCCGCCGACGGGGAGGTCGTGGCCGTGAAGGCGCCGCTGGCCGCCGGCGACGACCACGAGCTGACGATCGAGGAGCGGATCGTCCAGCAGTTCCACCACCCCTCGGTCGTGGCGCTCGCCGGCGCCGGCGTCGGGCCCGGCGGGCGGCTCGTGCTCGCCTACGAGCGGCTGTTCCCCAACCCGCTCGCCGTGGTCAACCGCCCGGACGTCCGCCGGCACTTCCCCGACGACCCGGGGACGCGCTTCTACCCGCTGCCGCCGCCGGTGGCCCTCAACCTGGCCGCCGACCTCCTCGCGGCGCTCGAGCACATCCACCGGCGCGGGTTCGTGCACCACGACGTCAAGCCCGACAACCTGATGGTCCGCGCGCCGCTCCCGCCCGACGCCACGCACCTCCCCGACCACGAGCTGCTCGAGCTCGCGCTCCGGGGCGAGTGCCAGGGGGTCCTCGTCGATCTGGGCAGCAGCCGCAGCAACGCCTACCTCAACGAGCTGAACCGCGGCGGGATCGACGCCGACGTCCTCGTCGTCCCGCCGCAGCTCACGCCGCTCAACGCGCCGCCCGAGGCGGTCCTCAAGAACGAGGTCCCCGGCGGCGGCGCGCCGCGCCCGCTCCTGTTCCGCTCGCTCGACGTCTACGCGGCGGCGCTGACGATCTACGCCATGGTCTCGGGCCGCGCGCCCTATGACCACCTGGGCCTCGACACCGCCTCGTTCGAGGCCCTGCAGCAGGTCAAGGCCGCCGAGCGCGCGGGCGACCTCGTGCCCTTCTCCGCCGAGGCGGTCACGGGGGCACCGGGCTACCGGCGCATCGCCCCTGACCTCCTGGCCCTGCTCCTGGCCTGCACCCACCGCGACCCGGCCGAGCGGCCGGGCGTCGCCGGCGCCCTGCAGTTCGTCGAGGAGCTGCAGCGCGCCCTGTCGCCGGGCGCGCACGAGCGGGCCGCGAAGGAGCGGCGCCTGGGCGCGCTCGCCGCCACCGAGGCCGACCGCGCCGACCACTTCTTCGGCCAGACGACCCAGGCCCGCTCGACGGCGCGCGCCCGCGCCTGGGAGCTCCGCCGCAGCGCGGACCCGGGCTGACCGGACTGCTTCAGCCCAGGTGGGCGAGCAGGCGCTCCCACCCGGCGACCACGAGCGACACGTGGTCCGAGACGCGCAGCTCGTCTCCGTCGGCCACCGGCTGCCGGCAGCCCGGCTCGAGCCGCCCGCCGTTGAAGGTCGTCCCGTTGCTGGAGCCCATCTCGATCGCCACCCAGCGCCCGCCCTCGCGCTCGAGCACGAGGTGCAGCTTGGAGACCGTGACGAGGTCGAGCGTCAGGTCGCAGTCGGGCGCGCGGCCGACCGTCACGCGCTCGACGCGCGGCACGAGCGGCAGCCCCAGCGCGACGCGGCCGGCGTAGCGCGTCACCCCGCCCACGGGGCGCTCGTCGCGCACGAGCAGCACGACCGCCGGCGCCAGCAGGTCGCGCAGGCGCGGGCCGAGGCGGCGCAGCGCCGCGCGGAGCTCGTCGGGGTGGGCGAAGCGGCTCGGGTCGACGCCGAGCGAGGCCACGAACTCGTCGCGCGTCAGGCGCCGCCGCCCGGTCGTCCACAGCGGCGCGCGCGGCGCCTGCCCGGTGGCGGCGGCCAGCCGCTCGGCGAACGCGTCGGCGTCCGCCGGCCGCTCGTCGCGCGTCAGCGCGATCGCCTCGAGGCACAGCCGCTCGAGCGCCTCGGGCGCCTCGGGGCGGACGGTCCGCGGCGCCGCCGGCGCCGGCGCGACGCCGGCCTCGACGAGCACCTGGTTGCTCATGATCTCGAGCGCCGAGCTGCCGCGGAACGGGAACTTGCCCGTGAGCAGGTGGTAGAGCATGACGCCGAGCGAGAAGACGTCGGCGCGCGGGTCGACGCCGGCCGGGTCGCGGAACTGCTCGGGCGACATGAACAGCGGCGTGCCGAGGAGCGTCCCCGGCGCCGTCACGCTCACGTCGGGCGCGGCGTCGTCGTCGGCCTTCGGCGCGCCGACGAGCCGGGCCGAGCCGAAGTCCGTCAGGTAGATCGTCCCGTCGCCGGCGACGAGGAAGTTCTGCGGCTTCACGTCGCGGTGCACGACGCCCTTGCGATGGCACGCGGCCACGCGCTCGACGGCGGTGAGCAGCGTGGGCCACGGCGCGGCCCCGAGCTCCAGCGGGCGGGCCCCCTCGATCAGCTCGAGGGCCATGAACAATCCCTCGTCGCCGTCCAGGGCGCCCCAGTCGAGGCAGCGCACGATCCCCGGCTGCTTGCCCAGCACGAAGCCGATCCGCGCCTCGCGCCGCACGCGCGCCCCGAACGCCTCCTGGTCGGCCTCGTGCGAGCGGGCCACCTTGAGGGCGACGTCGATCGCCAGGCGCTCGTCGCGCGCCCGGTGGACGACGGCGGCCCCGCCCTCGCCCAGGAGCGGCCCGACCCGGTAGCGTCCGCCGACGAGCAGGCCGGGCGCGAGCTTCACGCCCGGAGGATACCCGCGCCCTCGGAGCCCGTGAAGCGTTTGGCTCCGATCGTGGAGCGCTCGCTGGTGACCAGCCTTCGATCGGAGCAGCGGGCGAGGCGAGGGCGCGGAGGCTGAGGCGAGGCGGCGCGCGCGCGGGCGACGTCGTATCGGCATACTTCGAGCCCGCGCGCGCGCCGCCCCGCCCAGCATCCGCGGCCGCAGCCGTCGAACACACCTCAGCCGCCGAGCCAGGCGCGCAGCAGGGGGAGGCCGGCCCGGTGGCGGTGGCGCATCTCCGCGTCGCCGTAGCGGTGCGCGACGCCCACGACGCAAGCGTCGCGCGCGCGGCAGCGGTCGGCGCAGGGCGCCGGCGGCGGCACGGGGCCGTCGCTCGCCAGGCGGTGCGTCGCGCAGCGGCGCACGTCGAAGGGCGCCGCCCGCGAGTAGGCGCCCACGGGGCAGGCGTCGAGGCACGGGCGCGCGCAGGGGCCGCAGGGGTCGTAGGCCAGCGGCCCCGTCGTCGGCAGCGCGCCCCTGACGACCACGAGCCCGCGCACGCTCACCCAGGGCCCGAACTCCGGGTGGATCAGGAGCTCGAGGTGCGGCGAGACGACGCCCAGCCCGGCCAGCGCGCCGAGGCGCCGGAGGTCGAAGCGGTCGCGGGCCTCGAGCGTGAGCAGCCGCCCGCCCGGGAGGTGCGGCAGGGCGCCCTCGATCGCCTCCTGGCCGGCCCGGTCGATCGGGTGCTCGTCGCCCGGCCGCCGCGCCAGGGCGGCCCAGAAGCCGCGCCCGCCCGAGGCGACGACGACGACGGCCCCGGCCCCGTCCAGCGGGTCTTCGCCGCCGCCGTGCAGCAGCGGCCGCGCGTCGGCGGCGGCCACGACGCCCACGAGGTCGAGGGCGCGCCGGGCGAGCGCCTGCTGGAACGCGGCCAGGGTCACCCTCCGGTTGTACCACCGCCCTCGCGCGGCGCGCGCGGCGCGAGCAGGATGTCCGCGTGCGAGACCCGCGCCGCAGCGTCCTCGGCGGTCGCTTCGAGCTCGAGCAGGAGCTCGGGCGCGGCGGCATGGGCGTCGTCTACCGGGCGCGGGACCTCGAGCTCGACCGGCCCGTGGCGCTCAAGGTCGTGCGCAAGGAGCTCGCGGACGCCGACGGCCTGGCGCGCTTCGTGCGCGAGGCGCAGCTCACGGCCGCGCTGCGCCACCCCGGGATCGTCGCCGTCCACTCGGCCGGACAGGCCGACGGCGTGCCGTTCATCGCCTACGAGCTGGTCGAGGGCGCGCGCCCGCTCGACGCGGCGCTCGCGCCGCTCGACCGCCCGGCGCGCGTGGCCCTCGTCCGCGACGTCGCGCGCGCCCTGGGCCACGCCCACGCGCGCGGCGTCGTGCACCGCGACGTCAAGCCGAGCAACGTGCTCGTCGACGCGGACGGCCGGGCGCGCGTCGCCGACTTCGGCCTGGCGACCGCCGGCGGCCTCGAGCGGCTCACGCGCACGGGCGACGTCCTGGGCACGCCCTCGCACATGGCCCCGGAGCAGCTCGACGGTCGCCGCGACGTGGGCCCGCCGGCGGACGTGTGGGCCGTGGGCGTGCTGCTCTACCGGGCGCTCACGGGCGCGGCGCCCTTCGACGGCGGCTCGCTCATGCAGCTCGCCGCCCGCGTGCTCGAGGGCGGGCCGCCCACGCCGCCGCGCGCGCTCGACCCGACGGTCCCCTCGGCGCTCGAGGCGGTGTGCCTGCGGGCCCTGCGCCGCGCGCCGGGCGAGCGCTTCGGGGACGGCGAGGCGCTCGCCGTCGCCCTCGACGCCGCGCTCGCCGCGCGCGCCGACCCCGCCGCCGGCGTGACCGCCAGGGCCCCGATCGCCATGACCGCGGCGGCCTGTTACCCTCACCGGGCCTCAGCCTCGCGGCGCCGCGCCCCGCCCCCCGCGCCCGCGCCGCCTCGCGTTGCCGGCGTCGGCCGCGTCGCCTGCGCCCGAGCTCCGAACCGCGCCCGCGCCGGCCGTGCGGGAGCCGCTGCCCGAGGACGCGCCGTTCGACGACGATCCGCGCGCCGCCGTCGAGGCCCTGGCGGCCTTCCAGCGGGCGATCGACGCCAGGAACAGCGGCCTCATGCACGAGGCCGTCCGCGAGCTGGAGCGCTCGGTCCAGCTGGGTCACCGCCGCGCGGCGGCGTACCTCGGCCGCATGCTGCGCGACGGGCAGGGCGTCCCCGCCGACCCGGCGCGCGCCGTGCACCTGCTCGAGCGGGCGGCGGCGCAGGGCGACGCCGTGGCGGCCAAGGAGGCCGCGCGCATGCTCGCCGTCTCCGCCCCCCGGCGCGCGGCGGCCCTGGCGCGGCGCGCCGTGGAGCTCGACCCCGACGACTCGGGCGCCTGGCTGCTCCTGGGCGAGCTGCTGCTGCACCCCGACATCAAGGCCTACGCCGAGGCCGAGGACGCCTTCCTGGAGGCGCTCGGCCGCGCCGAGGCCGGCATGCCGGCGGACCCCCTCCGCCAGGGCAAGGCGCTCATCGAGGGCAACGAGGGGCTCGCGCGCGCGCGGAAGGCGCAGGGGCGGCGCCCCCACGAGCCGCGCTGACCGCGCTCACCGCTTGATCTGAGAGCGAAGCGAGCAGATCGAGCGGTGGCGCGCATCCCCGAGCGAAGGCCGCGAAGCGGCCGGAGCGAGGGCGAGAGGTGCCTCACTGCGGATCGGAGCACCGGGCCCGCGCTCCATGACGTGGACGTCAACACAAGCGACGGCCGCTGTGAGCCCCGGCGGCGTCACAGGAGCCAGGGGTTCTTGCCGCGCTCCACCCGGTCCTTGCGCCGCTCCTGCCACAGCGCGCGGCGGAACTCGACCACGGCGGTCCGGATCTCCTGCTCCCACTCGGCGTCGCTCAGCTCGCGGTCGTCCATGGCGCACCTCCCCTCCAGGGATCGGCCGGCCGCGCCGCCCGGCTTGAGCCTCACAGCGGCAGCGAGGCCACCGCCCGGAAGCCGATCCCGCCGCCGCGGTCGCCGGGGCGCGTGTCGGCGCGGTAGGCCGAGCGGCAGGAGCTCGCGCGGTTGAAGCCGTCGCCGCCGCGGAGCACGCGCGTGCGGCCGGTGACGCGCCGCGGGCCGGCGTCGTCGCGCGGCGCCTCGGCGTAGGGGCCGAACGCGTCCTCGCACCACTCGAAGACGTTGCCCGAGGGGTCGACCAGGCCGAACGCGTTCGGGCGGTCGTCGTGCTCGGCCGGCGGGTGCGTCGACCACGCGGCCCCCTCGCCGAACCAGCAGTAGGCCAGGTCCATCTCGTCGCCCCAGAAGTACTCGGACTGCGTGCCCGCGCGGCACACGTACTCCCACTCGGCCTCGGACGGCAGGCGCAGGCCGCCGCCCGCCCGCGCCAGCCAGTCGCGCGCCGCGTGCCAGCTCACGTGCTCGATCGGCAGGTCGGCCCCCTCCCACGCGCGCGCGTCGTCGCCGCCGAGGCGGTCCCACTCGGCCTGGAGCACCGGGTAGCGGCCGACGAGCAGCGGCGGCACCCGCACGAGGTGGCGCGGCCGCTCGGCCGGCAGCCCGCGCAGCGAGCCGACCAGGCAGGCGCCGCCCGGCACGAGGTGCAGGACCACGCCGGTGGCGACGTGCCGGAGGACGCCCACACGGTGCGCCTCGCCGCCGGCGGCGAACGTCGCCGCCCCCAGCGGCTCGAACGCCGACCCGAGCAGGCGCGCGACCGCGGCGAGGACGAGGTCCTGCGCGGCCTCGGCCGCGCGCCCCCAGGCGTCGCGGTCGTCGAGGGGCGCCAGGCGGAAGAGCTCCGCGCGCAGCCGGGCGCGCAGGGCCGCGTCCGCCGGGAGCGCCCGCACCTGCTGCTCGAGGGTCCGGAGCCGGTCGTCCACGCCGCAGGCTGGCGGCTACTGGCCCAGGCGGCGCAGGTACCAGCGCCCGTCCTGCTGCTCGAAGGTGGCCGTCTCCTCGCGCTCCTCGCCGCCGCGCTGCACGCGGTAGCGGACCTTGCGGTCGATCTCGCCCAGCGAGTAGTGCGTGAACTCGCGCGCCACCTCGGCGGTGGGGCCGTGGGCGGCGATCAGGTCGCGGAGCTGGACGGGCGCGATCCCCAGCTCGGTGGCCGCCCGGCTGATCTCGGCCGGCGCGCGCGGCGAGTCGACGAGGACGGCGGCGAGCGCCTGGAGGAACTTCTCCACCGCGTCGCGCTGCCCGCCGAGCAGGTCGCGGAGCGTCTCCTGGAAGTAGGGCGCGCGCGCGCCGACGACGACCTTCTCCAGCGCGCGCACGTCGAGGCCCTCCGAGCAGCCGCGCCGCTCGCAGGGCACGCGGCCGCGGCGGCAGCGCTGGCAGGTCGAGCGCCGGCCGGCCCGATCGCGCAGCTCGCCCGTCGCGTCGCACGCGCGGCAGGCCGACGAGCCCTGCCCCTTGCACGAGGTGCAGCGCAGGCGGCGGCGCTGGTCCAGCCAGTCGCGGAGGGCGCGCTCGATCTGCTGCTGGTCCTGACGCGAGAGCGGCTCGACCGCGGGGCGGGCGGGCGCCGCCAGGGGGGTCGTGAACAGCGTCGCCTGCGCGCGGTCGGCCTCCGCGCGGGCCTCGCGGCCGGCCGCCGTGAGGGGGAAGCGCTCGGCGACGTAGAACAGGCGGGCCAGGGCGCCCATGCCGTCGCCCGGATGCGCGCGCTGGTGCTCGCGCGCCTGCTCGAGCAGCCGCCGCGCCTCGGCCTCGTCCGCCTCTGACGCGACGGGCGGCGCAGGCTGGGCCGGCGCGGGCTCGGCCGGCGCGGGCTCGGCTGGCGCTGGTGTCTCGGCCGGCTTCGGTTCGGCCGGCGCCGGCGGCTCCGGCGCGAGCTTCTCCGGGTCGACCATGGGCGACATCTTGTGGCACCAGAACAGGAGCGAGAGCACGTCCTGCATGAGCGCCTCGCCCGACGCGTCGCCCGGGCGCGCCTCGAGGAAGCGCTCGAGCAGCCGCTGCGCCTGCTCGAAGTGGCCGATGGCCTTCTCGTTCTCGAGGAACCGGTTGGCGCCCGGCTTGCGCCCCGCCTCCAGGCAGCGCGTCCCGGCGCGATGCGCCTGGAGGGCGGCCTTCATCAGGTCGTCGGGGCCCTCCTGCCCGGGGGCCAGGGCGGCCGCCAGCAGGACGGCGCCGAACGCGAGCGCGAGGCCGCGCGGCCAGGGTCGTCGGGTCACGCGAGGCCTCCTCCGCCCGGGCGCTCCGGGAGCTACCGGGGGAGGGTAACCGCGGCCGGCCGGACGATCACGCGCTCCAGTCGCCCAGCTCGCCCGCGATGAGCGCGTCGTGGACCTCGAGCCACAGCGCCCACCAGGCGCCCCGCTCGCCCGTGGCGCGTCGCTCGAGCTCGGCCGCCTCGAGCAGCACCGAGGACGCGGTCAGCCAGTCCTCGCGGTCCGCGAGGGCGGCCGCGCGGTCGGCGCGCGTGCGCAGCCCCGCGCGCTCCTCCTCGGCGAGGTCCGCGTCGTCGCGGACCTCGAGCAGCAGGTCGTCGATCCGTCGGCGCAAAGGGTGCGTCGTGGGCACCGCGCGGCGCTCCGGCCCGTCCATGGCGGCCTCCCTGAGGCTGGCGCCTCCATGGTCGCGCCGGGCCGCAGTTCGAGAAGGGACGGAGCGTCCCCCTGCGACCGGACGAGCGCTTCGCTACTGCTGCCTCATGAACACCGTCTGCCGCGCGCCGCCCGGGCCCTCGAGCGCGAGCTGCACGCCGCGGCGGAGGTCGACGCCCTGCAGGGCGGCGTCCAGGTCGTCGAGGGTGCGCACGGGCTGGCCGTCGACGGCGCGGAGGAGCCAGCCCGGGCGCACGCCGGCGCGCGCGGCGAGGCCGCCCGGCTCGACGCCGGTGATCACCACGCCCTCGGCCGCCGGGTCGAGCCCGTGCCGGGCGGCCAGCTCGGGCGTGAGCTCGCGCGCGCGCAGGCCGAGACCGGTCGGCGGGCGCTCGGCTTCGTCCGGGGCGCGCGGCGGCGTGGCGCGCGGCGGCGTGGCGCGCGGCGGCGCGACAGGGTCGTCGGGGAGCTCCGCCAGGCGCACGTCGACGGTCACCTGGCGCCCGTCGCGCCAGAGCTCCACCGGGACGACGTCGCCGACGCCGGCGCGGGCCACGGCGTGGCGAAGCCGCTGGACGTCGTGGGCCGGCTCGCCGTCGACGGCGAGGATCACATCGCCCTGCCGCAGGCCGGCCGCCGCGGCCGGGGCGCCCGGCGTGACGCCCGCGACGACCACGCCCTGGCGCTCGCCCAGCCCGAGCCCGCGCCGATCCTCGGCCGTGAGCTCGCGGATCGCCACGCCCAGCCAGGCGCGCACGACGCGGCCGCGCTCGCCGAGCTGGCGCGCCACGTCGCGGGCCATGCCGATCGGGATGGCGAAGCCGACGCCCTGGAAGGCGCCCGTGCGCGAGGCGATCGCCGTGTTGATCCCGACCACCTCGCCGCGCAGGTTGAGGAGCGGCCCGCCGGAGTTGCCCGGGTTCATGGCGGCGTCGGTCTGGATGAAGTCCTCGAAGTCGGTGATCCCGACGTCGGCGCGGCCCTTGGCCGAGACGATCCCCGCCGTGACCGACTGCTGCAGGCCGAACGGGCTGCCCACGGCCACGACCCAGTCGCCCACCTCCAGCGCGTCGGAGTCGCCCAGGACCGCCGGCAGCAGGTCGTCGGGCGGGGCGTCGAGGCGCAGGAGGGCCAGGTCGGTGCGCGGGTCGCGCCCGTGCACGGTCGCGCCGAGCGAGCGCCCGTCGTGGAGCGTGACGACGATCCGCGCGCCGTCGGGGCCGACGACGTGGTTGTTCGTGAGCACGGTGCCCTGCCGGTCGACGATCACCCCCGTACCCTGGCTCACCTCGACCTCGACCGCGCGCCGCGGGTCGCCGAAGAAGCGGCGGAAGAAGTCGTCGCCCTGGACCACCCCGCGCGGCTCGACGCGCCCGTGGACCTGGATGCTCACGACGCTCGGCCGGGCCAGGGCCGCGACGCGCCGGAACACGCGCGAGAACGCCTCGAGCTGCTCGACCTCGCGGGCGAGGTCGGCGCGCTCCTGCGCGTCGGCGCGCTCCGCTCCGTCATCACCTCCACGCCCGCCCGTGTCGCCGCGCACGCACGCGGGGCCGGGGCCGACGAACGCCAGGACGACGAAGAGCGCCAGGCCAATGCCCCCGCGTCGGGGGGGCCGGATCGTTGCCACCATCAACCGCCTCCGGGCGACTGCCTCCAGGGAAGTCCGAAACCGCCGCAGCCTGCGTACCGGGGCGGGTGGAGCTTGCGATCCGGCGGGTTACGCCGCGGGCGGCTGCCTAAGTGGCAGGCCCCTGCGGAGGTCGCGGGGGGAGTGCCGATAGGGGCCGGGGAGGCACCGATGGCGCGGGGCTGGAGCGCGGGGTCGCAGCGGGTCACGGCTGTCCCCCTGGCCATCAGGGCCGGGGGTGGGCGGCACGAGGTGGCGCCGGGCGCCACCTTCCGGATCGGGCGCCACCCCACGAACGACCTCGTCCTCGATGAGCGCTCCGTCTCGCGCTTCCACGCCCAGATCGTGTGGGTCGACGGCCGGCCCCTCCTGCAGGACCTCGTGAGCACCAACGGCTCGTTCGTCGACGGCGCCCGCGCCGTCGTCCCGACCGCGGTCGAGCCCGGCGCCGTCCTGCGGGTGGGGGACGTCACGCTCCACGCCGAGCCCGGCGAGCCCGGCGGCCCGGCCCCGCGCCCCGCGCTCCTCGACGACGACGGCGACGAGGCCGTGACGGTCTTCGCCGACCGCGACGCCGAGCGCGAGGGCGTGTTCGTGTGCAACGCCACCCTGCAGCGCGTCCTCCTGGACCTCGAGTGGGAGGAGCGCACGGGCACGCTGGAGCTCCGGCTGGGCATGGCTCCGGCCCGCGTCGTGTTCTGCCTCGGCCGGGTGGTCACCGCCGCCCACGGCGAGCTGAGCGGCCTCGAGGCGCTCGAGCGCGTGCTGCGCGCCACCCTCGGCGGCTACCGCTTCGAGGCCCGCTTCGAGCCGACCGACGGATCGCTCGACGTCTCGATCCGCGAGCACCTGCGCCGCGGCTTCTGGGACGTGACCCGCCGCCTGCGTGGGCGACCTGTCAACGGGCGTTAACCATTCCTTTCATTTCAGCCCTCGGCCGGGCAGTCCAGGCACGGTTCTGGACACCGGTGAGACGAACTGCCGTTGAAAGCACGCGACTTACGTCTCGCTCAGGGCATTGGTGCAGCGCTTGTATGGCTCCCCCTCCAGCAGGAGTTGGGGCACCCATGACGACGGACCTGAACGACGACCTGGTGTTCATCAGCCGCGAGGACCTCGAGCACGAGCGCCGCGAGCGCGAGCGCGCCTGGAGCGAGCTGCTGGCCGAGGCGGCCGGCTGGCCGACCATCCGGCTGGATGACTGAACGCTGCCGGTGCTCGCGGGTGACGGGGTGGGATTCCGCGGGCCACGGCGGTGACGTCGCGCCGTAAGCCGCCGGAGGCACGTCCCCGCCGAGCGCGGCGCTGCGCTTGCTCCCTCCCTCTCGCGGGAGGGAGCGCGCGCCGTGCAAGTCGTCGAGCTCCGCACGATCCAGGGCCCGAGCGTCTTCCACCATCGGCCGGTCCTGGTCCTCACCCTGGACCTCGAGGACCTGGCCGAGACCCCGAGCGACCAGCTCCCGGAGTTCGTCGAGCGCATCCTCGACCTGCTCCCCGGCCTGGCCGAGCACGGCTGCAGCCGCGGGCACCCGGGCGGCCTGGTCGAGCGGCTGCGCGAGGGGACCTACCTCGGCCACATCGTCGAGCACGTGGCGATCGAGCTCAGCCAGCAGGCGGGGATCGGCGTCAACTACGGCAAGACCGTCGCCGCCGGCCCGCCCGGGCGCTACGAGGTCGTCGTGCGCTTCGAGGCCGAGGAGGCCATGTCGCACCTCCTGCGGGCGGCGGTGGCCCTGGTCGAGGCGACGCTCGCGGGCGCGGCGCCAGAGCGCCTGGCCGCGAGCCGCGACGCCGCCCTGACCGAGGCGCGCCGCCTCGCCGCGGCCGAGGCCCTGGGGCCGACCACGCGGGCGATCGTTCAGGCCGCCGAGCGCCGCGACCTGCCCTGGGAGCGCGTCGGCGACGGGCTCCTGCTCCTGGGCCAGGGGGCCCGACTGCGCTGGGTGTCCGCGAGCATCGGCCACGACACGCGGGCGGTGGCGGTCGACGTCTCGGTCGACAAGGCGCTGACCAAGACGCTCCTCCGGCGCGCCAACCTCCCCGTCCCGCGGGGCGTCGTCGCCGCCACGCTGGAGGAGGCGCGCGCGGCCCTGGCCTCGCTCGGCGCGCCCGTGGTCGTCAAGCCGGTCGACGGCCACCACGGCAACGGCGTGACCCTGGGCGTGCGCACGCCGGAGGACCTGGCCGAGGCGTTCGACGCCGCCGCCGCGCGCGGCCGCGACGTCATCGTCGAGGAGCAGGTCGAGGGTCGCGACCACCGCGTCCTCGTCATCGGCGGGCGCGTCGTCGCGGCCAGCCTGCGCCTGCCGGCGCAGGTCACCGGCGACGGGCGGCGCACGATCGCGGCCCTGGTCGAGGCCATCAACGCCGACCCCGCCCGCGGCGAGGGCCACGCGGCGGCGCTCACGCGCATCGCCCTCGACGAGGCGGCCCTGCGCGACCTGCGCCGGCGCGGCCTCGGCCCCGGGAGCGTGCCCGGGGCGGGCGAGGTGGTGCTCGTGCGCGAGACGGCCAACCTCTCGACCGGGGGGACGGCCCGCGACGTCACCGACGAGGTGCACCCCGACGTGCGCGCGCTCTGCGAGCGGGCGGCGCGCGTCATCGGGCTGGACGTGGCCGGCGTGGACCTGGTCACGCCCGACATCGCCCAGGGCCCCGAGCGCTGCACGATCATCGAGGTGAACGCGGCGCCGGGGCTGCGCATGCACCACCACCCGACGGAGGGCGAGCCGCGCGACGCCGCGGCGGCGTTCGTCGAGCTCATGTTCCCGTCCGGGACGACCGGGCGCATCCCGATCGCCGCGATCACCGGGACCAACGGCAAGACCACCGTGACGCGCCTCGCGGCGCAGATGATGTCCCAGACCGGGGCCACGGTCGGCATGACCACATCGACCGGCGTGTTCGTCGGCGACGAGCGCGTGGCCGAGGGCGACTGCGCCGGCCCGCGCTCGGCCCGGGCCGTCCTGTGCGACCCGTCGGTCGACGTCGCCGTGCTCGAGACCGCCCGCGGCGGCCTCCTCCGCGGCGGGCTGGCCTACGACTGGTCGACGGTGGGCGTGATCACGAACGTGCACCCCGACCACCTGGGCCAGGACGGCCTCGAGTCGCTCGAGGACCTGCTGCACGTCAAGGCGCTCGTCGCCGAGCGCGTGCGCGAGGGCGGGACGATCGTCCTCGGGGCCGACGACCCGATCCTCGCCCGGCTGCCCGAGGCGCCGCGGCTCCGCCGGCTGCGCCGCGAGCTCGTGTGGGTGAGCATGGACCCGGAGCGGCCGCTCGTGCGCCGCCACCTCGCCGCCGGCGGGCGGGCCTTCTTCGCCCGCGACGGCTGGCTGGTCGAGGCGGTCGGCGAGGCGGAGGCGCGCGTCGTGCGGGTCGCCGACGCGCCGGTGAGCTTCGGCGGGACGGCCGAGTTCCAGGTGCAGAACGCGCTGTTCGCCCTGGCGGCCGCGCGCGGCCTGGGCGCGAGCCGCCAGGACTGCATCGCCGGCCTGCGCGCCTTCGACGCGCGCCGCGACAACGCGGGGCGGGCGAACCTCTATGACGTCGACGGGATCGCCGTCCTGGTCGACTACGGCCACAACCCCGAGGCGTTCCGCGCCGTGGCCCGCATGGTCTCCCGCTGGGAGGTGGACCGCTCCGCCTGCGTGGCCGGCGCCCCTGGCGACCGCGCCGACTGGCTCATCGAGGAGTGCGGGCGCGTCCTCGGCCGCGGCTTCGGGCGCGTCTTCGTGCGCGAGGACGAGGACCGCCGCGGGCGCCCGCCGGGGGCCGTGGCCGCGCTCCTGCGCGCCGGCGTCGAGCGGGCCGCCCCGGGCCGCCCGTGCGAGGTGCTGCTCGACGAGCGCACGGCGATCGAGCGCGCCCTCCGGGAGGCCCGCCCGGGCGACCTCGTCGTCGTGTTCTACGAGCACCTCGAGCAGGTCCAGGCGCTCCTGC
>JAHBXY010000203.1 GCA_019636275.1 Planctomycetota bacterium | reverse complement strand
CGAGCAGGCGCCGCGCATCGGCCACGAGCGCGTCGGGCCCCGCCGGCCGCGGCGCGAGCCGCTCCTGGTGCGCGCGCCACAGGAGCGCCGCCGCGACGGCCGACGCGACGAACGCGGCGCCCAGGAGGACCGCCGTCGCGTCCACGCGCCCGCGGCGCCGCGACCTCACGGGCGCCACGCCGCCACCTCGGCCAGCCACGACCCGACCTGCGCGTCCGACGGCATGCGCCAGTCGCCGCGCGGCGACAGCGCCACCATGCCCACCTTCGGCCCGTCGGGCGTGCACGAGCGCTTGAACTGGTTGGTGAAGAACCGGCGCAGGAAGACGCCCAGCCACTTGCGCAGGGCCTCGTCGTCGTAGCGGCCGGCGAAGGCCACGCGCGCCAGGTCGAGCAGCTTCGTCGGCCGGCGCTTGTGGCGCACGAGGTGGTAGAGGAAGAAGTCGTGCAGCTCGTAGGGGCCGATCGTGCCCTCGGTGAGCTGCGCGATCTCGCCCGTCGGGTCGGGCGGGAGGAGCTCGGGCGAGATCGGCGTGTGCAGGATCGCGAACAGCACCTCGCGCAGGGCCTGCGGGTCGCCCCGCGACCACGTCGCCGCCCGCTCGTTGGCCACCCAGCGGATCACGAACTGGATCAGCGTCTTGGGGACGCCGGCGTTCACGTCGTAGCTGGAGATGTGGTCGCCCGTGTAGGTCGACCAGCCGAGCGCCTTCTCCGACAGGTCGCCCGTGCCGACGACCAGCGCGCAGGCCTGGTTGGCGAGCGTGAACAGGAGCAGCGTGCGCAGGCGCGCCTGGACGTTCTCGAGCGCGATGTCGCCCAGGCCCGGCTGCTCGCGCAGGCGCGCCAGCAGGTCGTCGACGCCCCGCGTGCCGCGCGCCGCCGCGTGCTCGCTGGCCGAGAGCACCAGGTGCGTGGCCTCGGAGACGCCGACCTCGCGGAAGTCGGCGTCGAGCGCCCGCGCCAGCCGCTCGGCGTTGCCGCGCGTGCCGCTCGTCGTGCCCAGCCCCGGCATGGTCACGCCGAGGAGGTTCGTGCGCGGCAGCCCCAGGAGGTCGAGGGCGCCGGCGGCGACGAGGGCCGCGTGCGTCGAGTCGAGGCCGCCCGAGACGCCGAGCACCAGGCGCGAGATCCCCGTCGCGCGCATGCGCGTGGCCAGGGCGTTGGTCTGGATCTCGAACACCTCCCAGCAGCGCGTGGCGAGCGTGGCCGGGTCGCCGGGAATGAACGGGTGCGGGCTGACCTGGCGGCGCAGCGCCCCGGCCGGCGCGGCGGCGGTGAACGGCACGCGCCGGAACGGCCGCGCCGCCTGCGCGGCGCAGGCGCCGAACGACGTCGTCTGCAGGCGCTCGTGCACGAGGAGCTCGAGGTCCACGTCGACCGAGACGAGCTGCCCGTCGCGCGCGAAGCGCCGCGAGCTGGCCAGCTCGCGCCCGTCCTCGCACACGAAGGCGTCGGCGTCGAAGGCCAGGTCGGTCGACGACTCGCCGGGGCCGGCGGCCACGTAGACGTAGACGCACTTGCCGCGGTCCGAGAGCGACCGCGCGAGGAGCCGCCGCAGCTCGGCCTTGCCGATCGTGAAGTTCGACGCCGACAGGTTGCAGCAGACGGTCGCGCCGGCCGAGACCTGCGCGGCGCTCGGCGGCGCCTGCACCCACATGTCCTCGCACACCTCGACGCCGACCACGAGGTCGGGGACGCCATCGGCCTCGAGGAGCACGTCGGTCCCGAAGGGCACCGCCTCGCCGAGCACGCGCGCCGTCGACCCGGGCGGCACCTGCGTGCCGGGCTGGAACCAGCGCGCCTCCTCGAACTCGCGGTAGGTCGGCAGGTACGACTTGGGGACGACCGCGAGCACGCGTCCGCCCTGCACGGCCACGGCGACGTTGTAGAGCGACGGCCCCACGCGCAGGGGCAGGCCGAGGAGGGCCAGCGGGGCCAGGCCGCGGCTGGCCTCGACGAGGCGCCCGAGCGCGCGCTCGACCTCGGCGTGCAGGTGCGCGTCGAAGAACAGGTCGCGCGCCGTGTAGGCCGTGAGCCCGAGCTCCGGGAAGACGACGACGGCGCAGCCCTCCTCGTGGGCGCGCCGCCAGAGGGCGAGCGTCTCGTCGGCGTTGCGCTCGACGGCCACCACCCCGCAGGGCGGCACCGCGGCGCCGATGCGCACGAAGCCTCGCACATGCCCCTCCGCGGCCCACTGTACTCCGCGGGCCCCCCGCCGCGTAGCGCCGCCCGGCTACCCCTGGGCCGTCTCGGCCCCGAGCCGCTCGAGCAGCTCGCGGTACCAGGAGACGGCGCGGGCCGTGCGGTCGCCGAGCGTCGTCGAGCCCCACACGACCGAGAGCGTGCGCGTGGTCTCCGGGCGCGTCTTCGTGCGCTGCGCGTCCTTGACGCCGTTGGCGCAGGGGCCGTCCTGGTCGAACACGCACAGGAGCCCGCCCAGGTCGATCTCCTGCCCCGACTGGTTGAACACGTAGCGCGCGCCGGACGGCGCCAGGCCGATCCGGAACGGCCCGCGCGCGAGGTCCAGGTCGACGACGCTGATCGGCAGCCCCGCGTGGAGCGAGACGACGTTGCAGGCGTCGACGGCCGCGTTGATCGACCCGAGCTTGCCCTCGCCCACGGCGGCGACGAGATACTCCGACGCCGGCTTGCCGCGCCCGGTCGGCTTGTAGCCGCCGTGGCGCAGGAGGTCGCGCACGGCCGCGCGGACGGCCTCGTCGCGCTGCAGCGGCGCCGGCGCGTCGACGCGCAGGAGGTCGAGCAGCCACGGCGGCGAGGGCATTTCGGAGAGCGGGCGCGGGAACGTCGTCGTGAACGCGCCGGCGTCGAGGAGCGGGTGCGGGTCGATCGTGAGGGCGGTCATGGCGGGCCGAGTCTATCGCGCGCCGTGAGCGCGTAGAGGAGCACGGCCGCGGCGGCCGCCACGTTGAGCGAGTCGACGCCCGGGGCGAGCGGGATCGTGACCTCCTCGTCGGCCAGCGCGAGGAGCGACGGCCGGAGGCCCTGGTCCTCGTGGCCGAGCAGCAGCACGACGTGATCGGGGCGGACGAGGCGCGGCAGCGGCGTGGCGCCGGGCGAGAGCGTGGCCGCGAGCACGCGGCGCCCGGACGCGCGGAGGCCCGCGACCTCGGCCTCGAGGTCGTCGACCACGGCGAGCGGCTGGGCGAACACGTGGCCCATGGCCGCGCGCACGGCGCGCGGCGCGAACGGGTCGGCGCCCCGCGCGTCGAGGAGCAGCAGGTCGGCGGCGAAGGCCCGACAGTCGCGCACGAGCGCGCCGACGTTCACCGGGTCGCCGAGGCCCTGCGCGGCCACGATCGTCGTGCGCGGGCGGTCGGCCGGCGGAAGCGCCACGGGCCCGGGCGCCGGGCGGCGGGCCAGCGCCACGCAGCCGCGGTGGAGGTCGACCCCTGTGATCGCCAGGAGGAGGTCGGGCGGCGCGACGAGGACGGGCAGGCCGGGCCGGAGGTGCGGGCGCAGGCGCTCGAGGCGGGTCGGGGTCGTGAGGACCGACTCGACCGCGAAGGCGCTGGCGAGCAGGCGCACGACGGCCGTCTCGCCCTCGACGACGAAGCGCCCCGGGTCGCGGCGTGGGTCGCGCGCGCGGGCCTTGAGGTCGCGGTACGGCGCGACGCGCGCGTCGTCGGGGTCGGTGACGGTCACTCGGCCTCGTCCAGGCGCTCGAAGACCCAGGTCAGGAGCGCCTGCGTCCGCCCGTCCGGATCGGCGGCTCGGAGCGCCTCGAGCACGGCGCGGTGGGGCGCGAGCGCGTGGGGCTCGAGCTTTCGCAGGGCGTCGGCCGCCCAGCGGCGGAACTCGGGGTAGCCCGACGAGAGCGCGGCCACCAGGTCGCCGGCCACTGGCCCCGCACGCGGCCCTGCCTCGAGCAGGAGGCCGAGCGCGTGCCGACGCGCGTCGTAGTTCCGCCCCTCGCCGGCGACGCGCCCGACCGCGCCGAGCGCGCCGGGGAGGTCGAGCCAGCCAGGCCCGAAGGCGCGGAAGGCCTCGAGCACGGCGACCGGGGGCGCCGGCCAGGCCGGGTTGGTGAGCGCGTCCTCGAGCGCCCGGCCGAGGGCGGGGCGGTGCCGGGCGACGAGGCCCTCGCGCCAGCCCTGCCGGTCCTCGCAGAGGAGGAGCGCCAGGGCCGCCCGGACCCGCAGGTCGGGCCGAGGACCCTCGAGCGCCGCGACGAGGGCCTCGCGCGCGGCGGGGACGGCGAGCGCCGGGTAGGCGCGCAGGACGTCGAACGCCGCGGCCGCGAGCGCGGGGTCGTGGGTCGCGTGGGCGAGCGCCTGCGCGGCGTGGTGGCCGGCCTCACCCGGGGCCACGCCGGCGAGGTCGGCCAGGGTCGCGACGATCACGGGGCGGAGCGACGGGTCGCCCTCGTCCAGGGCCCGGGCCAGGGGCAGTACGGCTTCTCCTGCCCAGGTGCGGTTCAGGGCGAGCGCGGCGAGCGCGGCGCGCGCCCGGGGCGAGCCGGAGGCCACCTCGGCGGTCAGCGCCGCGAGGCCCTCCGCGCGGTGACTGACGAGCGCGTGGGTGGCGGCCTGGAGCACCGGGCGCGCCGGGTCGTCGATGAGGGACACGAGCAGGTCGAGCACCCACGTGTCGGCCGGGCGGTAGGGCGCCGCCAGCGCCTCGGCGACCCGCGCGCGGACGCGGTCGTCGGCGTGCCCGGCGGCGCGCTCGAGCACGCTCGGCGGGACGCGGCGATCGATGAGCACGTCGAGGATGGCGGCCTCGCCGTCGAGCGTCGGGTCTTCGAGCAGCGCTCCCAGGAGCGCCCGCGCCGGTGCCGCGACGTGCCCGGTGTAGAGGAGGATCCCGACGCGGCTGCGCAGGCGGGTCAGCGCGAGCACGCGCGGCGTGAGCCACGGATCCAGCTCGCCTTCCTCCCTGAGCCGCAACAGCGCGCTCGCCGCGGCGTCGACGTCGTCGTCGAAGGCGAGCGCCACGAGCTCCGCGCGGTCGGGCCAGCCGCCCATGTCCTCGATGAGCCGCGTCACGCGGCTCGGCTCCTCGAGGGGCCAGGAGTCCAGCTCCTCGGCCACCAGGAGGCGCAGGAACGCGCGCCGGAGCGGACGCGCGACGGGACCGAGCCCCGGCAGGACGCCGAGCGCGTCGAGGCGGACGTCCTGGTTCGGATGGAGCAGGGCGCGCTCGATCGCCGGGAGCGCGGACGCGGCCGCCGGGCCAAGCCGCCCGAGCAGGTCGGCGGCGAGCTCGCGCCGCAGCGGCGAGGGATCCTGGAGCCGTGCCGCCAGGACGGGCGCGGCGGCGCCGTCGTCGGGACCGAGCCGGCGGAGCAGTCCCCAGGCCGGATCCGGCCCTGGTCGGAGTGCGTCGAGGAGCGGGTCGATGAGGTAAGGGGGAGGCGGACGTCCGCCGAGGACGGCCAGCGCGGCCAGCGCCAGGGTGGCGACCGCCGGCAGGGCCCGGGCAAGCGGCAGGTGGCGCGAGCGAGCTTCACGCCGGCGGCCGACGAGCACGCAGGCGGCCAGGGCCAGGGCGTCGAGCGCGGCGGCGAACAGGACGGCGCGGGCCGGGAACTGCTGCGGATACTCCTGATCGTAGGAGAAGGCGGTCGCGCAGGGCCTGGGCGCCCCGACGCCCGTGGGCAGGGCCCAGGCCGCGTCCAGCGGTCGTGGCCCGAGCCTGACGCTGCGCTCGACGGAGACCGCGCCCGCCCCGGCGGTCACGGCCACGATCGGCACGAGCGCGCCGCCGAGCACCACGCCGAGGACGAGGCCGCGCCAGCCGAAGCTGGCCGCCAGCGGCGCGACGAGGGCGAACGGCGCCGCCCGGGCGAGGACCGCGCGCAGGGTCGCGGGGTCGAGGGCGGCCTGCCACACCGCGAGGTAGGCGTCCTCGTACGCGCCGGCCACGGCGCCCGTCGCCGGGAGGCTCGCGACGAACCCGACCTGCACCGCCGCCACGAGGACGCCGACGACGCCCAGAGCAGCGCACCACACGAGCGCCGCCCAGGGTCGGCCGTGGCGGGCGGCGCGCTCGCCCAGCGCCAGCGGCCCGGCCAGGAGCCCGAGCGCCGCGCCGAGGAGCACGTCGACAGGGACGATGTCGCCCTCGCTCAGGCCGACGAGCGCGCCCGCGGCGGCCAGGAGGACGGCCCCGAGCAGCGAGCGCGCGACGACCACGCTCGTCACGTCTCCTCGTCCGCGCGCCGCGCGGGCACGTCTCGGTCGCGGGCCGTCACGGTCTTCCAGCGTAGCCGACCGGTCATGTCGCGACCTCGTCGGTCGGTCGGCTCGATGGTTGTTCGCCGCGCCGGCCAGCCACCGTCACCCCGGGCGCGACCTCGGGGCGGTCCAGCGCCGCCACTCGCTCGACCTGGCGCCGAGGCGCCGCCCCGCCGCGAGCGTGACGATCTCGAGAACGAGCGGCCAGCGACGTCGTTCGGAGGCGGGTCAGCGCGCCCGCTCCAGCTTCCGGATCACGGCCTCGAGCGCGCCCGAGACCTCCCAGTGCCCCTCGAGCGCGAGTCGAGCTCGCAGGGCGGGCTCGACTCGGCGGAGCACCTCGGGCTCGAACCTCCTGAGGGCCCTGGCGGCCGCCTCTCGCACGCGCGGGTCATCGTCGGCCAGCGCGCCCACCAGGTCGGCGGCGGCGTCCGGGTGGTCCTCGAGGAGCTCGATCGCCAGCAGGCGGCCCTCCAGCGTGGCGGTCCTCAAGGCGAGCCCGAGCGTCCGGACCGCGCCCGGGTCGTCGCGTTTCGCGGCTTCGATCACGCGCAGGGCAGAAGTGACGTCGCCGCCCCGCTCGACGACCCGGGAGAGGAGCGGCAGGGGGACCTGTGCCCGCCGCCCGACCGATACGAGCGCCGCGCCGGCCTCCTCGGCCGGCAGAGCGTCGCACAGGGCCTCGACGACGCGCGGGAGGTGTGGATCGAGCGGCCACGCGTCGTGCGCCGCCCGGGTGATCGTGATCGCCGCCTGCGTCCGGACCGCCGGCGCAGGGTCCTCGAGCGCGGCCGCGAGCGTGGGCCACACGCGGAGGGCGTCAGGGCCCACGGCGAACGGTTCGAGCGAGCCGAGCGCCGCCGCCGCGACCCGCTCGTCCGGGGCGCGACGCGCCGCGAGCAGCGCCTGCAGGACCGCCTCGCGCAGGGTCGGGTCGTCGAGGGCGGCGAGGCGGCCGAGGGCCCGGGCGCTGGCGGCCAGCAGGTCCGGCGCGGCGTCGCCCTCGAGCGCGCGCAGGAGGACGTGGATCGCAGCCTGGCCATGGGCCCCGAGCTCGCCCAGGACCGCCGCGGCCGCGGCCGCGCGGGGCGTGCATCGGTCCACCTCGTCCTCGAGCGACCCGACCGCCGCCCAGCCATGCGAACGCAGCGAGCAGGCCGCAGCGGCGCGCACGTCGGGCGCGGGGTCGTCGAGCAGCGACACGAGCAGACCGACGGCGCGCGCGAACCAGCCCGACGGGCGCGCAGCGTCGAGCTGCTCGGCCGCCTTCCGACGCACGCCGGGCGTGGGATGACGCACGGCGAGCTCGAAGGCCTCGAGCACGTCGTCGGGGAGGAGGCGCTCGAGGAGCTCCAGCGCCGGGTCGTCGGGCGACAGGGTGGGGACATGGAGGAGATAGCGCAGGTAGGTCACGCCGGGCGAGCCCATGTCGGCCAGCGCCGCGACCGCCTCAGGATGGCGAAAGGCGAGGCGATGCAGCGCGGCGGCGTCCGCGGGCTCGAAGCCCTCACCGTGATCGAGGCGCAACAGCGCCCAGAGCTGGATCTCCCAGTCCGGGTCGTCGAGCAAGGCGAGCAGCGTTTGCCTCGTCTCCGGCGGATCGGTGAGCGGGTGCCCCACGAGCACGAGCAGCGCTTCGATGCGCTGCTCGTCCGCGGGCGCAGCGCGCGTCCTGGCCCGGTAGAGCTCACGCCCGAGCGAGACCGTCGCCGGCCCGAGCGGCTCGAGCACGTCCAGGAGCGCGGGGAGGTCGCCCGTCCAGGAGCACCTCTCGATCGCGGGGGCGAGGGCCGGCACGGCGGCCAGCGTCCCTGGCGGCCCGATCCGCGCGAGGAGGCGGAGGGCGACGCGCCGGCGGTCGGGCTCGGCGTCGCGCAGCGCGGCCACCAGGGGTTGGACCGCGGCGACGTCGCGTGGCCCGAGCCGATCGAGCAGCCGCCGCGCCTGCGCCTGCCGCTCGTCGTCGTGGACCAGGTCGAGCAGCGCCGGCACGAGGAAGGCGGGCGGCGCGCGGTCGCGCGCCCCGAGGAGCGCCGCCAGGGCGGCGACGGCGACGGTGGGGACGCCCCGCGCCAGGGGCAAAGCGCGAGTCCGGCGGCCCGCGGCGGCCGGGCGCCAGCGGACGAGGAGGTCCGGCAGGATCGCGGCCAGCGCCAGGGCCAGCGCGTCGAACGCCGCCGCGCGCAGCACGAGCGGCTGGACCCGGACCGCCTGGCCGTCGAGGGCGAGCCACCGCGACCGTGGGTCGAGCCAGGCGAGCTCGACCGGTTCCTCCCACTCGGCGCGGGGTCCGGTCGGCAGCGCCCAGGCGGGCGGGTCGCCCGGAAGGAGGACCTCGTGCTCGCCCGCCCGCCCGAGCGCCAGCGGGGGCAGGGCGAACCCGCCCAGGACCACGGCCAGGAGCAGACCCCGGCGTCCCCCGCGGCCGGCGAGGACCGGCAGGAGCGCGAACGGAAGCGCCCTCGCCAGGACGACCGGCAGCGTCGTGGGGTGCAGGGCCGCGAGCCAGACGTCGGCGTGCGCGGCAGCGTGGGCCTCGACGACCCCGCCACGGGTCAGGACCCGCGCGGCGAACCCCGCCTGCACGGCGGCGAAGAGCACCCCGACGACCGCGAGCGCGCCGCTCCACACGAGCGCGGCCCACGGGCGCCCGAGGTGAGCGGCGCGCTCGGCGAGCGCGAGGGGGCCCGCGAGGAGCCCGAGCGTTCCGGCCAGGAGGTCCTCGGCCGGGTCGGGCGTCCGGCCCTGCGCGGCCAGGCGCCCGGCCAGGAGCAGCAGCGCCGCGCCGAGCGCCGCGCGGCAGGCGACCACGCGCGCCGTGTCCGTCACGACCGGAGGGTCTGGCGACCGGGTGATCACCTGTGCTCCACGCGCGGGAGCGGGGCCGGGTTCCGCCTACCCCGCCAGGTTCTTCTTCCCCACGCCCCGGGCCAGCCGTGCGACGACCGTCTCGCCCTCGCCGTCGTCGTCGGCGACGTCGGCGCGCCCCAGCGCGGCGACCTCGCTCGCCAGGGCGCCTGCGAGCTCCGCCGCCGCGAGCGTCACGAGCTGGAAGACGAACGGCCAGCGCAGGAGCGCCACGGCGGCGACGGCGACGAGCGCGACGACCTTGGGCACGGCCATGGGGTCCCAGGGCGGGAACGGCTGGAGGGCGATCAGCCACTTGAGGAGGCCGACGCACAGGGCGAGGTTCACGCCGCCGGAGACGAGCGACTGGCTGCAGCTCGCCGACGCGTTCTGCTGGACGGCCACGGCCTCGTCCCAGGCGAAGCGCAGGACCCCCTGGCCCCGCTCGCCCCCGCGCAGGCGGCGCACGACGCGCGGGGGGAACAGCGCGGCCGCCAGCAGGAGGCGCAGGGCGCGGCGGCGCAGGGCGAAGCCCCCGACCTCGCGCGCGGTCGTGCCGCCGCAGCCGTAGACGGCGCAGCCGCCGTAGTGGGCCCGGCACTCGTCCCAGCACTCGCGGTGGTAGAGGGCCCCGCAACCAGTGCGCTCGCAGCCGACGACGTCTGCCCGCGCGGTGTCCTTGCAGTAGGGGCAGGCGAACGCGGCGCGCAGGCGCGCGCGGTCGACCCGCAGCCGGGCGGCCGTCCGGCAGAGCGGCCGGACGAGGGCGACGTGCGCCGCGCCGACCGCGAGCCACAGGCCCAGGCTCGAGCCGAGCGTCGCCGCCGCGACCCCGCCGGCGACCGCCGACACCCCCAGCGCCGCCAGGTCGCCCGCGGCGGCCGGTGCCTCGTCGACGGGCCGGCGGCGCACGGTCACCCGCACCACGCCGGGCGGCGTGCGGGGCCCCTGCGGCGGCTCGGCCTCGTCGGTCACGATCGCACTCTACCGGCGTCTACGGCGCCTCGGCCAGGCGCCGAAGGAGCCCGCGCAGGAGGGCGGCCGACTGCCGGTCCTTCTCGCCGGCGGCTCGCGCCTGGAGGGCCTCGCGCAGCGGGAGGCAGTCGGCGCGGTCGAGGCGGTCCAGCGCGGCGATCGCCTCGCGCCGCACGGCCGGCTCGGGGTCGTCGAGCGCGGCGACGAGGTCGGCGAGGGCCGCCGCGGCGCGGGGACCCTCGCGGCGGAGGAGCGAGGCCGCGAGGAGGCGCGCGTCGGACGAGCCGACGCGCAGGGCGCGGCCCACGGCGGCGCCCCCGGCGCGTCGAGGCCCGATCGCGTCGAGGGCGCGCAGCGCCGGTCGCGTCGCCGCTGGCCGCGACGGCGCGGGCGAGCGCCGGGGCCGCCTCGCGCGCCGGCGGGCCGATCGCGGCGAGCGCCGTGCAGGCCTCGGGGCGCGGCAGCGCGTCGGCGAGCGCGGCGATCACGCGCGGCAGGTCGGCGTCGAGCACGCGCAGGCCGCGGCCGCCGCGCGTGCGTCGGCCCGCCCGCGTGGACGAGCGTGACGGCCGCGCGCGCGCGCACCTCGGGCGAGGGCGCGTCGAGGGCCGCGAGCAGCGCGTCCCGCACGCGCGGCGCCTCGTCGGTCGACGCGAACGACCCGAGCGCCGCGAGCGCCTCGACGGCGAGGGCTTCGTCGGCGGAGAGCGTGGCGGCGAGGAGCGCGTCGAGCACCTCGCCGCGCGTGGTCGCGTCGTCGACGCCGCCCACGAGCCTCCCGAGCGAGCGGGCGCTGGCCAGGCGCAGGTCGGGGGGGCCGTCGGCGAGGGCGCGCACGAGCGCCGGGACGGCGCTCTGGCCGTGGACGCCCAGCTCGCCCAGGAGCGCCGCCGCGGGGAGGGCGACGGGCCCTCGTGCGTCGAGCGCGGCGGCGACCGGGTCCGCCGCGAGGGCGTACTGGGAGCGAAGCGCGCGGGCGGCCGCGTCATGGACGCGCGCGTCGGGGTCGCCGAGGAGCGCGAGCAGGAGGTCCGGGGCGAAGGGCGAGCGACCCACGGGGTGTCGGAGGTCCAGCGCCTCCGCGACGGCCCGGCGCACCCCCGCGTCGGCGTGGCGCGCGAGCCGCTCGAACACGTCCGACAGGTCGTCCGGGAGCGACGAGCGTAGGAGGAGCAAGATCGGGTCGTCGCCGTCGAGGTCGGACTGCGCCGCCCGCTCGCGCAGGAGCGCCACCGCGGGTCGGTGGTGCCAGGCCAGGGCCTGGATCGCCGCCTCGACGGCCACCCCCCGGCGCGCGACCTCGTAGAACCGCGCGGCGTCGTCGGGCTGCAGGTCCGCGCGCCCGATGAGCTCCCTCAGCGCCCCCGCCACGACCGTGTCGTCGCGGTCGTCGAGGAAGGCCAGGAGGTCCTCGCGGCCGACCTCGCCCTGGCCCAGCCGCTGAAGGAGGGCATCGACGGCGACGTGGAGCGGGACCTCGTCCTCCTCTCTCCAGGACCACCGGTTCCGGGGGTCGGAGACGAAGCGAAAAGCCAGCCGCGTCCGGAGCAGGGCGGGGGTCAGCGGCCGAGCCGCCGGCCCCAGGGCGGCGATCGCGTCCAGGACGGCCCAGGCGACCTCGGGCTCGTCCCGGAGCGCCTCGCCGAGCGCGGGGAGCGCCTCGACCGCCGCCGGGGGGCCGATCCGGGCCAGGAGCGTCGCGGCGAACCGGCGTCGCTGCGCGCTGGCCGGGTCGGCGAGCTTCTGCGCCAGCGGGCCCACCGCGCCCGCGTCGTCGGGCCCGAGGCGGTGGAGCAGCCCCTCGGCCAGGCCGCGGCCCTGGTCGTCCTCGACCAGGTCGACGAGCGGCGCGACCAGGAACGCCGGCGGCGGCCGGTGGCCCAGGATCGCGAGCGCGGCGAGCGCCAGGACGCCGAGGGCGGGCAGCGCGCGGGCGAGGGGCAGTCGGCGGGAGGGACGGGCGGCGGGGGACGTGGCGCGGCGGCGGGCGAGGAGGTCGGCCAGGAGCGCCGTGAGCGTCAGCGCGAGCACGTCGAGCGGCAGGGACCGGAGCACCAGGCTCGTCAGCCGCACTTCGGGGGGCGACCACAGCGCGCGGGCCGCCAACAGCCAGCTCCCGTCGTGCTCCGTGAACGGCCAGACCGCCCGCGGGCCGGTGGGCAGGCCCCAGGCGGCGTCGTGGCCGGGCAGGTGCACGGCCGGGTCGCCGAGCGGATCGCTCGCCCAGCCGAGCAGCGCCGGGAGGGGCAGGGCCAGGACGACCGCGCCGATCAGCAGCCCGGCTCGGCCCCAGCGGCCGGCGATCACGGGCAGGAGCGCGAACGGCAGGGCGCGGAGCGCGACCACGGGGAGCGTCGACGGGTCGAGCGCGGCGATCCACACGTCGGCGTAGGAGGCCGCGTGCGCGCCGGCCGTCGTCCCGGTCGCCCACACGCGCGCCGCGAAGCCGGCCTGCACGGCGCCGGCGAGCAGGCCGACGACCGCCAGCCCGGCGCACCACACGAAGGCAGCCCACGGGCGGCCGAGGCGCGCCGCGCGCTCGCCGAGCGCGAGCGGCCCCGCGAGCAGGCCCAGCGCGGCGCCGAGGAGCACGTCGGCGGGCTCGACCTCCCCGAACGCCTGGTGGCTCGCGACGCCGGCGGCGATCGCCAGCAGCATGGCGCCGACGACGGCTCGCCAGACGACGACGCGGCGCGCGTCGGTCACGACGACCGGCGGTGGCGGCGGCTCGGCTCTCCTCACACGGCGGCGCACCGGCGCATTGTGCCCGTCGTCGCGCCTGGATTCGACCGCGACATCGACACCAACGGGCACGAGCGCGCACGAGCGCGGGGGACCGCGGGCGGACGGAGTCGCGGGCGAGGGCTCCACGCACCCTTCACCCGCGACCCCGGCCCCGGGTTCCCGTCAGCGCCGCGCCAGCCGCCCGGCCTGGTAGTCGGCGAACGCCTGGCGAATCTCGTCGGCCGTGTTCATCACGAACGGCCCGTAGCCGACGACCGGCTCGCCCAGCGGCTCGCCCGTGAGGAGGAGCGCCGACGTGTCCTCGAGGACGTCGAGCCGCAGGGCGTCGCCCTGCTGGGCCAGCACGGCCAGCTCATCCGAGGCGAGCTCGTCCGTGCCGTTCAGGCGCACCCGCCCGCGCAGCACGAGCACGATCGCCGTGTGCCCCTCGAGCAGGTCGAGGTCCAGCGCGCGACCGGCACGCAGGCGCAGGTCCTGGACGCCCACCGGGCTGAAGGTCGGCGCCGGGCCGTCCGTCCCGAGCAGGCTGCCCGCGATCACGCGCGCCTGCCCCGCGTCGCCGGGCAGGGCCACGGTCGGGATCTCGCTCGCGCGGATGGCCCGATAGCGCGGTGGGGTCATCTTCATCCGCGCCGGCAGGTTCACCCAGAGCTGCACCATCTCGAACGTGCCGCCCGTGCGCGTGAACTCCGCCCCGTGGTGCTCCTCGTGCACGACCCCGGCGCCGGCGGTCATCCACTGCACGTCGCCCGCGCCGATCCGGCCGGTCGCGCCGGTCGAGTCGCGGTGCTCGACCTCGCCCTGGTAGGCGATCGTGACCGTCTCGAAGCCGCGGTGCGGGTGCTCGCCCACCCCGCGCGGGTGGCTGGCCGGCGCGAAGTGGCGCGGCGCCGCGTGGTCGAGGAGCAGGAAGGGGCTCACCGCCGCCGGCGCCTCGTCGTAGGAGAGCAGCGTCCGCACGTGGAACCCGTCGCCGACCCAGTGCGGCGGCACCCCGCGCCGGACCTGCAGGACCCGCTTGATCGTTCGCGTCGTCGACCTCATGGCTGCCTCCTTCACCTGCACGGCGAGCTCGAGTCATTACCTTCCGCTGCATGTGCCAATCCGCCTAAGCGAGCGATGGGGGCGGGCGGAACGGGCCAGATCGTGCCAGTCCGGGCCTTCTCCCGTCGCCCGCCCCTCGCGAGCGCATCACGCAGCGAAGGCAAGGATAGGCCGGAGCCGCCGGCTCGATTAGC
>JAHBXY010000202.1 GCA_019636275.1 Planctomycetota bacterium | reverse complement strand
GGGGAGGTGGACCGGGCCGTGCTCGAGGCGGCGCGGCGCGCCGAGGAGGCCGCGCTCTCACGCGCGGCGCTCGGGCCGCTCGAGCGCGAGCTGGCGCGCCGTTACCTCGAGCGGGTGCGGGGCGCGCCGGCCTCGCCCGAGCAGGCCTGGCGCGGCGAACAGGAGGAGGGCCGGTGACCCAGGCCGACGAGGCGCGCGCGCTGGAGCGCGAGGCGGAGCGGCTGCGCGCCGCCTACCAGCGGATCCGCGAGCGGCTGGCCGAGCGCATCGTGGGCCAGCCGGAGGTCGTCCGGGGCGCCCTCGTGGCGCTGCTCGCGGGCGGGCACGTGCTGCTCGAGGGCGCGCCGGGGCTCGGCAAGACGCTCCTCGTGCACACGCTCGCGGCGTCGATCGGCGCCCGGTTCCAGCGCGTGCAGTGCACGCCCGACCTGATGCCCGCCGACGTCCTCGGCACGCGCATCCTCGTCGAGGACGAGCGCGGCGGGCGGCGCCTCTCCTTCGAGCCCGGGCCGATCTTCACCGAGGTGCTCCTCGCCGACGAGGTCAACCGCGCCACCCCGCGCACGCAGTCGGCGCTGCTCGAGGCCATGCAGGAGGGCGCCGTGACGCTGGGCGGCGCGCGCCACCCGCTGCCCGACCTGTTCCTGGTCCTGGCCACGCAGAACCCGATCGACATGGAGGGCACCTACCCGCTGCCCGAGGCGCAGCTCGACCGCTTCCTCTTCAAGCTGCACGTCGGCGCCCCCGACCTGGGGCAGCTGCGCGAGATCGCCACGCGCACCACCGGCGGACCGGCGCCGGCGCTCGACCCCGTGCTGGCGACCGGCGACGTGCTCGCCCTGCGCCGCCTGATCGAGCGCGTGCCGCTCGCGCCGCGCGCGGTCGAGCTCGCGGCGCGGCTCGTCCACGCGACCCACCCCGACCGCCCCGACGCCCCGCCGGCGCTGCGCCGCGGGCTGCGCTACGGCGCCAGCCCGCGCGGCGTGCAGGCGCTCGTGCGCGCCGCCCGCGTCGAGGCGCTGCTCGACGGCCGCTACGTCGTCGCCGCCGACGACGTGCGCGCCTGGGCCCTGCCCGCCCTGCGCCACCGCCTGATCCTCAGCTACGAGGCCGAGGCCGAGGGCGTGACGCAGGACGCGCTGGTGCGGACGCTGCTCGAAGCGGTGCCCGACCCCGAAGTGTGATCGACGGCTGCGGCCGCGGATGCACACCCGGCCCGCTCGATCCGGTTCGAGAGCTGAGACGTCGTGCTTCGCACGACGGGGCGGGGCGGCGCGCGCGCGGGCCCGAAGTAGGTCGCTAGTCGTCGCCCGCGCGCGCGCCTCCCCGCCTCGGCCTCCGCGGCCTCGCCTCGCCTGCTGCTTCGATCGAGGGCGTGATGGCGCGGCGAGACCGCCGCGGCCCCGGATCCCTCGCGGCCGCCACGCGAGGTAGGCTGGCCGCGTGCAGGGGACGGTGGGCTGGCGAGCGGCGGTGGCGGCGGCGGTCCTCGTCGCCGTGGCCCTGCGCCTGGCCCTGAACGACGTCACGCTGTTCAGCCCGCACGACGAGGCGGTCTACCTGGCCGCCGCCGAGGCGGTCGCCCGCGAGGGGCCGGCCGGGGGCCTGCGCGAGGTGCTCGCGGGCTACCTGGCGCGGCCGATCGCCTGGCTCTACCCGCCGCCGATCCGCTGGGGGCAGCACCTCCTGGGCGGCCTGGCCTGCGCCGTCGCCGGCGCGCGCCACGAGGCGCTGGCCGGCCTGTCGACGCTCGCCGGCGTGGCGGTCGTCGTCGGCGCGGCCCTCCTCGCCCGTCGCCTCGGCGGCCTCCCGGCAGCGCTCGCGGCGGTCGCGCTGCTCCTGGCGTCGCCGCTGTGGCTGCACCTCGGCCGGCGGGCGCTGGCCGACGCCCCTTACGCCGCGGCGGCCTTCGCGGCCGCGTGGGCCTTCCTGACCGCGTCGTCGCCCGGCGCGCGGCGCGGCCTCGTGGCCCTGGCGGTGGCCCTCTGCGCCCTGCAGGCGGCGCTCAAGGAGGGCGGCGCGCTCCTGCTCGCGGCGCTCCTGGTCGCCTGCGCGGCCCTGGCGGCGCGCGAGGCCGGCCCCGCGGCGGCGGCGCGCGCGGCCCTGCGCGCGGGCGCGCTCCTGGCCCTCGCGGGCGGCCTGGCCTGGCTCGGCTTCTCGCTCCTCGTCGGCAGCCCGGGCGCCTACCTCATGGTCGTCGCGCGGATCCGCGAGGCGGGGCCGCACAACGACTACCTCCGCGCCCTCCAGGGCGGTCCGCCCTGGCGCTACCTGGTCGACCTGGCCCTCCTCAGCCCCGGCCTCCTCCTGCTCGCGCCGCCGGCGCTCGCCGCCCTCCTGCGCCGCGACCCCGCCCGCTCGCCGCGGGCGCGCCTGGCCTGGGGGCTCGCGGCGCTGGCCGTGGCCTACGCCACCCTGCTGGTCGCGGCCGGCGCGGGCGGCATGGGCTACAACGCGCGCTACCTGCTGCCGCTCGACGCGCCCCTGCGCGTGCTCGTGGGGGTGTGGCTGGTCGGCTGGGTGGGGCGGGCGCCCGCGGCCGGGCGCGCGGCGCGCGGCGCCCTCGCGGCGGGCGCCGTCGCCGTGAGCGTCGGCGTCGAGGCCTGGGTGTTCCGGCGCGTGTTCCTCGAGCGCGGCGTCTACGACCCGGTGACGTCTGCGCTCGCGGCCGCCCTCGACCTCGTTCCACCGTTCTAAAGACGCTCGAGGGCGACCCGGTCGCGTATCCCCCGCTCCTCCCGACCCTTCCAGCGCTTGAGCGCCGCCGCGAAGGCGCTCTCGCCCTGGACCATGTCGCGAGCGATCCGGGCGGTGAGGTCGATCGTGAAGCGCTCGAACAGGTCGCCCTGCCCGCCGCCGGCCTCCGCCGACTCGAGCACCTGGCGGGCGAGGGCGTAGCGCTGCGCGCCCTGGAGCTGGCCGGCGGTCTCGGCCGCCTTCTGCAGGAGGTCGATCAGGTCCTGGCCCTGCGCCTCGCGCATGCGCGTGAAGGCGTCGGCGAAGCTCTTGTCGGCCGCCGCGCCGTCGCCCAGGGCCAGCGCGGCGTGGCCGCCCTGGATGAGGCTGTGCAGGTAGAAGAACCGCCCGACGTCGTGGCCGCTGCCCGACTGCCGCAGCGCCGCGCGCGCGACGTCCGCCAGGCGCTGCACGAGCGGCAGGCCGCGCTTCGCGTCGCCCAGCTCGGCCACGCCGCCGGCGCAGGCGTCGAGCGTCTCGAACATGACCCAGCTCGGCGTCCCCGCGCGGCGCGGGCCGCCCTGGGCGGCCTGGAACGCCTCGACGGCGCGCAGGGCCACCTCCTCGAGCAGCTCGAGCGACGACCCGCTCTCCCCCAGGCGCGACGCGGCCATGGCCGTGCTCATGAGCAGCTCGTTGCGCACGTAGAGGTCGGGCTCGCGGAGGGCGCGCTCCTTGACCTGCGCGAGCAGCTCGAGCCCGCGCTCGCGCATGCCGAAGGCCGGCACGAGCGCCGCCAGCCGCGTGACCACGCGCATGCGCTCGAGGGCGCCGCCCGACGCCGGCGCGGGGAGCTCCCAGGCCTCGTCCAGGGCCGTCGCCAGGAGCTGGGCCCCGCGCTGCCGGTCGCGCAGCTCGGCCAGGCGCCGCAGGCCCGCCACGCGCACGAGCGCCGCCGGGTAGTGCTGCCCGCGGCGGAGGAGCGTCTGCCGCATGCGCTCGACCACGTCCCAGGGCGCGCCGCGCGCGCCGCGCAGGGCCACGAGGAGCATGGGGATCGAGTGCTCGTCGAGCGGGTCGCGCTCGGTCGTGGCCAGGAGCGCGGCGACGATCCGCTCGGCGTCGTCGGGCGAGGGGGGCTGCTCGCCCAGGAGCGCCTCGAGCGCCGCGACGGCGTCCTGGACGTAGATCAGCCCGAGCTGGGGCCGGTGCAGGAGGGCGCGCGCCAGCGCCCGCCCGCGCTCCGCGGCGCCCAGGCGCAGGAGGTCCTTGGCCGCGCCGGCGAGCGCCAGCGCCTGGCGCTCTGGCGGGCGCTCGGCGAGGAGCTGCAGCGCCCGTCCGAGGAGCGGGTCGTCGGGGGCCGCGCCGCCGCCGCGCACGTCGGCCAGGCAGCCCAGGCAGGCGACGAGCGCCTTGTGCGCGTCGGCCGACTCCTGCGAGCGCGGGTCGGTCTCCTGGCCGAGGAGGCGCGCGACCTGCGCCAGGGCCCGCTCGAGGTGGGCGGCGCCGCGCCCGTGGCCGCTGGCGCGCTCGTGCACGGCGCCGACGCGGGCCAGCGCCCGGGCGCGGAAGGCGTGGTGCGGCGGGGCGCCGCTGCCCTGCGCCTGCTCCTCCGCCTGCTGGGCCACGGCCAGCGCGCGGGCGCCCTCGCCCAGCTCGGCGAAGGCCCAGGCCACGTGGGCCAGCGCCTCGGCGCGCATGGCCGGATGCCGCAGGGCCTGCGCGAACGAGCGGGCGCGCTCGAGGAACGCCAGCGCCTCGCCCGCCCCCGAGCCGGTGGCGGCCTTGAGGCCGTAGTGCTCGAGGAGCACGCGCCGCACGAACGGCGGCACCTCGCGCTCCTCGACGCCGCGCAGGACGAGCTCGGCGATGACGTCCTCGCGCTGGCGCTCGAGCTCGATCGCGTCGCCCGTCTCGCCGAGCACCGCGCGCCACAGGAGCCAGCGCGTCTTCTTGCGCAGCCGCCCCTCGTGCTCGCGCAGCTCGGCGTAGGCCCGCTCGACGAGGGCCCGGTAGCGCTCGGCGCGCCCCGACGCGGCGGCGGCCGCGGCCTCGGCCGGGAAGGCGAGCACGCGCCGATACAGCCCGGCCGTGTCGCGGGCCTGCCCGGCGCCGTCCTCACCCAGCGCGCCGGCCAGCGCGGTCAGCGCCGCGCGCGCGTCGTCGCCCGAGAGCTCCCACAGGGCGCTCTCGTGCGCGCGCAGGGCCTCCTCGAGCTGCCCGTCCTGCTGCAGGAGCCCGGCGAGCGCGCGCCAGGCCGCGGGGGTCGCCCGCTCGAGCACGAGCTCCCGCTCGAGGCGGGCGATCTCGGCCCGCCGCGGGTCGGGGGCCAGCGCGGTCGCCGGCGCCTCCTGGGCGCGCGGCGCCGCCGGGGCAGGCTGCCGCTCGCGCCTGGCGCGCGCGGCCGGGCGGGCCGGCTCCGCCTCGACGGGCGCCTCGCGCTGCGGTGACCGCGGCTCCTTGCGCCGCGGCTCCTCCGGGGCGGTCGCCGGCACGAGGTCCTCCTCGGCCAGCTCGCCCAGGTCGAAGGGCGCGGCGAGGACGACCTGCTCCAGGCGCGCGGCCTCGCCATCGGCGACGAAGTCGATGATCCCCTCGATCGGCCGGAACAGCCGCTCGTCGAGGCGCAGGAGGCGCATGCCCGCGTCCGTCGGCTCGCAGACGACCAGCTCGCCCGGGCGCAGGCCGAAGGCGCGGGCGTAGCGGTCGTTCGACAGGGGCGGGGCGACCGTGCGGTCGCAGGGGACGAGCAGGTTGGGCAGCCCGTGGAGCGGCGCGTAGGCCTGCCTGCCCAGCGGCAGGAGGCGCGGGGCGCGGCCGGTCAGCGCCTCGCGCACGGCGAACAGGCGCTCCCCGCCCGGCCGCGCCACGCAGGCGACGAGGAGGTTGCGCAGCTCCTCCTCCGGCGTGGCGGCGAGCAGGTGCTCGAGGCGCTCGCGCTGGTCGTGCGGGAGGAGCCACAGCTCGGGGTCGCGCGCGGCGCCGCGCCCCTCGAGGCGCAGGGGGATCACGATGCGCTCGGGCTCGGCGGACGGCGCCAGGCGCTCGACGCCGAAGCGCGTCGGGTCGAGGTCGAGGAGCTCGCCCACGTCGCGCAGGGCGCCGCGGTCGACGGCCAGGTGGCGGCCGGCGCGGTCGATCAGGAGGAGCTGCTGCTCGTCCTTCGGCTCGGCCAGCCAGGCCTCGAGCGGGTGCTCGAGCCCCCACTCGACCCACACGCGGCGCGGCCCGAGCGGGCCCGTGGCCCGGCGGAAGACGGTGACGTCGTCGGTGCGCGGCAGCCAGCGCTCGAGCACGAACCACGACGGCTGGTCGACGTCGACGAGGACGCGCGGCGCGCCGTCGAGGGTCACGGGCGCGAAGCGCAGGTCGCCCTTGCCGAGCTCGAGGTGCTCCGTGATCAACGCGGCCAGGGGCGCGCCGGGGCGCACGAGGTAGGCCACGAGCGGGTCCTCGGGCGGGCGCGTCCAGGGCACGGGCGCCAGCGCCCGGGCGAGCTCGCCGCCGCGCCGCCCCGCCGCCGCGCGCAGGCGCAGGCCGCGCGGCTTGTGCTCGATCGTCAGCGTGCGCGCGGCCCGGTCGTAGGTGGCCGGCAGGACGAGGGCGCCGCGCGCGTCCTCGCCGGGCGGCGGGAGCCGCGGCTGGTCGCCCAGGAACACGAGCGCGCCGCGGTAGGCCGCGCCCTCGGCCTCGAACGGCTCGCACGCGGCCGCGGCCAGGTCGGGGACGACGGCGGCCGCGCCGACCAGGTAGGCGGCCAGGGCGCGCTCGTCCGCATACAGGAGCACCTGCGCCATCGCCCGCTTCGCCCTCGCGCCCGCGCACGCGGCGCCGACCTCGTGTATCACGGAGGCGTCGGGCGCGGCCGCCGCGCGCGCCGACGCCACCACGATACTCGCTCGGGCGACCATGGGGAGCGGCAGGTGAGGGACAGGCGCGTCGTCGGCCCGGCCGGGTTCACGCGGCTGCTCCTGACCCGCGGCGAGCGCGGGCAGGTGCCGCTCCCGCTGGCGCGCCGCCCGGCGCCCGGCGGCGCGCCGCGCCTGCGCTGGATGGCCGAGGCCGTGAAGCGCGACGCGCTGGGCTGGCTGTTCCGCGCCGGCGGGTGGCGCCGGCGGACCGTGGTCGTGGGCGGCCGGCGTCGCGAGGGGCGGCTGACCGACGAGGGGATCGCGGAGCGCCTCGACCTCCGCTTCGGGCCCGCCGCCCTGCGGCTCCTCGTCGCCGCCATGGAGGACCCGCCCCTGCCGGACGTCGGCGCCGCGCTCGGGGGCGACCTGGCCACGGGCGACCTCGTCGCGGTGCACCGGGTCGCCTCGGCGCTGGCGCGCGAGGCGCTCGCCGGCGGGGAGCGCGAGGTCGGCCCGGCGGCGCTCGCGGCCCCGCTGCGGCAGCTCCGCCTGGCGCTCCCGGCCTGCCGCCGCGCCTGGGTCGTCGGGGCCGACGGTTCGGCGCTGGCCACCGACGAGGACGCGCCCGAGGACCCCGCCTGGGCCGAGGCGGTGCGGCAGGCCGTGGGTCGGCGCGCGGCCGACGAGACGGTCGCCTGGCGGCGCCTGGCGCCGGGCGTGCTCCTGCGGCCGCTCGAGGGCGCGGGGCGCCTGTGGGTGGCCTGCGCGGTCGAGCCGCGGGCGCAGGGCCTGCGGGCGGCTCGAGGGCGCGCGTCGGCGCGGCGCTGGCCGCGCTGGCGGCCGCGCGCGGCCGGGGGGCTGCCGGCGCGCGGGTCGTCGAGGCGCGGCGGTGGGCGCTCCTGTCGCCAGCCCGCTCCGCGGGCGCTGTCGGCCGAGGCGCTGGGCGACGAGGCGGGCGCGCCGCTGGGGCCGCTCTTCGCCGGCGACCGGGCCGTGCTCTGGAGCTACCTCGACCAGGCCGTGGCCCGCGCCTGGCTCGAGGAGGAGGCCGACCGCCGGCGCGCGCCGGCGCCCGACGCGCAGCCGCGCTACGCCGCCGCCGCCCGCGGCCTCGCCGCCTTCGCCGCCGCGGCGACCGCCGCCGACCGGCCCGACGCCCTGCGCCCGCTCCTGCGCTTCTTCCTCGGGCACGCCCGCCGCTTCGGCAACCGCGCGCCCGTGGTGGCCGCCCTGCGCGAGCGCGCGCAGGCCTTCGACCGCGCGTCCGAGCGCGACGCCTTCCTGGCGACCGTCGCCGGGCTGTTCGGCGCCTGCCGCCTCGTCGCGGCCCAGGCCGAGCGCACGCTGGCCACGCCGGTGATCGACCGCGGCGAGGAGGAGAAGGTCCTCCTCGCCGACTGGCACGACGGGTTCCGGGGCGTGGCCGACGAGTGCGAGGCGATCCGGCGCGAGCTTGCGGGGGAGATCGGATAGACCGTCGGCCTCGGGTCGCGAGGTCGATGAATCACCACAGAGGAGCAGAGGCAGCAGAGGGCGTGCCGCCGTTCGACACGGAGGACGTCAGGAGCTCCGTCCAAGGCCCGGCGGCGGTCGGCTCAGGCAGGACCCGGAGCCGAGCCTCGGCGGTGTGCTCGACGGCTGCGGGCGACGAGGCTGGTCACCAGCGAGACCTGATAGCGCCGATCTTCTCAGTGGCTCCGAGCCCACGTCTCGTCGGCGCGCCTGCGAGAGAACGGCCTCTGCTCCCTCTGCTCCTCTGTGGTGACCTTCCTGGCCCGGATCACCACACCGCGAGGTGGTCCTCGGCGACGCCCGGCACGCGGTCGAGGCGCACCTCGCGGCCGCGCGCGTCGCGCAGGACGCCCGAGAACTCGCCGAACGGCTGGCGGTACTTCGACGACACGAGGACGAGGTCGACGTCCTCCTTGCGCTCGCCGCGCGGCTCGAACACGAGGTCGACCAGGCCGGCCGGGCCCTCGCCGCGGATCGTCCACGGCGTCCTGCCCTCGCCCACGAGGAAGCCGACGGGCGGCAGGGCGGCGGGCTGGCCGTCGAGCCAGAGGGCGTTCTCGGTGAAGCGGCCGCGCGCGTCGTCGTGGACGCCGCGGGCGAGGTTGAACCCGAGGGCGCGCCCGCCGTCGTCGCGGCCGGCGCCGGTGGCCCAGTGCCAGGTCGTGCGGCGCGGGAAGTAGCCGGTGGTCCAGTCGACGCAGGCCAGCGCCCGCGTCAGCGGCCGCCGGCGCCCCTCGATCTCGACCGAGCCCGCGGCCGCCATCCCGCCGCGCTTGACCGTCGCGCCCGGCAGCCCGGCGCCGCGGCCGAGGTCGCTCACGACGGTGAGCGAGCGGGCCGGGCCGATGTCGAAGCCGGCGCGCAGGCCGGGGAGCTCGAGCGTCAGCGTCAGGCCGCCCTCGCCGGCGGCGGTCGCGGTGGGGCTGATCGAGATGAGCCGCCCGGGCGCCATGGCCACGCTCGGGCGCAGCGGCGGCCCGGCGCGCACGGCGAGCCCGCCGGGCGCCTTCCAGGCCACGTCGACGACCTGCTCGCCCTCGGCCACGTAGGCCCAGGCCAGGCCCATGTAGCCCGCGTCGGCCACGGCGGCGGCCACGACGCAGTCCTCCTCGAACACGCCCACCCAGCACCAGGTCTTGCGGCGCAGCGCCCGCAGGAGGCCGCGCGGGCGGCCCGGGGCGGCCAGACGGCCGAGGCCGGGCGCGCGCGCGTCCTCGAGCGACGTCGCGCGCGGGTCGCCCTGGTAGGCGCCCTCGCGCGGGGCGCCGTGGAGGTCGACGAGGGCCTCGGGCGCGGGCGGGAGGTCGGCGGCGGAGACGCTCGTCACACGAACAGCACCGGCCCCCTGGAACGCAGGGCCAGGTCGTGGGCGCGGTGGAACTCCGGCGAGCCGCGGGCGGCGCCCGGCAGGCTCGTGACCACGAAGCGGTGGCGGTCGCGCGTGGCCTCGTCGAAGACGAGGAGCGGCTGGCCGACCTTGACGATCAGCTCGACCGTCAGCCCCTGCGACGTGCCGGCCTCGCGGGCGGCCGCGAGCACGGGCATGCAGTCGCGCGAGGCCGCCCGCTTCAGCGCCTCGTCCTTCAGGGCGGAGACGTCGATCGCGTCGCCCAGGAGGTGCTTGACCTCCTCGATGACGCTCAGGTCGGGGACGTCGAGGATCTCGACCCGCGCCGCCGAGCCGGCGAGCGCCAGCGCCCAGGCCGCCTCGAGCGGGGTCTTCGTGCCCGAGACGCTGATCGGGATGATCACGTCCTTGAAGCACGTCCCGACCTGGCCCATGGGCTCGCGCACGAGGAGCACCGGGACGGCCGCCTCGCAGAGCACGATGTCGGCGCCCGAGCCGAGGCTCTCGTCCTTCGTCGTCCGGTAGTCCTCGCGGAACGGCGCCGCCATGACGATCAGCTCCGCCTCGGCCTCGGCGGCCTCGCGGACGATGTCGTGGCCCGTGGCGAGGCCGACGCGCTCGACGACCTCGGCGCCCGTGCGGGCGGCGACGTGCGTCGCCGCGTCCCGCGTGGTCGAGTCCTGGTCCGAGCCGTCGAGCGCCACGAACAGCTTGCGGACCGTGACGGTCGGCAGCGTGACGTGGCCGGCCAGGGCCGCGGAGAAGGCGTGCAGGCTGCTCGCGAGCAGCTGGTCCTCGAAGTGGTCCATGGCTCAGGTCCCCGGGTACAAGCCCCAAACGTAGAACACCGCGATGTAGATCATGACGACCACGGACTGGAAGGCCCAGATCGTCCCGCCGACCTTGAGGAACTCGCCCCAGCCGACCTTGACCCCGCGCTCCTTCTCGAGGGCGCTCATGGCCAGGATCGTGCTGATGCTCCCCACCGGCGTCGAGTTGCCGCCGAGGTTGCTCGCCATGATGAGCGCCCACCACAGCGGCGCCACGACGAGCCCCTGCTCGCCCAGCGAGCGCACGACGGGGATGAGCGTCGCGGCCACCGGAATGTTGTCGACGACGCCCGACAGGCCGAGCACGAAGGCCGAGACGAACAGGACCGTCTTGAGGCCGCTGCCGCCCGACGCCGCCATGAGGCCGTCGGCGAGCACGTCGAGCAGGCCGCTCGACTGCACGGCGCCGATGACGACGAACAGGCCGACGAAGAACACGATCACCGCCCAGTTGACCTTCTTGATCACCTCGTCGGCGTTCTCGCCCGAGAGGATGAGCGCGGCGGTCGCGCCCATGAAGGCGATGAAGTCGAGGCCGACGCCGATCTTCTGGGCCAGGGCGAAGCCGATGATCGTGCAGCCCAGGATGATCCCCATGCGGTAGAAGACCTTCTTGTCCTTCACCACCGCCCACTCGTCGAAGCCCTCGATCGTCTTCTGCCGGGCGACCGGGTCGCCCTTGGCCACGAGGTCGGCGCCGTAGAACCAGCGCATGAGGACGAAGGCGATCGCGCCCGAGATGAAGGCCATGGGCGTCGAGACGAGGAAGAAGTCGACGTAGGCCAGCTTGCCCGCGGTCGCAAGCATGAGCGTGCACACGCCCGAGGCGAACGTCATGAGCGCGGCCGAGTTGGCCATGATCGCGATGAGGATCAGGTAGGGCTTGGCCGGGTAGTCCAGGGCCTTCGTCACGACGAGGATGAGCGAGATCGCGATCAGCGACCCGGGCGCGATCGTCAGGAAGGTGACGAAGATCATGGTCATCAGCGCCGTGACCAGGAACAGCTTCTGCGGGTCGCCCTGCGTCTTCTTGACGATCTTCACGGCGACGAAGTGGAACAGCCCCGAGCGGCTGGCGACCTCGACGAGCACCGACGTGCCGATGATCACGCCCAGGACGCCCAGGTCGTGCTCGATGACGTGGTGGACGTACTTGTAGGCCGTCTCGCCCGGCGCGGCGTGGAACAGCCCCATGGCCAGGCCGGCGATGACGGCGGCGCCGGCGCCGGCGAGCGCCGCCAGGGCCTTGGGCGCCAGCTCGAAGGCGATCACGCCGTAGGTCGCCAGCATGATGAGCCCGAGGATCACCATGGCCAGCGGCGAGCGGCCGTGGCGCACGCCCTGGAGCTCGGCCGTGGCCGGGCGCGCATCGAGCGAGCGCCGCCACTCGGCTGCGCCGCCGTGCGTCTCGCCGGTGAGCGAGCTGAGCGCGCGCTGCACCTCGGCCGCGACGGCCGCCTCGCTCGAGCGCTGCTCGGCGGTCTCGAGCCGCGCCACGAGGAGCTGCAGGACCCCGTCGCCGCCGAGCGCGGCCGCGGTCCGGGCGCCGGCGATGACCAGGCGCGGGTCCTCGGCGGCGAGGCTGTCGAGCGCCAGGCGCGACGCGTCGGCCGCGTGCTCGCCGTGGGCGCCGGCCAGCGCCGACAGGAGCCCCGCGCGCCGGCCGGCGGTCGTCGCCCGGTCGCGGGCGACGAGGAGCAGGCGGCCGTGCGCGACCTCAGGCAGCTTGCCGCCGGCGCGGGCCAGGTCGGCGTGCAGGCCGAGCGCCTCGAGGGCCTCGGCGTGCTCGAGGACGGCCGCCTCGAGCTGGTCCATGGCCGTGCCGCGCACGAGCGTGCCCAGATGTCGGGCGGCGGCGGCGCGGTCGGCCGCGGCGACCGCGTCGGTCAGGCCGCGCCGGGGGTCGACCTCCTCCTGGGCGACCGCGGCCGCGGGCAGGAGGAGCAGGAGCAGGGCGAAGGGGAGGCGGGTGTTCGTGTTCCTGTTCATGGGCGGGGCGGATCATAGGACCTGATCGCCCCGCCGTCACGCGCCCCCGGGCGGAAACGCGCAGGCGGCGCCCGGGGTCGTCCCCGAGCGCCGCCCGCGCGGTCTCGTCAGCTTGTCACGGTCAGTCGCAGGGCTGGAGCCGCCGCTCCTCCTCGAGGAGGCGTCGCACGTGGACCTGCCGCCGGGCCGTGTCGGCGTCGACGATGCGCGTGATGCGCACGTGCAGCGCGTCGCGGTCGTCGGGGGCGAGGAGGCCGTAGGTGCGGTGGAAGGCGCCGGCGTCGGTCGTGGCCGGGTGCAGCCGCACGAGCGCCGCGAGGCGCTCGGCCGAGGTGGGCAGGGCGCCGACGAGCGTGACGACCTGGTCGACGGTCACGCGCCACTCGCGCGCGACCTCGTCGACGACCGCCAGGCGCGCCGCGGGCGACGACGCCTCGCGCGCGCGCCGGTGGGCGTCGTGGAGGCGGTGGGCCGGGAGGGGCTCGCGCCAGGCCATCGGCACGACGCGCGTCGACGGCTGCTGCCAGGCGGCGGGGCCGCGCGGCTGCGGCTCCCAGGGCTCGCAGTCGCGCACGGGGCCGGTGACGCGCCCGACCTCGCAGGACGCGTCGCGCGGCTGGGCCTCGGCGGGGAGCGCCAGGCCGAGGAGGAGCGTGAGCGAGGTCGGCAGGGCGAGCAGCGGGCGCCGGATCATGTGGCCTCCGACCCGGTTCGACGCCCGGGGCGGGGCCGCATTCAGCGGCCTTGCGGCGGCTCGTCTTGCGCCGGCAGGACCTCGACCTTCACCACGCGCGCCAATCCGGGGGCCACCTCGAGCGCGCGCTCGACCAGGCGCCGCGCCGCGGGGCCGTCGCCCTCCCTGGCGGCGAACGCGGCCGAGAGGAGCGCCAGGCCCCAGCGGGCGTCGTGTCCGTCGCCCGCCGCGTCGGCCAGCGCGGCCAGCCGCCGCCGCTGCTGCTCGAGGGCGGCGCGCTCCGGCGGCTCGAAGACGCCGTCCTCCAGGGCGGCGTCGACGTCCTCGATGGCGCCGCGCACCGCGCCGGTGAGCGCGCGCATGCGCGCGCGGCGCAGGCGCGCGCGGGCCCCCTCGGCCGGGTCGCTCGCCTTCCGCACGGCCAGGTCGAGCATGGAGACGCCCTCGCGGTCGAGGTGCCGCAGGAGCCCGCGGGCGCGCTGGCGCTCCTGCGGCGCGTCCCCGAGGCGCACCGCCTCGTGGATCGCCGCGGCCGCGCCGTCGAGGTCGCCGGCGGTCAGGGCGAGGTAGGCGCGCACGACCCGCGGCCGCGGCGCGCCCGGGGCGAGCCGCTCCGCCTCGCGGCACGTCGCGAGCGCCTCCGGGCGCCGGTCGAGGAAGATCTGCGCCCGCGCCAGGAGGGTGAGCGCCTCGGCGTCCGGCGCCCGCCGGGCGAGCGCGGCCAGCCGGCCGGCGACGCCCTCGAGGTCGCGCCGGATGGCCACCTCGTCGGCGACCGTGCGGCCGCCCGCGACCTCCATGAAGCCCAGGGCGTGCACCCGGGACATCTGCTCGAAGACCATCTGCATCTCGGCCTCGAGCAGCACGCGCTCGAGCCGCGGGTCGCGCGGGTCGAGGTCGCGCGCGCGCCGCGCCGCGGGGAGGGCGGGCTCGGGGCGCGGCCAGGCGAGGTGCACGCGGGCCACCTGCGCGCTGGCCCAGGCCAGCGACGGGTCGAGGCTCAGGGCGCGCTCGAGGTCGGCCAGCGCCTCGGCGTCGTCCTCGGGCTCGAAGGCCGAGCCCTCCCAGCGCGCCACGGCGCGCAGCGCCAGGGCGGGCGCGAGGTGCGGGTCGAGCGCCAGCGCCGACGTGCAGGCGGCCACCGCCCGGGCCAGGTCGCCC
>JAHBXY010000201.1 GCA_019636275.1 Planctomycetota bacterium | reverse complement strand
GTGCTCGCGGCGCAGGCGCGCGGGCCGCAGGGGCTGCTCGACGCGGCGACCGACGCCGGCGGGCTCCTCGTCGACGGCCTGGGCGACGCCCTGCGGCTCGAGGGGCCGACGGACGCGCGCAAGGCGCTCGACCAGGCCTACGGGATCCTGCAGGGCTCGCGCCGCCGCACGACGAAGACGGAGTTCATCTCCTGCCCCGGCTGCGGGCGCACGCTGTTCGAGCTCGAGCCGGTCACGGCGAAGATCAAGGCGCGCACCGGGCACCTCAAGGGCGTGAAGATCGCCATCATGGGCTGCGTGGTGAACGGGCCGGGCGAGATGGCCGACGCCGACTTCGGCTACGTCGGCTGGAAGCCCGGCAAGGTGAACCTGTACGTGGGCAAGGAGTGCGTCGTCCGCGACGTGGACGACGACGAGGCCCCGGACCGCCTCGTGGACCTGATCCGCGAGCGCGGCCGCTGGGTCGACCCGCCGGCGCCCGGCGAGGGCGCGGCGGTCGCCGTGCCCGTGACGGCGGACGCCTGAGGCACGAGGGAGGTGCGATGAACCGCTGGCTGCTCGGTCCCGCGTCGCTGATCCTGGCCCTCACCGCCTGCGCGGCGCCGAAGGCGCCGTCGGGGCCGTCGGCGCCGAGCGCCCCGTCCGGACCGTCGGCCCCCAGCGCGCCCTCTGGCCCGTCGGCGCCCAGCGCGCCCTCGGGCCCGTCGGCGCCCAGCGCCCCGTCGGGGCCGTCGGCGCCGAGCGCCCCCAGCGCACCGTCCGGTCCGTCGGCCCCGAGCGCCCCAAGTACGCCCTCTGGCCCGTCGGCCCCGAGCGCCCCATCCGGTCCGTCGGCGCCGAGCGCGCCGTCGGCTCCGAGCGCCCCGTCCGGGCCGTCGGCTCCAAGTGCCCCCAGCGCCCCCTCCGGGCCGTCGGCCCCGAGCGCCCCCGGCACCCCGTCGGGTCCGTCCGCTCCGAGCACCCCGTCCGGGCCGTCGGCCCCGAACTCCCCGTCGCCCACCTCGCCCGGCGGGTCCTCCGCTCCGGCGCCGCGTCCGGCGCCCACGCCGGTCCGTGGACCCAACGAGCCGGCCCCGCAGGCTCCGGCTCAGCCCCCGCCGAGCGATGCCCCGCCCGCGACCCCGCCGCCGGCCGGCGCACCGCCCGCCGGCGCACCGCCGGCCGACGCACCGCCGCCGGCGCAGCCGCCCGCCGACGCGCCGCCGGCGGGTCCGGCGCCGAAGCGCGTGGAGTAGTCGTCGTCGATCAGCGCCGCAGCGGCCAGGCGGCGCGGCCGACGTGGACCTGCGCCAGGTCGACGCCGCCCTGGCCGACGAGCTCGCTCCGGTAGCCGATCCCGCGCGTCGACGGCTGGGTCGACCAGTAGGTCAGGCCGACGATCTCGTCCTTCTTCCACAGCCAGTTCACGAACACCGCCTGGTGGCCCGACTCGTCGGTGCGCCAGAGCTGCACGAAGTCGCCCGCGCGCGCCTGCGCGTGCGGCACGCTCTCGCCCAGCCGCAGCGACTCGAGCGCGAACTGCACCAGGCGCTTCCGCTCGCGCTCGCGGCGCGAGTCGCCGAAGAAGCGCAGGCGCGCCTCGTGGAGCGTGTCGGCGTCGAGGCCCGGGACGTCGCCCCCCTGCGCGCGCTGGAGCGCCCGCACGTAGACCTCGAACGTCAGCCCGCAGCAGTAGGAGCGCCGCTGCGGGTCGCCCTTGGCCAGGACGCGGCCGCCCCACACGACGTCCTGCGTGGCGCCCTCCCAGCCGCCCGACTTCGGCCAGTGGTAGCCGAACGACCCGTCGACGGGGTACTCGCGCATGACCTCGAGCACCCACGGGTTCAGCGCGCCCTCGGGTGCGCCCGGCGCGCTCGCGGGCGGGTCGTTCGCCGGGGCGGGGGCGGCGAGCGCCCCGACCACGGCGATCGCGGCGATCAGGGCAGGGCGGGCGTGGCGCATGGGCGGCCTCCGTGCACCGAGGATACGCCAGCGCTCACGCGCCGCGAGCCCGCGCCGGCACGGCGCGGCGGCCGGCGCAGCCCGCGCGGAGGCAGCGCCGGGCGACCACCAGGCAGGCGGGGTGGTAGTCGGCGCCGCAGCCCTCGCAGCGCAGCACCCGCTCGCCCGCCGGGGGCCATCGGTCGCAGGCGGGGCAGCGGGCCGCCGGATCGGGAGGGCGCGGCGGGCCGGGAGGTACCACCGGAGCAGGCCACGACGGACCGTCCCCCGCGGCTGCCCCGGATCGCCGGGCGTCGATGGCCAGGGCGGCGAGCGCCAGGAGGCCGCTCAGGGTTCCGACCGCGAGCGTCGTGGCCGTGTCCAGGGGCAGGCGGACGACGAGGAACATGACCGACAGCCACGCGAGCCCGACCGCCCACTTGGTCGGGCCGCGGTCGTCACGCGCCGGGGCCGGGGCCGGCTCGGGGATGGCCTCCTGACGCGGCAGCGCGCGGGCGCCCGCGCACCCCAGCGTCGTGCACCGACCCAGGCCGCGCAGGCAGTCGGCGTGGAAGGTCGCGCGGCAGCCCTCGCAGACGAGCAGCGCCTCGCCCCGGCCGAGGTCTCCCCGGCAATAGGGGCAGACCCCGCTCCCCTCCCGTCGCTGGACGACGACCCGCTCCGCGCTCACGCCGCTCCTTGTAGCGCAAGGCGTGACGCCGGCGCCCGGCCCGGGTCGTCTCCTTGAGATCGCCCGCGAGGCGAGCCATCGTCCTGCAGGGGGTCGCATGCTCGAGGCGCTCACCGCCGGCGGCTTCGTCAGGCCGCGCTACGACGACGGGACGCTCGAGGAGCCCCTCCCGCTCCTCGACCTCGTCCTCGAGCGCGTGGTCCTCGCGGGCGCTCCTCGCTGCCTGGTGGTGCGCGGCGGCCGCGGCAGCGGGCAGACCACCCTCCTCGGCTGGCTGGCCGCGCAGCTCGACCGCCAGGGCGTCCGGGTGCTCGGGCCGGGGCCGATCGCGAAGCGCCTGCCGCTGGCCTACGCCGCGCTCGATCGGGGCGAGGCCGTGCTGCTGCTCGACCTCTCCGTGCAGCGCGCGGCGCCGGTCGGCGGCGCCCAGGACCCGTGGCTCCTCCTGCGCCAGGCCGCCGCCCGGCGCTGGCGCGCGGTCGCGACGTGGGCCGACCTGCAGGCAGGCGTCGTCCCCGACGAGACCGAGTCGGTCCGGCTGGCCCCCTGGGGCTGGGACGACGTGGTCGAGCTCCTGGCCGCGCCGCGCTTCACGGCCCGCCGGGGCGAGCTGCTCGCCGCGCTCCGGAGCCTGCCCGACGCCGCGACCCTGATCTCCCGCCCGCGGACCGCGGTCTGGCTGCTCGAAGCCGCCCATGCGCTCGCGCCCGACGAGCCCGTCACCCTCGGCCGCCTCTACGCCAACGTCCTCGACGCGCTCGCCCCGTCGACCCTCGACCTCCTGCGCGCGCTGCCGGCGGGCCCGTGCAGGGCGCCCGCCGTGCTCCAGGCGCTCCTGGCCGCGCGAGAGCGCGCCGCGCTCGACGTCGAGCAGGTGAGCGCCCTGTGCGAGCTCTCGCCGCGCGTGGCGAGGCTGCTGGACGAGCCCGCGGACGCCGGGCTCACCGCGGACGCGGCCGCCGCGCTCTTCGAGGCGGCGACGGAGGAGGGCTCCGCCCGCCTGGCGCTCCCCGGCCTCCACCACCTCCTCCAGGCCGGCGACTGCCTGGCGCGCGTCGCGCGCGACGACCCGCCGGCGACGATCGCGCCCGAGTGGTTCCCGTTCCTGCGCGAGCTGATGACCGAGCCGCTGCGCGCGCGCCTGCGCGCCTGGCTCACCGAGCCCGCCCTCGAGGCCACGGGCGACGCGCAGGCGGCGACCCTGCTGTGGGCCACCGGCGAGGCCCCGCCGCTCGACGGCGCGCGCCGCCGCCTGGCGCTCGACGGCGCCTGGCTCGAGGGGCTCACGCTCCCCGGCGCGGACCTCACCGACGCCTACGTGGCCCGGACGCGCCTCCGGGGCGCCCGGCTCCAGGGGGCCCGCCTCCCGCGCGCCTGCCTGGTCGACGTCGACCTCGACCAGGCGGCCCTCGACGGCGCCGACCTCTCGCAGGCCGTGCTGAAGCGGACCTCGCTCGTCGGGGCGGCGCTGCAGGGCGTGCGCGCAGTCGTCGCCACCCTCGGCGAGTGCGACCTGCGCCGCGCGTCGCTCGAGGGCGCCGAGCTCGCGGGGGCCGCCTTCGGCGAGTGCCGGCTGGAGGGGAGCAGCCTGCGCCGCGTCGACCTGCGGCGGGGCGAGCTCGCCGCCTCGCCCCTCGACGGCGCCGACCTGACCCGCATCGACCTGGGCCAGGCCGCGCTGACCGACCTCGACCTGTCGCGCGCCGCCAGCTTCCGCCCGGCCAGCCTGCTCGAGGCGCGCGTGACGCGCTGCCAGCTCGCCGGCGTCGACCTCGCCGGCCTCGAGGCGGCGCGGGCGACGTGGCTGTGGTGCGACCTGACCGAGGTCTCGCTCGCCCAGGCCAGCCTGGCCGGGGCGCGCCTCGAGCGCTGCCACGCCCACGGCGCCCGCTTCGACGGCGCCGACCTGCGCGGCGCGACCTTCCAGGGCGTGAGCTTCCAGGCCGGCTCCTCGCGGGCCGGCCTGCTCATCGGCAAGCCGGCGCTCGAGGGGAGCATGACCGGCTACTACGCCGAGGGGACGACCGACGAGGCCTGGGCCGCGCCCGAGACCCTCCGCCAGGCGAGCTTCGTCGGCGCCGACCTGCGCGGCGCGCGGTTCAGGAGCACGAACCTGTTCCGGGTCGACCTGCGCGGGGCCACGCTCGACGACGACCAGCGCGCGCAGGCCAGGGAGCAGGGGGCGCTCCTCGACTGATCAGCTCTCGGCCACCCCGAGGGGCATCCACCCCTCCTCGGCGAAGCGCAGGAGCACCGCCGAGACGGGGTGGTCGCCCGTGCGCACCATGCGCGCCGTCAGGTGGGCCAGGGCCTCGAGGCCGCCGGGCTCGTCCTCGCCCGTGAAGTAGACGACGTCGCGGCAGGGGACGCTGGCCACGAGCGGGCCGGCGACGGCCGCCGCGAGGTCGCGCCAGAGGCCGCGGGCCAGGAGCAGGCTGGCCTCGTAGCAGCCGCCGGCGACGAGCATGAACACGGGGCCGTCGCCGTGGCGCTCGACCTGCAGCGTCGAGAGGAGGTTCTTCACCCCGCGCTCGCGCGCCTCCTCGGCCGAGAGGCCCAGGCGCGGCAGGTCGGCGCGCATGGCGAGCTGGATCCCGTGCGGCAGGTCGAAGGCCAGCACCAGCGCCAGGTCGGCGACGAAGGGCCAGCTCACCGGCGTGCGCGCGTCGGGCGGGGCGTCGCTGCCCGTGAGCGCGCGGAGCTCCTCGAGGAGGCCCACGTTGCGCACGGTCACCACGAGCTGCTCGACCCCCGGCTCCTCCTCGGCCGGGTCGAGCGCGCGGAGGAACGCCTCGACCTGCGCGCCGAAGCCCTCGCCGCGGGCCGCGGCCAGCTTGTAGCTGCGCCACAGGTTGTCGAGGTTGGCCCGGTGCACCCCGCCGTCGTGACCCGTGATCGCCAGGGCCAGGGCGTCGCCGGGCACGAAGCTGACGTCGACGCCCGGCCGGTGCGCGCGGGCGGCCGCCGCGACCCGCTCGGCGAAGGCCTCGAGCGTCAGGTCCGGTTCGAACTCGTCGGTCACGGCCGCCTCCGCCCGGAGCATGGCACCCGGGCGCGGGGCGCGCCCGTCAGCGGCCGCCGAGCTGGCGCAGGTCGTCCTTGCAGCGCGGGCAGAAGTCGGTGACCCGCTCGTCGCCGCTCCAGCGCATGACGCACCCCGGCTGGTCGCAGTGCCCGCGCTTGGCGAGGTCCTCGTGCGAGACCGCCTGCGGCGCGCCCAGGTTCACCAGGCCGAGCAGGTGGCCGGCCTCGTGGACGAGCGTCCAGCGCAGGAGGTCCTGCGCCCGGGTGGCGGAGCCGCCGACGGCGCGCAGGATCGCGTCGGGGAAGAGGACGATCGACGTCGGGCCGACCGCCGCGCCGAGCAGGTGGTGCCCGAGCGACGGGTCGGCCTCGCCGTCGAGCACGAGGACGTGGATCACGCCCCGGTCTCCGGCCTCGGCGTCGCGGTGCAGGCGGCCCAGCGCGCGCACGTCCTCGAGGGTGTGCCGCTCCCGCCCGGTCGGGGCGAGGAGGTCGTCGAGGACGACCTCGACCCCGTCGGGGTGGTCGGTGCGCTCGAGCAGGCGCTGGCGCAAGGTCTCCAGGGCCGCGTCGCCCGGGCGCCGGCCCTCGACGAAGTCGACCTCCACCCTCAGGCCGCGGTGGACGTGCGGGCCGACGAGGGCGGCGGCCGCCGCGCCAGGACCGTCCGGCGCGGCGCCGGCGGCCGAGCGCGAGGAGGGGCCGCACCCGGCGGCCACGAGGGCGGCTGCGAGCACGACGAGGGCGCCGGGGAGCAGGCGAGCAGGGTTCATGGCCGGGGCCATGAGCAGCCGTTGTGCCACGCGTCAAGTCGTTGCGCAGTAAAGGTTGGCGTCACGTCCCCGGGACGATTCTCCGCCCCGGGACGACCGGTCGTCCCTTCGTGTGCTCGACGGCTGCGGCCGCGGATGCCGGGCGAGGCGTCGCGCGCGCGGCCGTCAGGATCCGGCCATCGATGACGGCCGCGCGCGCGCCGCCTCGCCTCGTCCTCCGCGGCCTCGCCTCGGTCGTTGCTCCACTCACGCGTGGCGTGCGCGCTCCGGTTCGAGGTCGGCGTCTCGACGACTCGGCGCGAGAGGCCGCCCTCAGGGCGCGGCCGCCACGTGGAACGTGAACGTCTGCCCCGCGACGACCACGACGTCGCCGTCCTCGAGCCAGGAGCGGTCGGCGACGGCGCGCCCCTCGACCTTCGTCGTCCACGGCCACCCGGCCACCTGCGTGATCGAGAAGCCGTCGAGCCCGCGCACGATCATGGCCACGACCCGGGGCATGAGCTTGCCCTGCAGCCGCAGGTCGACGTCCTCGCCCGCGCCGATGAGGAAGGCGTCGCGGGCGATCACGTGGTCCGCGCCGGGCGGCGCCGCGTGCGACCCGCTCCAGCGGCCAGGGACCGTCTCGCGCAGGAGGGCGCGCACGGCGACGCCCCCCTCGCGCTGGTCCTCCTGCACGCGGCGCGGCGCGAGCACGAGCGTGTGGCCGAGCGCCTGGGCCTGGTCGTCGCCGCTCTCCGCCGCCGCGGGGGCCACCGGCGCGCCGTCGTCGCTCGAGGGCGCCTGCGCGGCCAGCGCGAACAGCTCGGCCGCGCGCCGCTCGCGGGCCGAGCGCGCGCGGTCGGCTCCTCCAGCACCTGGCTCCGGCCGGGTGGCGGATCGGCGCGAGCTGGGCGGGGCGCGGGGCCGGGGGCCGGGGCGGCGTGGCGGCGGGGGCCTGCCGGGCGCGTCGGGGCCCTGCCCGGTCGGCGCGCGCTCCACGTCCGGCGGCCCTCCGCCGACCGCCCCCCCGGCCCGCACGGGGCCGGCGGTGCCGGACGGGGGGGTGATCGGGATGAACGGGTCGTCGAGGCCCGCGTCGTCGAAGCCGAGCGTGGCCTCGGCGTCGTCCGCGCCGGCGGCGAGGGCCAGCGGCGCGTGGAACATGAGCCGCGTGCTGCCGAGGAGGAGCACGTCCCCGTCGTGCAGCAGGCGGGCGCGGGCGACGCGCTCGCCGTTGACCTGGACGCCGTTGGCGCTGAGCTGGTCGTGCAGCACGTAGCGGTCGCCGGGCTGGCGCTCGATCAGCGCGTGGCAGCGCGACACGAGCGGGTCGTCGAGGCGCAGGTCGCAGTCCTCGGCGCGGCCGATGCGCACGATCCCGTGGCTGAACACGTGGCGGCTGAGCGGGAAGCCGTCGACGAGCCGCACGAGCTGGCACGCCGCGGCCCAGCCCGGCAAGGACGTCGCCGGCGCGCGCTCCGAGATCGTGACGTCGAGCGACGAGCGCGGGGGCGCCGGCGGCGCCTCGCGCCGGACGACCTGCGGCCCGGCCGCGGCGAGGCGGGCGGTGGCCGCGGGCAGGCGCGGGGCTCCAGGCGGCGGGCGCACTCAGCCCGCCTGCCCGGCGGGCCCGGCCGCGAAGCGCGCCAGCACGTCGAGGAGCTCGAGGCGGTCGCCGTCCTCGAGCCAGCAGCGGTCGGGGACCGGCTTGCCGTTCTTCCACACCGCCTCGGCCCGCGCCGAGACGTTGACGAGGCTGTAGCCGCCCAGCCCGCGCACGATCATCGCCAGGCGCCGCGGGGCCAGCGCCCCGCGCAGGCGCAGCTCGCAGCTCTTGTGGCCGCCGACGCTGAACACGTCGCGCTCGAGCGAGAACACGCCCGTCGGCTCGCCCCGCTTGACGACCAGGTGCGCGCCGGCGACGGCGCCCGGGTGCGTCCACGCGGCCTTGCGCGCGGGCGCGTGGGCGCCGGTGAGGGACACGGCGAGCGAGTACTTGCCGAGGCCGATCACGTCGCCCGAGGCGAGGGCGTGGACCGGCTTCTTCTGGCCGTTGACGTAGACGCCGTTGCGGCTGCCGAGGTCGCGCACGACCCACTCGCCGCGCTCCCAGGCGATCGCGGCGTGCTCGCGCGACAGGGCCAGGTTCTCGATCACCACGTCGCACGAGGCGTGGCGCCCGACGACGACGCGCTCGCGGTCCGCGAAGGTGTGCGTGGCGAGGAGGGCGTCGCGCAGCGAGACGTCGACTCTGAGGGTCATCTCCCTTCCCTGAGCAGGCCGCGTTCCGGATCCGCGCCGCCAGCACTTGCGGCGCGCCGGTCGGGCGATTCGCCCGGGTGCCCCGCGCGCCCCGCATGAGGCGCTTTACGAACGAGGAGCAAACGGGCGCCGCGCCCTCGCGGTGACGCAGCGCGGCCCGGATCGTGCTTGCCCGCCGCCCCCCTGGGGGTACGATCGCGGCGCCCCCGTGGACGATCCCTTCGACCTCCTCGAGCGCCTCGTGGCGATCCCGTCCCCCTCCGGCCAGGAGGGCGCGTACGCGGCCGAGGTCGCGCGCCTGCTCGAGGCCGAGGGCCTCGAGGTCGAGGCGCGCGAGGTCGCGCCGGGGCGGCCCAACGTCGTCGCGCGCCCGCGCGGCGCGCCGCCGAAGGTCTGGCTCTCGACCCACCTCGACGTCGTCCCGCCGCACATCCCGCCGCGCCGCGACGGCGACCGCCTCTACGGCCGCGGGACGGCCGACACCAAGGGCCCGCTCGTGGCCATGCTCGAGGCCCTCCGGTCGCTCGACCCGGCCGCGCGCGCGCAGGTGGGCTTCCTGCTCGTCGTGGGCGAGGAGGTCGACCACTCGGGCGCGCTCGCCGCGGCCCTCCAGCCGGACCTGCGGGCGCGGATCATCCTCGGCGAGCCGACCTCCAACCGCGTCGTCGCCGCGCAGAAGGGCCTGCTCAAGGTGCGCCTCGTGGCCGAGGGCGTGGCCGGCCACTCGGCCTTCCCCGACCTCGGCGTCTCGGCCGTCCACCGCCTCCTCGACGTGCTCGAGGCGGTGCGCCGCGCCCCGTGGCCGCGCCGCCCGGCGCTCGGCGAGACGACGCTCAACGTGGGCACGATCCAGGGCGGCGTGGCCGCCAACGTCTTCGCGCCGCGCGCCGAGGCGGTCGTGCTCCTGCGCCTCGTCGAGCCGTGGCGGGACGCGCTGGCCCGCATCGAGGCGGCGGCCGCGGCCGTCGAGGGCGCCCGCGTCGAGCGGCTGACGAGCAACGACCCGGTGACCTTCGAGCCCCCGCCGGGGTTCGACACCTGCGTGATCCCGTTCAACAGCGACGCCAGCTACCTGGCGCCGCTCGGTCCGGTGTGGCTCTGCGGCCCGGGGGCGATCGAGGTCGCCCACGCCGATCACGAGCACATCGACCGCGCCGACCTCGCGCTGGGCGCGCGCACCTACGCGCGCCTGCTGCGGGCGGCGCTCGGAGGCTGACGTGCAGCTCTTCCTGGCCGACTGGCTCCACCGCCCGGGTGGGTTCGAGAAGGACGGCGCGGTCCTCGTCGACGACGCCGGGCGCATCGTCGCCGCGGGCGCGCGCGCCGAGGTGCGCGCGCACCCGCGCGCGGCGGGCGCCGCGGAGACGACCCTCCCCGGGCGCGCGCTCCTGCCCGGGACCGTGAGCGCCCACAGCCACGCCTTCCAGGTGATGCTCCGCGGCAGCTCGGACCACCCGCCGAGCTTCCGCGAGTGGGTCAAGGCGCACCTCTACCCGCTCGTCGAGCGCCTCGACGAGGCCTCGCTCGAGGCCGCGGCGCTGCTGTGCTTCTCGCAGATGGCCCGCGCCGGCGTGACGACGGTGGGCGAGTTCCATTACATCCACAACGCCCACGACGACTACGCGCCGCGCAGCCGCGCCCTGGCGCAGGTGGTGATCGGCGCCGCGCGGCGCGTGGGGCTCAGGATCGCCTTCGTGCGGGCGATCTACGACGTGCAGGAGCGCTTCGGCCAGGGGCGCTTCGCCGAGTCGCCGCAGGACGCCGCCCGGGCGATCCGCGAGCTGCACGAGGAGCACGCGGGCGACCCGCACGTGACGGTGCTCCCCGCGCCGCACTCGCTCCACGGCGCCACGCGCGAGGCCGTCGAGACCGGGGCCACGCTGGCCCGCGAGCTCGGCACGCGCTGGCACATCCACCTCGCCGAGCAGCGCGGCGACGTCGGCTACTCGGAGCGCTTCCACGGCGGCACGCCGCTGGTCGTCCTCGACCGCTGGGGCGTGCTCGACGAGCGCACGGTGCTCGTCCACGGGATCTGGCTCACGGCGGAGGAGCGCGAGCTCCTGGCGCGCAAGAAGGGCGCCCTGATCTCGAACCCCGTGACGAACATGGCCCTGGGCGACGGGATCGCCCCGCTGGCCGAGCTCATGGCGCTTGGCGTCCCCGTGGCGCTCGGCACGGACCTCAACGCGGCGCCCAACGTGTTCGGGGAGATGCGCGCGGCGGAGCTGCTCCAGCGCGTCCACCACCTGCGCATGGGCGTCCTCTCGACCACGGGCGGCGCCACCCCCGACCCCGAGCGGATCTTCGCCATGGGCACGCGCCACGGCGCGCGCGTGCTCGACGTCGAGGCGGGGGCCCTCGAGCCGGGGCTGTGGGCCGACATGGTCGCGATCGACCTCGCCGACCCCTCGCTCCTGCCCGCCTCGGTGCTCGGCGGCGCCGCGCTCCTCAGCGCGGTCACCAGCTCGATCGCCGCCGAGAGCGCCGTCACCGACGTCTTCGTCGCCGGGCGGCAGGTCGTGCGCCAGCGCGAGGTGGTCGGCGTCCCGGCCGCCGCGCTGGTCGAGGCCCTGCGCCGGGCCCCCGCCCTCCGACCGCTGCAGCGGGCGTGACGGCGCGCCTCGACGGCCAGGTGGTCGGCCTCCCGGGGGCCGCCGGCCCCGTGGGCGGCGCCCTGCTCGTCGAGGGCGGGCGCGTGGTCGCCTTCCACGAGGGGCCCGCGCCGCCGCGCCTGCTCCTGCCGGGCTTCGTCGACCTGCACGTGCACGGCGGCGGCGGCGCCGACGTCATGGACGGGCCCGAGGGCCTCCGCGCCGTGGCGGCCTTCCACCTGCGCCGCGGGACGACCGCGCTCTGCCCGACGACCGTCACGCGCCCGCTCGACGAGCTGCGCGCCTTCGTCGCGGCGGCCGGCGCGCTCGCGCCCGACGCGCCCGGCGCGGCGCGCCTGCTCGGGGTCCACCTCGAGGGGCCGTTCATCGACGAGGCCCGCCGCGGCGCGCAGCCGCCGTTCACGCGGCCCGTCGACCTCGCCGAGCTCGCCGCCCTCGTCGGCGCCGGCCCGGTGGCCGCGGTCACGCTCGCGCCCGAGCTGCCGGGCGCCGTGGAGGCCGTGCGCTGGCTCGCGGCCCGCGGCGTGCGCGTCAGCCTGGGCCACAGCTCGTGCACCTACGCCCAGGCGCGCGAGGCCTTCGCCGCCGGCGCGGGGGGCGTCACGCACCTGTTCAACGCCATGAGCGGGCTCGACCACAAGCGCCCCGGCCTGGCCGCCGCGGCGCTCGAGGCCGAGGGCGCCGTGCTCGAGCTCATCCTCGACGGCCACCACGTCCACCCGGCGCTGGCCCGCCTGGCCCTGCGCGCCGCGCGCGGGCGCCTGGCGCTGGTCACCGACGCGATCCGCGCGGCCGGGCTGGGCGACGGCGAGAGCGAGCTCGGCGGCCAGCGCGTCGTCGTGAGGGACGGCCGCGCCGCCCTCGACGACGGCACCCTCGCCGGCTCCGTCCTCACGCTCGACCGCGCCCTGCGCCTCGCGGTCGACCTGGGCCTGACCGTCGCCGAGGCCAGCCTGCTCCTGTCGCGCAACCCGGCCGACGCGCTCGGCCGCGCCGACCTCGGCCGCCTGACGCCCGGGGCGCGGGCCGACGTCGTCGCGGTCGAGCCGGAGACGCTGGCCGTCGAGCAGGTGTGGGTGGCCGGCGTCGAGGCCTGACCTCGTCAGTCACCGCACTGCAGGCGCTGCCCGAACTCGGCCCCGAGCGCGTCGGCCATCAGGTCGGCGTCGCTGTACTCGCCGCCGGAGAGCTCGTCCATGACCTCCTTCAGCCAGCCGACGGTGAAGCTCCCCGTGGCGTTGCCGCGGTGGGCCAGGATCGCGCTGGCGAAGAAGTGGGCGTACTTGTCGAACAGCGGCTCGCGGGGGTCGACGCCCGGCAGGGGGGCCAGCGGCAGGTCGAGGTGGTCGATCGACAGGGCGAAGGCGAGCTGCAGGGCCTCGCGCGGGCTCGAGGTCATCGCCCGCGCCTCGGCGTAGATCGTCTCGGGCGTCCACGGCGCCGGCAGCCGCTCGAGGCGGGTCCGCAGCCCGCGCGCGTCGGCCATGGACATCGGACCGCGCAGCTCCTCCAGGCGGCGGCTGCCGGGCTTGAAGAAGTCCCACAGCGAGCGGCCGAGCTCCCAGGTGGCCACGCCGTGGCGCGACCACCAGCGGTCGCGGACCGGCGCGCACTCGGCCGGGACGACGGGCGCCTGCCGGCGCGCCCCGCGCAGGGTCACCTGCCCCGCGCCGCCGCCCTCGAGGCGCCCCTCGAGGACGTCGCCCGGCGCGCGCCGCACGAAGAGCTCGCGCGGGCCGGCGGCCTGCCGACCGGCGAGGGCGCCGGCCAGGCCCGGCGTGCCGGGGACGACGAAGCGCCAGCCGTCGCCGCGCCGCTCGCCCCGCAGGTCGAGGTCGCGCCCGTCGATCCGGCCCGTGAGGCGCAACCCGTCGCCCTCGCGGCGCAGGGTCACCTCGCCCTGCGCGCCGCCCGTGAGGACGTAGGAGAAGGCCTCCTGGGCGTGGACCGCCGGGGCCGTCACGAGGAGCGCCGCCGCGAGCACGATCGATCGCCTCATCACGCCTCCCTCCCGCCCACCTCCAGAGCAGCGCCCGGGCCAACCGGCGCCCATTGCCGACATGAGACTTACGCCGTCTCCTCGGGGCCGATGCTCGATCGAGCGGCACCCCGCGGCACGGACGGGGCTCGGCCTGTAACGACCGGTCCGACGGGGCCGTAATCGTGGTGACATGGGCGCCGTGGTCTTCGAGGACGTGACCCCCGCGGCCGCCGCGGACCCGACGCCCGGGGCGAACCCGGGCCCGGGCCTCGCCCCGAGCCCCCACCCGGCCGACGAGGCCCTCGCGGCCCGGGCCGCCCGCGGCGACGCGGCGGCCTTCGAGGCCCTCGTGCGGCGGCACGCCGGGCCGCTCCTGGCCTACTGCCGGCGCCTCCTCGGCGGCGACGTGGCCGAGGCCGAGGACCGGGTGCAGGAGGCCTTCCTCCGCGCCTACCGCGCGCTCGACCGCTTCGACGCGGCGCGCCGCTTCGCCCCCTGGCTGTTCCGGATCGCGCACAACGGCTGCGTCGACGCCCTGCGCGCGCGGCGCGCCTGGGCGCCGCTCGACGACGAGGCCGCGCCCGCGCCCGCCGCGCCGCTCACACCCGAGGCCAGCCCGGCGATCGCGGCGGCCGTGGCCGCCCTGCCGGCGCGCTGCCGCGCCGTCCTGCACCTCAAGTACACGCTCGGCCTCGACGCGGCCGAGATCGCCGCGCGCCTGGACATGACGCAGGGCAACGTCCGCGTCGTGCTCCACCGCGCGATCAAGCTCCTGAGAGAGAGGCTGTCATGACCCACCCCGACGACGACGCGCTGCTCGACCACGCGCTCGGGCTCGCGGCCCCCCCCGCCGCGGTCGAGGCGCACCTGG
>JAHBXY010000200.1 GCA_019636275.1 Planctomycetota bacterium | reverse complement strand
GCGCGGGCCGCCGCCGACGCGCCGCTGCTCGAGGCGCTCGCCGCCCGCGCGCGCGCCGGCCGCCTCGAGCTCGAGGCGCTCCTCCCGCTCGGCCCCGAGGCCGTCGACGCCGTGCTGGCGCGGCTGGGCGACGGCTTCAGCCTGCGCCTGCAGAACGGGCTGCGTCAGCTCGCCCTGGGCCTCGCCGGCGCGCCCGCGTCGGCCGACCGGGACCGGCTGCTCGCGGTGGCCCTGGGGCGGCTCCGCCCGCACGTGGCCGCCGACCGCGCCTTCCGCGCCGACGTCGCCCGGGGCCTGCGGGCGCGCCTGGGGGCGGAGGTCGCGGACGGCCTCGAGCGGGTGATCGACGGCTTCGAGAAGGACGGCCGACCATGAGCGCGCACGACCCCGACACGCCCGACCCGCGCCCGTCGGCCTTCGTCACCGGCGCCTTCCGGTCGTCCGAGGCCGAGGGCCGGCCGCCCGAGCCGGAGGGCCGGCCGCCCGAGCCCGAGGCGGCGGGCCCGCCGTCGCTCGGCGCCCTGAACACCGGCGCCTTCCCGGCCGCGAGGCCGCCCGGCCGCGTCGACACCCCGGCCGCCTTCGACGTCACGGCCATCCACGGCGGGCCGCCCGACCCTGCCCGGGCGGACACCGTCGACCTCCCCCACGCCTCGGCCCCGCCCTCCTCGCGCGGGCCCGGCGCGCCGTTCGCCGCCGACCGGGCCCACGCGTCGACGCAGGACCTCCCGCGCGCGTCACGCCGCCCGCTCGACGCGGCCGCGCCCGCCCCGCTCGACGACGACCCGGCCCTCGCGCACACGCGGCCGCCGGCGGCCCCCGGCGGCGGCGGCTGGGGCACGATCCTCGTGGCCGTGGTGTGCCTCGGCGCGACCGTCTACCTGGTGCGGCAGGCGTTCCCCGAGCTCTTCCGCGGCCCGCCGACGGCCGTGATCACGGCCGACGACGCGCGCCCTGGCGTCGTGCGCGCCCGCGTCACGCCCGCCCTGCCCGAGGTCGCCTGGCGCGCGCTCGCCGCCGACGGCGCCGAGCGCGGCGCCGGGCGCGCCGCCGCCGGGCCCGACGGCGCCTTCGCCCTCGAGCTCGAGGGCCTCCCCGACGGGGCCCACGAGGTCACGGTCGAGCTCCGCCGCCCCGACGGCGCCGAGCTGACCCGCCAGCCGGTGACCCTCCGCGTGGACCGGACGGCCCCGGTCCTGCACCTCGAGGCGCCCGCCGCCGGCGGGCAGGTCGACGCCTCGACCGTCGTGCGCCTCCTGGTGACGGACGCCTCGCGCGTGCAGGTGACGCTGTTCGTCGGCGAGCGCCTCGCCTGGCGCGCCACCGTCGAGCCGCGCGCCGACGGGGCGCCGACGCTGCTCGAGCGCCCGCTCGGGGCGCTCGCGCCCGGCGAGCACGTCCTCTCGATCGACGCCGTGGACGCCGGGCTGCGCCAGACCCGGGTCTCGCGCCGCGTCGTCGCCGGCGGCGGCGCCGCGACGCCGACCACCCCGGCCCCGCCGCCCCCGCCGCCGCCGACGATCCGCCTGGCCTGGCCGCCGGGTGCCGTCGTCGCCGCCGGGCCGGTGGACCTCGCCGTCAGCGGCGCGGCGGAGGTCGAGGCCCTCCTCGACGGCGCGCCGCTCGGCCCGCCGCCGCTCGTCCTCGCGCCGCCCGCCGTGGCCGACGGCCCGCACGTGCTCGAGGTCGTCGCGCGCAACGCGGGCGGCGAGGCGCGCGAGCTGCGCGCCTTCACCTTCGACGCCACGCCGCCCCGCCTCGAGGTCCGCGCCCCCGCCCGCGGCCCGTCGCCCGTCCTCCTCGAGGGGACCGTCCGTGACGCCGTCGACCCGGCGCCGCGGCTGCTCCTGAGCGTCGACGGCGGCCCGCCGGCGCCCGTCACCCTGCCGCACCGCCTCGAGCTGGCCCCGGGGCGCCGCGCCCTGACGCTCACGGCCGTCGACGCCGCCGGCAACCGCGCCCGGCAGGATCTCGACGTCGAGGTCGCGCCCGCCGGCCCGCCGCCGGCGCGCGACGTCGACGGCCCGACGGTGACCTTCACCCTCCCGCCGGGCCCGCCGTTCGTGACGCGCGAGCGCCGCGTGGAGGCGCGCGTGAGCGACCCGTCGGGCCTGGGCGCCGTGCGCCTGCTCGTCGACGGCCGCGCGCGTCGCCCCGACGAGCGTGCTGAAGAGCGCGGCGGCGCGCTCGTCCTGCGCCTCGACCTGCCCGACCTCCAGGACGGCGCCCACGAGGTCACGGTCGAGGCGCAGGACGCCCTCGGCAACCTCACGCGCGTGTCGCGCACCTTCCGCCTGGACACGACCCCGCCGCGGCTGACCCTCGAGGGCCCGACGCCGACGACGATCACGGGGCCGCTCGACCTGGCCGTGCGGGTCGAGGACGCCGGCCCCGTGCCCGAGGTCGTCGTCGTGGCCCCCGGCCGCGCGCCGGCGCCGCTCCAGGGCGACGCCGTGCGCCGCGCGCGCCTGGACCTGCCGCCGGGCGACCACGCCCTCGTCGTGCGCGCCCGCGACGAGGCGGGCAACGAGGCCACGCTGCCGCTGCAGGTGCGCGTGCGCGAGGCGGCCCCGGCCCCGGTCGACGACGCCCCGCTCGTGCGCCTCCCCGCCCGCTCGGGCCCGCGCGTGCGGATCGACGGCCGGCTGCCGGCGGGGGCCCAGGCGCTCGTCTCCGCGGCCGGCGCCCGGGTGCTCCTGGCCGCCCTCCCGGGCACCGTCGACCTCCCGGCCGGGCGGCACACGGTCGTCGTCGTCGTGACGACCGCCGCCGGCCGGCGCCACGAGGTGCAGGGCGAGGTCACGGTCGACGCGGCCGCCCCGTCGCTCGACGGCGTGCGGGTCACGGCCCTGAGCGCCGAGGCGGCGCGCGTCACGGGCGAGGTCACCGACGAGGGGCCCTTCACGGTCGAGGTGCTGCGCAACGGCGTCGTCGTCGCCCGCGCGGTCCCCTGCGAGGTGGCCCTCGCGCCCGGGCGCAACGAGGTGGTCGTCGTCGCGCGCGACGACGTCGGCAACGAGCGACGGCTCACGCAGGTGATCGACGTGGCCGCGGCCACGACCCCGGCGCCGCTCCCGCCGGGCACCGACCCGCTCGACGTGCTCGACTCGGGCCACCACCTCGAGCCGCGGGCCCTCGAGAACCTCAAGGCGGGCCGCCTGCAGGAGGCGCTGGGCTTCGTCGAGCAGGTGATCGCCGCCCAGCGCGAGGGGATCCGCTCCCCGTACGTCCTGCGCGCGCGCGTGCGCATCGAGCAGGCCCGGCGCAGCGACCCGCTCCGCGCCCGGGCGCTGTTCGACTCGGCCTACCACGACCTCACGCGCGCGATCGTCAACTACGGCGCCGACGTCCGCAGCCAGCACCTCCAGCTCCGCGGCGACGTGCTCCTCCAGCTCGGCCGGCCGGTCCAGGCGGCCGAGGACCACGCCCGGGCGCGCGAGCTGGCCGAGCGCGAGCGCGCGGCCCCGCAGCCGCCCCCCGCCCGCGGCAAGGGCGGCTGACGGCGGGGTTTCTGCGCGCGGCGGGTGCCGCCCGGCCCCTTCGGTTAGCATGCCCGGGCCGGGCGGGGGCGCCCGGCGCACGGGCGGGCTGGAGGGCGCGTGTTCGCGGGCGACCTGAAGAAGCTGCCGCTGGCGGACGTGTTCCAGTCCATCCACCAGAACTCCCTCACCGGAGCGCTGGCGATCAAGGACGCCCACGGCGAGCGGCTCGTCGCCTTCCGCGAGGGGTTCGTGGTCGGCTGCGCGGCGCCCACGGGCGAGGAGCACGGGATCGCCGACGAGCTGGTGCGCCGGCGCAAGATCGAGGCGAAGGACGCGCGCCCGTCGCGCTTCTTCCGCCGCAAGGGCTCGCTGCTCAAGTCGCTCCAGCGGCGCAACCTGATGGACGCGGGCGAGTTCGGCGCCATGACCCGCACGCTCGTCCTCGAGCGCGTCTACGACTGCTTCCTCCTCGAGGAGGGGAGCTTCAACTTCCTCGAGTCCTACGACCAGGGGCGCTTCGACGAGGACGAGGCGGCGGCCGAGCTGAAGATCGCGCCGGCCGAGATCCTCATGGAGGCCATGCGGCGGATCGACGAGTTCAAGCGCATCAAGCGCGCCGTCCCGTCGTTCCGCGAGGTCTACGTGGCCGCGCGTGCCCCGGCGGAGGACGACCCGCCGATCGTCCGCGACCTCTTGCTCATGACGGCGGCGGGCACGAAGCCCTTGCACGAGGTCTTCCACTCGATCCCCTACACCAAGTTCGCCTGCTGCGAGGCGCTGCTCGGGCTCGTCAACGAGGGCGATGTCCGCGTGGCCACGGCGCCCGAGTACCTGGACCTGGGCAAGGCGGCCGAGACGGCCGGCCAGCTCGACGCGGCTGCGTCCTACTACTCGCGCGGGCTGGCCTACGAGCGCGGCAACCGCGACCTCAACCAGCGGCGCATCGCCATCCTCGAGAAGCTCCGGCGCAACCAGGAGGCGGCCGACGAGCGCAAGCTCTTCGCCGGGATCCTCCTCGAGCACGGCGACCGCAAGGCCGCGGCCGAGCAGTACGCGAAGGCCGCCGAGCTGGCCCCGGCCGACCCGCTGCCGCTCGAGCGGCTGCTCGACCTGCTCGTCGAGGCCAAGGACCTGCGCGACGCCACGCACACCGCCGACCGGCTGGTGCGCGTCTACATGCAGCTCGGGCTGGGCGACAAGGCCAAGGGCGTCTACCCGCGCCTGCTCGTGCTCAGCCCGCGCGACCGGGGGCTGCGCGAGAAGCTGGCCGACGTGCACCAGCGGCTGCACGAGCCGGCCACGGCGTCCACGATCTGGAAGGAGCTGGCGCAGGAGGAGCTCGACAAGGGCGACGTCCACGACGCCGCGCTGCTGCTCCGGCGCGCGCTCGAGGCGCAGCCCGACGACCTCAAGGCGCAGGCGCTGCTGAAGGACGTCGAGACGGGCGAGCACGCCGAGCGGCGCCGGCGCTACCGGCGCTACGCCGTCACGGCGGCCGCGTCGGTCGTGATCGGCCTCGGGCTCGCCCGCCTGGGCCACGAGGCCGTCGCCGTGGTCCAGCTCCGCGGGCTCGAGCGCGACCTCCTGCGCACGATCGACCGCGGCTCGGACGCGGCGCTCGGGGCGCTCCTGGCCCGCGAGGACCACGCCGCGGCCTGGCGAGGCACCTGGGCCGGCGAGTGGGACGCCGAGGCCACGGCCGAGCTGGCGCGCCTGTTCGTGCGCGAGCTCGAGCACGAGGCCGTGCGGCCCCGCTACGAGCCGCTGACGGTCCCCCGCGAGCCCGTGGCGAAGGTGCTCGAGGAGCTGCGGAGCGTCCTCGACCCCGACCCCGAAGCCGGCCCGCGCCTCGAGGCGGCGGTCGAGAGCGCCGAGGCCGCCCTGACCCGCGGCGACCGCGAGACCGCCTGGCGCGAGCTCGAGCCGCTGCAGGAGCGCGCCCGCGCCGCCAGGCTGGTCCTGGCCCGCGCCGGGGTCGAGGGGCGCGCGCAGCGCTCCCTCGAGGAGGACCAGCGCCGGCTCTACCCGCTCCTGGCGCGCATCCAGCTCCTGCGGGCCCGCCTCTCGATCGAGGCCCCGCGCACCGTGCAGGCGCTCGAGGACGAGGCGGCGCGCCTCGAGGCGCGCCTCCACCCCGGCCGGGCGCCCGCCGGGGCGGCGCAGGCCGCCGCCACCAGCACCGGCACGGCCAACGGCCCCGAGCGACGCTGAATGCGGATCTTGATCACCGGCTCGAGCGGCCAGATCGGCACCAACCTCGGCCTCCGGCTCCTCGACGCCGGCCACGAGGTCGCCGGCGTCGACCTGCGCTCCAACCCCTGGACCGACCGGATCGCCACGCGCGTCCTCGACCTGCGCCGGCCGCCGGCCGACCTCCTGGCGGCGCTCCAGGCCGAGGCGTGGGACGTGATCGTCCACTTCGCCGCCCACGCCAAGGTGCACGAGCTCGTCGTGCGGCCGGAGCGCGCGCTCGAGAACGTGGTCGACACGTTCAACGTGCTCGAGGTGGCCCGCGCCCGGGGCACGCCGATCGTCTTCGGCAGCTCGCGCGAGGCCTACGGCGACGTGGGCGAGGGGCTCACCGACGAGGACCGCCGAGTCGTGGCCAAGAGCCCCTACTCGGCCTCGAAGATCGCCGGCGAGGCCTTCGTCCTCAGCTACGCCCTGTGCTACGGCGTGCCGACGCTTACCTTCCGCTTCAGCAACGTCTACGGCCGCTACGATGACGACCTCGAGCGCATGGAGCGGGTCATCCCGCTGTTCATCCGCGACATCGCCGCCGGCCGCGAGGTGACCGTCTTCGGCCGCGAGAAGGTGCTCGACTTCACCTACGTCGACGACTGCGTCACGGCGGTCGCGGCGGGGGTCGAGCGGCTCTACCGCGGCGAGCTCATGAACGAGACGATCAACGTGGCCACCGGCCGCGGGTCGTCGCTCCTGGACCTGTGCCGCCACATCGGCGAGGCCCTGGGCAAGGAGCCGCGGGTGCGCGTCGAGCCCACCCGCCCCGGCGAGATCTCCCGCTACGTGGCCGACATCGGCAAGGCGCGCCGCCTCCTCGGCTACGAGCCGACCACGCACCTGCGCGAGGGCGTGCACAAGGCGATCGCCTGGCAGCGGGAGTGGCGCGCCGGCCGCCCGGGAGCGTCCTCCGGCCTGGCCTAGCCACGATGCCGAAGGGTCAGCGCGTCAACTGCTGCGTCGACCTGTTCCCGTTCCCGTTCCCGTTCCCGTTCCCGGTCGTCAAGGCCACATGAGCTTCGACCACGAGCGCTGGTCGAGCCCTCCTCCTCCGAGTGGGCTCCATGCTCACTCGCATGACCAACATCCTCGGAGATGCGGGAACGGGAACGGGAACGGGAACGGGAACGGAAGACTCGACGGAGAGCTTGCCGCTGACCCGGGCGAGGGGGCTGCAGCCGTCGGCCTCCTTAGCACCGGCCGGGCCGCCGCGCGAGGGCCTCGCAGGTCGCTCCGCGCCCGTGGCCTTGTCTGTCACCCCCCGTTCGACATAGTCTGCATCCGCGGGCGGGGCTGGTCGACTCGTCCAGGGGAGCGCATGGCGAAGGAGCGAGGCCCCGCCCAGAGCGGCTCGTTCAAGCTCAGCGACTCGAGCGGCGCCCACGAGGTCCGGCGGAAGCGCCTCTCGGGCGTCTTCGACGCCGCGAGCGCGGCGCGGGCGCTCGAGCTCCTGCAGGAGCGGCAGCTCCACGGGTCGATCGTCATCTCCGACGGCCTGTGCGACGTGTCGTTCTTCTTCACCCGCGGCGGGCTGCGGGTCCTGGCCGCGGGCCGGCCCCTGCCGTCGCTGGCCGCCCGGCTCGTGGCGCAGGGCAAGCTCGACCCGGCCATGGCCCCCAAGGCGGGGGCCGCGCGCCGGCAGGCGAAGGACGCGAAGGACGCCGGCGCTCGCGAGGAGCGCGACCTGCTGATCGAGGTGCTGAACCTCCCGCCGGCGGTGGTCGACGAGGCGGCGCGCGAGATCGTGGCCGAGGTGTTCCTCGACTGCCTCTTCTGGGAGCAGCCCCACCACGAGGCGACCAGCGGCGAGCCCGAGCCCGAGGTGCTCCAGCGGCGCGACCTCCCGGCGGTCACCGTCTCGCTCGGGGTCAAGGACCTGATCACGCAGCTCCTGGCCCGGATCCGCACCGCGACCGACCTCAAGCGCAACGTCGCCACGATGCACGTCGTCGTCGTGCCGCTGGCCAAGGGCCGCGACGCGGTCCAGGGCGGCGGACGCGTGGGCGACGGCCCCATGGCGCAGGTCCGCACGCGCGTGCTCAAGGCGGTCGTGGCCGAGCCCGGGCAGCGCGCGGCGCAGCTCGTCAAGCGGCTGGGGGTCGGCGAGCTCGAGCTGGCGACGCACCTCCACGAGCTCGCCACGCAGGGCCTGGTGAAGCTCGACCGCCAGCCGCCGGGCAAGGAGGAGGAGCTGGCGCGGCTGCGCGCCATGGAGGAGAACCTCGACGCCGCGCTCAGCCAGCTCGTGCGCCGCATGCGCGTGGCCCACGAGGCCGCGCAGGCGGGCGACCAGGGGCGCGCCGGCAAGCACATGGCGCGCGCCGGCGGCCTCCTCCTGCGCGAGGGGCGCGACGAGGAGGCCGTGCGGACGCTCCAGAACGCCGTGCAGCTGGCGCCCGACAACCTCGAGGGCCGCGAGGGCTACGTGCAGAGCCTATGGGCCACGAACCGCGTGGCCGAGGCGGTGGGCGAGTCCGAGGAGCTGGGCCGACGCTACCTGGGGCTGAACCTGCCGGCGCGCGCCCGGCGCATCCTCGAGCGGGCCGTCGCCCGCGAGGAGAAGACGACCTCGCTCGAGCTGCTCGTGCGCTCGCTGGTGAAGCTGCGCCAGCCCAAGGCCGCGGCGGAGGCGGGCGAGCGGCTGCTCAACCGCCTGCGCCGCGAGGGGCGCGCCGCCGAGGCGCGCGACATGGCGGCCGAGCTGTTCGAGCTGGCCACCGACGCCGACAAGCAGCGCCTCCTGCGGGCCGCCGGGGCCGATCGGCGGATCGTCGTCGCCCTGCTCGCCCTGGCGTTCGTCCTCGCCGGCGCCTTCGTGCCCGCCTCGCGCGCGCTGGCCGCGCGCGACGAGTACGACCGCGCCGCGCGCGAGGCGGAGCTGGCCCTGCGCGGGCAGCGCGACCTCGGCCACGTCCGCTCGACCCTGCCCGCGGTCCGCGAGCGCTTCCGCAGCCTGACCGCGCACGGCGGCGAGGTCGGCGATCGGGCCCTCGCCGTCGTCGCGCAGCTCGAGCGCGTCGAGCGCGACGCGGCCGCCCTCGAGGGGCTGCGGGGCCGCTTCCCCTGGCACGAGACCGACGACCTCGAGGTCGCGCTGGAGGAGTTCCAGGCGGTCCGCCCCGACACGATCGCGCTGGCGCGGCCCATGCGGCAGCTCATCGAGGACGTGAAGGCGTTCCGCGCCCGGGGCGAGCAGACGCGCGACCAGCTCCTGCGCTGGGACCCGAGCCCGGAGGGCTACGCCATGGCCGCCAGGGCCCGGGCCGAGTTCAAGAGCCTCCCCGCCCTCCTCGCCCGCATGGTCGTGCGCGTGCGCGTCGACTCCAGCCCGAGCGGCGGGCAGGTGCGCTGGGACGGGATCGACTACAGCTCGCCCACGCCGCTCGTCCTGGGGATCCCGCTCAGCGGCAGCAAGGAGCTGGTCGTCACGCGCGAGGGCTACCAGCCGCTGTCGCGGCAGCTCGACTTCGAGGCCCTCGGCGGGCGCCACGAGTTCACCGTGCGCCTCGAGGCGGCGCGTGCGGCCGAGCCGACCCGGCCGGTCCGCACGCCGCCGCCGCCGCCGCCGCCGCCGCCGGAGCCGACGCCGGAGCCGACGTCGCCCGAGCCCCGGCCGTCGGGAGGGGTGATCGTCACAGGCCCGCAGACGCCGGAGCCCGCGCGGGAGCGGCCGCAGATCGAGTTCCGCGACGGCGGCTGGCAGGGCGAGGTGGACAACCGCTTCTCGTTCGAGCAGGACGCGAGCTACCTGGCGTTCATCGAGGTCAACGCGCGCTTCCGCGCCACCGTGCAGGCCGTCAACCGGGCCGAGGGCACGAACGTGTTCCTCGTCGGCCTGCGCGTCCACGTCGAGGTCATGGGGGCGGCGGGCTGGCGGCGCGAGCGGCCGCACCAGGTCGAGTTCGGCACCCGCTACCGGCGACCGGTCATCGCGGAGGGCGGCGGACGCTACCGGGTGCAGCTCATCGCGCGCACGCTGCACATGGACGAGGCCTGGCTGAAGGACCAGGCGCGCGACGCCGTGCAGGCCGCGGTCCGGGCGGCGATCGTCCGCGAGCGCGACAGCAGGGGGGGCCGGTGAAGGGCACCGACGGGTTCCTCGACGCGCGGCCTCACGAGGAGGAGGGGCCCCCGACGGACGAGCCGGAGGGCGACGACGACGTCGTGTTCACCGACGTGCACGAGGCCGGCCAGGCCCCTGCCGAGGCCGATGAGCCGGAGGGGGACGCCACCGACGACATGGTGTTCCTCGACGAGGTCGACGCGCCGCCGGGCGCCGCGCGCGCCCCAGGCCCGCGCCCGCCCGGGCCCGCCCGCCCGCCGTCGGTTGGGCCTGGCCGCCCGCCTTCGGGTCCGCCGCGGCCGGGGTCGGACCCGCCGCGCCCGGGCGGGAGCGGCCCCGCGCGGCGGCCCGCCTCGAGCGCCGAGGCCGCCGCCCTCGAGCCGCCCTCGCGCCGACCGCCGTCGCGCCCGCCGTCGAGCGCGGAGGCCGCCGCCCTCGAGCCGCCCTCGCGGACCTCGTCGGGGCGGCTGAAGGCGCAGCCCCCGCGCTCGGCGCCGCCGCCCTCCCAGAGCGCTCGCGCCCTGGGCAAGCCCTCGCTGCGCCCGGAGCGCACGCCGGAGGACGACGCGCAGGCGCTGGCGGCGCTCGAGGCGCGCGTCCAGCCCGCGCCGGCGGGAGACCCCTTCGTCGGCCGCGACCTGGGGCCGTTCCGCGTCGACCGCTTCGTCGAGCAGGACCGCGGCGAGCGCCGCTACCTGGCCACGCACCTCGAGCAGCAGCGCCCGGCGCTCCTGCGCGTGTTCCCGCTCACCGGCCCCTACGGTGAGGAGTTCAAGCGGCTGGCCGACCGCGGCGAGCGCCCCTGCCGCGTCGAGTCGCAGCACCTCGACGCCGCGCTGACCTCCGGCCGCACGAAGGACGCGTTCTACGCCGGGTTCGACCCGCCGCTCGGGCCGACGCTGGCCGAGGTGCTCGCCCGCGAGGGTCCGCTGGCCGAGGGCGACGTCCTGGCGGTCGTCGAGCAGGTGGGCCGGGCCCTGGGCGCGCTCCATGGGCGCGAGGTCACGCACGGCCACCTCGGGCCCGACGTGATCCGGCGCCCGCGCCCGGGCGTCTACGTGCTCGAGGGGGCCGGCCTGGCCCGGCCGCGGCCGGCGCTGTCGTTCCTCGCGGCGGGCGGCGACGTGCTCGGAACGCCCGGCTTCGTGGCGCCGGAGACGGTCGACGGCGGCGACCACACCCGGGCCTCGGACCTCTACGGGCTCGGCTGCGTGGCCTGGACGCTCCTCGCCGGGCGCGCGCCGTTCGCGGGCGACGACGAGGTGCAGGTCCTCCTCGACCAGCTCAACCAGGAGGTCCCGAAGCTCGCCGCCGCCCTGCCCGAGGGGGCGAAGGTGTCGGAGGCGGCCCTCACGATCGTGGGCAAGCTGGCCGGCTACACGCCGGACGTGCGCTACCGCGACGTGAACGACCTGCTGGCCGACCTGCGCGCGCGCGAGAAGGGCGAGGCGGTCAAGCCGTTCGGCGGCGGCGTGCGCCCCGACGAGGCGCGGCCGAAGGCGAAGGTCCAGGGCGTGGCCGTGTCGCTGATCGTGCTGATCGCGCTGAACGCCATCTTGCTGACGCTCGTGGCCCTGACGGCGCTCAAGGCCGTGTCGATCCCGCTCGGCGACCCGCTCGAGGGCGTCGACCTGCCGCTGCCGGCGGGGACGCCGCCGCGCTGACCCCGGTCACACCAGCTTCTTGCCCGTCGAGCTCATGGCCAGGCTCGCGTGCAGGATCCCCTTCTGCTGGCGCAGCTCCTCGGCGATGTGCCGGATCTCGCTGGCCGGGCCGCGGATCATGATCATCTCGGCGCACAGGTCGTGGTCGAGGTGGCAGTGCGTCGTGGCAAGGATCGCGCCGTGGTGGTCGTGCTGGACGTGGGTCAGCCGCTCGCTCAGCCGGCGCTGGTGGTGGTTGTAGACGAGGGTCACCGTCGCCAGCGCCTCCTCGTCGCGCTCCCACTCCTGCTCGACCAGGCGCGCGCGGATCATGTTGCGGATCAGCTCGGAGCGGTTGGCGCAGCCCGTCTCCTTCACGAGCTGCTCCAGCGCGTCGTTGAGCGGCTGCTCCAGCGAGAAGCTCAGGCGGACCAGGTCGGACACGGGCGCCCCCCTCCGGGAGCCCACTCTAGCGGCCCAGGGCCCCGGGGCGGGGTGGCGGCGGCGCCGCGACGGGCCGGCGGCTGCCTCGCGGGGGGCAGCGAGGCCCCGGGGTTGTTGTCAGCTCTTCCATGGTTGTCTAGAAGATCTTCATGCTGACCTGGACCGACACGTCGATCGCCCGCGCCGAGGGCCTGGACGACCTGGGCGTCGTGGCCGAGATCGACGCAGGCGCGCGGGTCGTCGTGTTCGAGATATGCGCCACCGTCCTCATGAGCTCCTACACGGGTAGCCACCGCTACCTGGTGCGCCCGGGCGAGTCGGCCGTCCGCATCGGCGCCCTGCCGACCGTGCTCACGGCGCTCCTCGGGTGGTGGGGGATCGCGCTCCTGGTCACGCCGCGCGCCCTCTGGCGCAACCTGCGCGGCGGGGTCGACGTCACGGCTGCGGTCAGAGCCGAGCGCCTGGTGCGGGCCGCCGCCGCAGCGACGAAGGCCGCGGCCGAGGCCGAGGCGCAGGAGCATCTCCGCGCGGCCGCGACCTACGGGACGCTCGACGAGCGCCGCGCGAGCGCCCTGGAGCGCCTGGAGCGGGGTGACGTCGAGGGGGCCTGGCTGCTGGTGGGCGACGCGCTCGGGCGCGAGCCCGCGGTCGACCGCGACCTGCCGCTGGTCAGGCGCCTGCTGATGGCCCTGCACGACGGCCGGCGCTGGGGCCGCGCGGAGCGGGTGGCCGCCCTGCTCGAGCGCGAGTTCCCCGACGAGGCCCGTCGAGGCATCCTCGCGACGACCCTGGGCCGGATCGCCCGGGAGTCGGGCAGGCCCGACGGGTATGTCTCCCCACCGCCCTGGTGGCAGACGGGACGGGGGCTGACCGCGATCGTCAGCGTCGTCCTCGCGCTGGCGGGGGCCGCGGCGCTGGCGGCGAACGCCTGGATCCGCGAACACCGCACGGTCCACGTCGTGAACGGCACGCGGGACTCCGTCCGCGTCGAGGTCGCAGGGGCGTCGCCGCCGTCGCTCGCCCTCGCGCCAGGCGCGCGGGGCTCCATCGTCGTGGCCGAGGGCGACCTGCGCACGCGCATCGCGAGAGGTGACCGCGAGGTCGAGCGCGTGCACTCCCTGCGCAGCGACTTCCTGGACCGCTTCGGGTCGGTGGTGGTCGTCCTCAACGTCGAGGGCGCGGGGCTGCTGATCCGCGAGCAGGCCGCCTTCGGCGGGTCGGGCCGCCAGCGACGTGTCGACCCGCCCGAGTCATTGTTCGGGCCCGAGTTCGTCGTGGTCGAGGGCGCCGGCCATGCCTTCGAGCCCTTCCCGGCGCAGTCAGGAACGAAGAAGGTGGTCCGGGTCCTCACGCGCGTCGACTTCTACGCCGGTCACCCGGCCAGGCTCATCCGGCTGATCCCCGAGGGGACTCCGGCGCGCGCCCTCGACTTCCTCGAGCTGCACCTGCGCCTCGCGCCCGACGACGAGGACACGCTCGAGCGCTACGTCGAGGTCGCGCGGGAGGCGAGCGAGGCCGCGCGCGCCGAGCGCTTCCTCGCCGCCCCGAGCGCCCCCGAGGCGTGGCGCGGAGCGCGAGAGAGGGTGCGATGACCGACGGTGTGATCTGGCGTCACCGACTCCCGTGGCGAGGCACACCGGCGATCGTCGCCGAGGCCGGGCGTGATCGTCGTCGACGACGAGGTCGACGACGGGCGGGGTCGTGTGAGCGCCGACCCGCGCATCGCCGGGCGTGATCGTCGTCGACGACGAGGCGGGCGCCGGGCTGGATCGTGTGGGCACCGGACGCGCGCTGCCGGGCGTGATCGTCGTCGACGACGAGGCCGACGACGGCGAGGTCGTGTGAGCCTCGCCGGGCGTGATCCTCGTCGACGACGAGGCCGGCGCCGGGCTGGGTCGTGTGACCCGTGAGCGTCGGACCGCGCGCTGCCGGGCGTGATCCTCGTCGACGACGAGGTCGAAGACGGGCGGGGTCGTGTGAGCGTCGGCCCGCGCGTCGCCGGGCATGATCGTCGTCGACGACGAGGCCGGCGACGGGCTGGTTCGTGTGAGCACCGGCCCGCGCGTCGCCGGGCGTGATCGTCATCGACGACGAGGCTGGCGACGGACTGGATCTCTTGGGCACGCCCGGCGCGTCGCGGGGCGCCAGGCGCAATCGATGTTGACGACGCCGATCGACGTTCTGGATCCGACCGCCGCCCCCGACCCTCGCTACGCCGATCGAGCGCCCGGATCGACCTGCTCGACCCCGCGTCCGATCAGGCCGTCGCCGACGATCCGCAGCGCCTCCGCGGTCAGCGCCTCGACCGAGCGCGCCTCGCCTCGGTCGGCGAGCCGCTCGCCGGCCCGGCGCACGAGCTCGCGGGCCTCGGTCTTCGTGCACTTCAGGCCCACGAGCGCCAGCACGGCGATCCGCGCCGGCTCGTCCTCCTCCTGGGCCGCGCTCCGCCGCACGCCCGTCGACGCCGCCTCGACCGGCGTAGCAGGCGTGCTCACGGGCGCGACCGGTGCCGGAGCGTCCGTTAGCTCCGTCCCGTCGGCGAGGAAGAAGCGGAAGCCCACCCGCGCGTCGCCCTTGATCTCGATGTAGCCCTGATGGCGGTCG
>JAHBXY010000020.1 GCA_019636275.1 Planctomycetota bacterium | reverse complement strand
CCGGTCGGCCTCGGCCCGCACCAGCGCCGCGAACGGGTGCCGCGGGTCGACCTCGAGCGCCGTCGCGAACACCGCCCCGCGCCCGCCGGCGTCGAGCACCGCGGCCGCCGTGCCGCGCCCGACGCGGCGCAGCAGGCCCAGGGCCGCGCCCAGGACGGCGCCGAGGGCCACGGGCGCCAGGATCAGGACCTCGGCCGGCAGCGGCCGCCGCCCCCACGCGGGCGGCGTGAGGACGTCCAGCCACACCCCCGCGCTCAGCAGGACGCCGAGCGGCGCGGCGACGGCCGCGCCGGCGACCGCGGCCTCGAGCCCGCGCCGCGCGCGCAGGCGGCGCGCGACCCGGTCGAGGGTCCGGAGGAGCGCGCCGTCGGACGGGTTCGGCATGCGGGGATTCTAGCGGCCAGACCGTTGGCTGGCCCGTCCGGCGGCGACCGCCGGGTCGGCGGCTGGCCAGCAAGCTAGATCTTCGCGCCGCCGACGAGGTGGTGCAGCGCCGCGGCCCCGCGCGGCGGCTCGGCGGCCCATGGCACGAGGACGCAGCGCCGCGCGAGGCCCGCCCGGACGCGCTCGAGCTGACGACGCTCGATCGCCGCGCGCGCCTCAGCAGCGGGTCGCGCGGGCCGGTGGCCGCCACGCTCGCGTTGATGACCCACGCCCAGGGCTCGATCGCGGCGCGGCGCAGGTCCTCCTGGAGCGCCGCGGCCTCGGACACGGGCGTGGTCTCCGCGAGCGTGACGAGCAGCACGCGCGTGTGGGCCGGATCCCGCAGGCGCATGAGCGGGGTGACCAACTTCGAGGCCAGGGTCGGCGACGCGCCCCGCAGGACGTCGCGGTGGTAAGAGCCGGTCGCGTCGAGGAGCAGGAGCGTGTGGCCGGTCGGCGCCGTGTCGACGATCACCAGGCGAGCGCGAGCCTGCGCGATCAAGCGCGAGAAGGCGTGGAACACCGCCACCTCCTCGGTGCACGGCGAGCGGAGGTCCTCCTCCAGGGCCGCGCGGCCGTCGGCGTCCAGGTCGGCGCCCTTCGTCTCCAGGACGTGGGCCACGTAGCGCGCGATCTCCGCGCGGGGGTCGATCCGGCTCACCTCGAGGTGCGGCACGTCTTCGGCGACGGTCTCGGCCACGTGTGCCGCGGGGTCCGTGGTGCAGAGGTGGACGTCGACCCCGCGCGTGGCGAGCTCGACCGCGAGCGCGGCCGCGATCGTCGTCTTGCCGACGCCGCCCTTCCCGGTGACGAGCACGACGCCGCGCGGCGCCGCCTGGAGCTCCCCCACGAGCGCATCCAGGCTCGGCAGGTCGGGTCCCTCCGCCGGGCCGGCGACCATGCCAGGGGGCTCGGTGGTCGGGTCGAAGACGCGGCGGAGCGCCTCGACGCCGAGCATCTCGAACGGGCGCAGCGGGACTTCGTCGCGGGGCAGGCCGGCGAGCGTCGCCGGCAGCGCCTCGAGCGCGCGGCGTTCGCGGGCCTCGAGGGCCCGCGCGACCGGGTCGGTCGGGTCGGTCGCGAAGAACCGACCGTTGATGGCCAGGTGCAGATGGCGCAGGCCCACCGTCGCCAGCTCGTGCGCCGTGCGCTCCGCCTCCCGCAGGGCGCCCGTGTCGGCCCGGCTCACGAGGACCACCGTCGTGACCGCCTCGTCCTCGAGCGCGCGGCGCGCGGCGCGGAACCGGTCGTGCCGCATGGTCAGCCCGCCGTGAGGGCCCAGGCACGACGCGCCGCGGGTGTTGGCGTCCAGGAAGGACGTCCAGGAGCGCGGCAGGTCGAGCAGGCGCAGCGTGTGCCCGGTCGGAGCGGTGTCGAACACGATCCTGTCGTACGAGGCGGACTCGTCCTCGCCCGCGAGCAGCCCCGCGAAGCGGTCGAACGCGGCGATCTCGACGGTGCAGGCGCCGGCGAGCTCCTCGCGCATGGTGGCCATCTCCTCGCCGGAGACGACCCCCTCGTAGGGTCCGAGGGCGCGGCGCCGGTAGTCGTCGGCCGCGGCCTGGGGGTCCACGTTCATCGCGTCGAGGCGCGGCGCGCCCGGTACGGGCGTCGGTCGCGGGTGGAGCTTCACACCCAGCATCTCGTCGAGGTTCGAGGCCGGGTCCGTGCTCACGAGGAGGACGCGCGCTCCCTCGGCGGCCAGCCGCAGCGCGGTCGCGCAGGCGAGCGTCGTCTTCCCGACGCCTCCCTTGCCGGTGAAGAACAGGAACCGTGTCGTGAGCGTGGCGGGATCGAGCATCTCCACTGCATGATCCCACATCGTCGCGGCGGGCCTCCGGGGAGGACGAGCACCAGGCGTCGGTCGGGTGCCGACCCCGAGCCCCCTACCCCCTGCTTGCGCGCGACGACCTTCGGACGGCTCGCGACCGAGGACGACCTCGCGGTCTCGCTCTCGGACGGTTCTTGCCCGGTGTCCGATCCGCTCCCGGAGACGGTCGACGTCGTCGCAGCCTTCGGGGGGCCGGCAGCACCAACCGGGGCCCTGGGCCGCGGCGGGCCTCCACGGTGCGCCCGGTGGCGCGGCTCGTCCGCGACGGCGGGACCTGGCGCCCCGAAGGCGAGTAGCCGGTTACCGCAGCTCGACGTCCGCCATGACCGGGTAGTGATCGCTCGGCCAGCGGCCGTCGACCTGCTCGTCGATCTTCTGGTAGCCGCGCGCGCGCAGGGGGCCGCCGAGGAGGATCCAGTCGATCCGCGAGTTCGTGCGGGCGCCCGAGAAGTTCGGGTTCACCGTGCCGGGCGACTTCTCCGGCGCGCGCGCCTCGACGAAGGCGTCGCGCAGGGCGCCCGACCCCTCGCCCGCGAGGAGGGCGCGGGGCTGGTCGTCGGGCTGCGAGTTGTAGTCGCCGAGGACGAGCACGGCGACCTTGTCGCGCTCGCGCGAGGGCACGCGCTGGTCGAGCCACTCGCGCATGAGGCGCGCGCCGCGCACCCGGTTGGCCGGGTCGTTGCCGTCGTCGCGCTCGGGGAAGTGCGTGTTGAGCACCAGGAGCGAGGTCTTGCTGCGCTTCACCTCGAGCAGCGCCCAGGTGAACTTCCGCGGGTAGCGGTCGCCCCAGGTGTTGCTGCCCGCGACGTCGGGCGTGTCCGAGAACCAGACGTCGCCGCTGTCGCGCACGCGCACGTCGTCGGTCTTGACGACGATCGCGCAGCGCTCGCCCGAGCCCGTGGCGTTGCGGCCGCGGCCGAGGAACTCGTAGCCGGGCAGGTGCGCGCGCAGGTCGTCGATCTGCTCGCCCTTGTCCTCCTGCAGGCCGATCACGGCGGCGCCCGACTCGCGGATCACCTTGGCCACGACCGGCAGGCGGTGCGGCCAGCGGTTCGGGCCGTCGTTGGGGAAGTCGTAGCGGATGTTGAACGTCATCACGCGGAAGGTCGTCGCGCGGGTGGCGCGGCCCTGCGCCAGGCCCTCGCGCCCGACCAGGACGCAGAGGGGGGCGACGAGGGCCAGCGCCAGCGCGGTGCGGCGGCGGATCATCAAGGCTCCGGACATAGAGGCTCCGGACGTGTTCGAGGGCCGGCGATCCCCACGCCCACCGGGGCGCGGGGGGTCGAAGCCTGGCCCGTTAGCCCGGAATCTATCGGTCGCTAGCGCGCGAAGCCACGACATTCCCACGAGTTACACCGTGATGACGGTCCGGGACACCGAGGCCGCGGAGGACGTTACGAGGCGTGCTCGCCGCCGCCGTCGGGGGCCGGCGCCTCGCCCTCGGGCGGGGGGAGGCCCGGGCTGGCGATCCGGTAGAACACGGGCACGAGGAGGAGCGTGAGGGCGGTCGCGCTCACGAGGCCCCACACGATCACGGTCGCCAGCGGGCGCTGCACGTCGGAGCCGAGGCCGGTGGCGAGCGACGCCGGGACGAGGCCCAGGATCGCCACGAGCGAGGCCATGACGATCGGGCGCAGGCAGTCCTGCGCCCCCAGGACGATCGCCGGGTCGAGGTCGAGGCCCTCGAGGCGCCGGGCCGTGATGTAACGGACCATGAGCACGCCGTTCATGATCGCGATGCCGAACAGGGCGGCGAAGCCGACGCCGGTCGACACGTTGAGGTTCATGCCCCGGACGTCCAGGGCCACGGCGCCGCCGACGAAGGCGAACGGCACCGAGAGGAGCAGGACCAGCCCGGCCCGCGGCGAGCCGAACGTGAGCACGAGCAGGGCGAAGATCAGCCCGATCGTCACCGGCAGCACGACGGCGAAGTGCCCCTTGGCCCGCTCGAGGTTCTCGAACATGCCCAGCCAGCTCACGCGCACGCCGGGCGGCAGGGCGACCTCCTCGGCGAAGCGGCGCTGCGCCTCGGCCACGAAGCCGCCCTGGTCGCGGCCGACGATGTCGCAGCGCACGGTGATCCGGCGCCGGCCGCCCTCGCGGGCGATCGTCGTCTGGCCGTCGACGAGCTCGATCCGGCACACCTGCCGCAGCGGGATCGGCGCCCCCTGCTGGCTGAAGACCGGCAGCTCGCCCAGCTCGTCCTTCGAGCCGAGCTGGCGCCGGTCGAAGCGCACGACGACGTCGAAGCGCCGCTCGCCCTCGTAGATCACGCCCACCGGGTCGCCGCCGAGGGCCGTGTCGATCAGCCCCGTCACGTCCTCGACGCGCACGTCGTAGCGCGCGCAGCGCTCGCGGTCGGGGGCGATCACGAGCTGCGGCTGCGGCCCCTCCTGCTCGATCGCCACGTCGACGGCGCCCGGGACGCGGCGCAGGGCGTCGGCCGCCTCCTGGCCGAGCCGCCGCAGCAGGTCGAGGTCGGGGCCGGAGAGCTCGACGGCGAGGTTGGCCGACGTGCCGTTGGTGTCCTCGGTCACGCTGTCGATGATCGGCTGGGTGAAGTTGAAGCGCGTGGTGGGGAACTCCTCGCGCAGGCGCGCGCCGAGCTCGGCCACGAGCTCGTGCTTCGTGCGCACGCGCGTCCACTCCGCCCGCGGGCGCGGGCCGATCATCACCTCCATGCGGCTGGGCGGGAACGGGTCGGTGCCGCTGTCGTTGCGCCCGCTCTGGATGGTGATGAACTCGACGTCGGGGTGCTCGAGGACGAGCTCGCGGATGCGCCCGCCGTAGGCGGACGTCTGCTGGAGCGACGTCCCCTCGGGGAAGTTGGCGCGCACCCACACGACGCCCTCGTCCATGTAGGGGAGGAACTCGAGGCCGATCCCGGGGACGACGCGCCAGAGCGCCACGCTCAGGAGCAGGACGGCGCCCGGGGCCACGACCCAGCGCGTGCGCAGGAGGTGGCGCAGGGTCGCGGCGTAGAGGGGCCGCCCGCGGCGCAGGAGCGGGTGCTCCCACTCGGGCACCCCGCCGCGGAGGAGGAGCGACGCCAGCGGCGGGACGACGAGCAGGGTGAAGATCAGGGCGCCGACCAGGGCGAAGACCAGCGTCAGCGCCATGGGCCGGAACAGCAGGCCCTCGATGCTCGTGAGCGTGAGCAGCGGCAGGTAGGCGCCGATGATCATGAGCATGGAGAAGAACACCGGCCGCTCCATCTCGAGCGCGGCCGTGAGCACCTCCCGCCACACGGCCTTCCGCTCGTGGCCGCGCATGGCGGAGAGCCGGTGGGCGATGCGGTCGCTCATGATGACCGCGCCGTCGACGATGATCCCGAAGTCGATCGCCCCGATCGACAGGAGCCCGATCGGGATGTCCACCAGGTACATGAGCACCATGGCGAACAGGAGCGAGAAGGGGATCGTCAGCGCCACGAGCAGCGCCATGGCCGGGCTGCCCATGAAGATCAGGAGCACGAGCACGACGAGCGTCACGCCGAGCAGCACGCTGTGCGAGACCGTCTCCATGGTGCTCTGCACCAGGTGCGTGCGGTCGTAGAAGGGCACCACCTGCACGCCCTCGGGCAGGAGGCCGCCGTTGAGCTCGTCGATCGCCTCCTTGACCCGCGCGAGCACGACCGACGTGTTCTCGCCGCGGCGCACGAGGACGATCCCCTCGACGCCCTCGTCGGTGCGGTCCTTGCTGAAGATCCCCGACGGGATCTGGTGGCCGAGCTCGACCGTGGCCACGTCGCGCACGAGGACCGGCGCGCCGTCGACCGTGCGCACGAAGATCGCGCCGATCGCCTCGACGTCGAGGAGGGCGCCCGCGCCGCGGATCACGAACGACATGCCGCCGCGGGGGAGGACGCCGCCGCCCGCGGTCGCGTTGTTGGTGCGGATCGCGTCGACGACGTCCTGCAGCGACACGCCGTAGCCCAGGAGCTGCGCCGGCTGGAGCGTCACGGAGAACTGCTTGCCCAGGCCGCCGAAGTTCGACACCTCGGCCACGCCCGGCGTGCGCAGGAGGCGCGTGATCACCGCCCAGTCGTTGAGCGTGCGCAGCTCCATGAGGTCGTGGCCGGCCGTGGACACGAGCTCGTAGCGGTAGAGCTCGCCGTAGGCCGTGGCCAGCGGCCCCAGCTCGGGGGTCGCCCCGTCGGGGAGCTCGACGAGCGACAGGTTCTCCTGCACGCGCAGCCGCGCCCAGTACTTCTCGGTGCCCTCGTCGAACTGGAGCTGCACGACCGACAGGCCGAAGATCGTCCGCGAGCGGATCACCTCGACCTGCGGCACGTTGGCCATGGCGAGCTCGATCGGGATCGTGACCTGCCGCTCGACCTCCTCGGGGGCCCGGCCGGGGAACGTGGTGATGACCTGGACGACCTGCGCCGAGATGTCCGGGTAGGCGTCGACCTCCATCTTCGAGAAGCACCACAGCCCCGCGCCGGCGACGAGGAGCGTGAGCGTGAGCACGACGGCGCGCCGGCCCATGGCCCACTCGACCAGCGGCGAGGCGACGGAGCGGCCGGCGGAGGAGGGGGTCACCGGGCGCGGGCCTCGGCGACGAAGGGCTTGAGGAGGATCGCGTCCCTGGCCACGACGGGCTCGCCGCCCGTGAGGCCGGCCAGGACCTCGACGAGGTCGCCCAGGCGCCGCCCCGGGACGACGTCGGCCACGCGCAGGGCGTCGCCGTCGCGCACGAGCACGCAGTCGGCGTCGCCGACGCGCAGGAGCGCCGCCGCGGGGACGGTGACCACCGGGCGCGGCTCGGTGCCGAGCCCCACCTCGGCGAACATGCCGGGGCGCAGGCGCTCGCCCGGGTCGTCGACGCGCAGGAGGGCGCGCAGCATGCGCTCGGTCGTCAGCGCGGCGCCGAGCGACTCGACGACCCCCTCGAAGCTCGCGCCCGGCAGGCCGTAGACGCGGGCCACGCAGGCCTGCCCGGCGTGGACGTCGGGCACGTGCGCCTCGGGGACGTTGGCGGCGAGGACCACCGTGCCGTCGGCGGCCTCGCGCAGGGCCAGGGGCTCGAGGCCGCCCAGGCGCAGGCGGCGCTCGGCGGCGGCGCGGGCGCGGCGCGCGACCTTGAGGGCGTTCTCGGCCTCGAACTGGTCGCGCTGCGCCTGGAGCTCGGCCTGCAGCAGGTCGGCCTCGGCGGAGATCAGCTCCATGGCCGCCTCCGACCCCGCCTCGACGAGCTGGCGCAGGCGCCGCTTGAGCTCGGCCGAGCGGGTCACCTGGACCTCGGTCAGGCGGCGCACGCGCGCGAGCTGCTCGTCGGCGAACTCGACGTCGACCTGCGCCTGGACCCAGTCGGTGTAGGCGTCGGCCAGGTCGGGCGAGCTGAAGGCCCAGCGCTCGGCCGCGTCGCCGTCGCCGGCGTAGACGCGCGCCAGCACCGTGCCCGTGACGGTCAGGCGCGGGCGCGAGACCTCCTCCACGGCCGCCGGCGCGACGGTCAGGCGCGCGGCGAGCGGCGTGTCGGGCCGGAGCGCCAGGCGGCCGGGGCCGAGCACGATCACGGCCTCCTCGGCCGGCGCGGCCTGCCGCGCGGCCGGGTCGGCCGGCGCCGGGCCGCCGAGCAGCGAGACGATCACGACGGCCGCGCCGAGCGTGCCGAGGGTCATCCACGCGTTGGCCCACAGGTCGGGCCACCGCTCCCGCCAACGCCCGAGCATCCCTGGCTCCCTCCCCGCCGCCGTCACGGCAGGACCTCGCGGCCGAGGACGGCGTTGAGCTGGTGGATCGCGCGCCAGTAGTCGGCGCGGCGGCTGGCCTGCTGGCGCAGGACCTCGCGGTAGGCCATCTGCGCGTCGATCAGCTCGAGGACCGAGCGGGCGCCGATGCGGTGCGCCGCCTCGATCCGGTCGCGCACGCTGCGCGCGGCCTCGACCTGCGTGTCGCCCAGGCCGGTCGCGGCCGCGCGCGCGAGCTCGAGGGCGCGGCGGGCGACCGTGAGCTCGGCGTCGAGCCGCGCGCGGAGCGCCCGCAGGAGGTGCTCGGCCTGGCGCACCTGGCTGGCGGCGCGGCGGATGTTGCCCTGGTTCCGGTCGAAGAGCGGCAGCTCGAGGTTGAACCCGAGGCCGAAGCTCGGCGCGTCGGGGTCGCCGATCGGCTCCTGGTACTGGTAGGTCAGGCCCAGCTCGAACGCGAGCTCCGGGCGCGCCTCGCGCCGCTCGCGCACGAGCTCGGCCTCGGCGCGCTCGACCTCGCGCCGCGCGGCCAGCAGGTCCGGGCGGTGCCGCTCGGCGAGCTGGCGCAGCTCGCCCGGGTCGAGCCGCGGCTCGCCCACCGGCGGGAGGAGGTCGCCGTCGACCTCGAACTCGGGCTCCTCGGGCGTGCGGCCGACGAGGGCCCGCAGCGACGCCTCGGCCGCGGCCAGCGTCAGGGCGTCCTGCTGGAGCTGCAGCCGGCCCTCGAGGTGGGCCAGGCGCACGCGGTCGACGTCGACCTGCCCCGCCGCGCCGATCCCGGCCCGGCGCTCGGTGAGCGCCAGCAGGCGGTCGAGGTCCTCGAGCTGCTCGCCCGAGAGCTCGACCAGGGCGCGGGCCTCGAGCACGTCGTAGAAGGTGGCGATCGTGGCCGCCACCTCCTGGCGGGCGAGGTCCGCCACGGTGGCGTCGGCCACGCGCGTGGCCTTGCGCGCGCTCTCCATGGCCGCCTCGCGCTTGCCGAACACGAGCCAGTCGAGCGGGTAGCTCACGGCCGCGTCGAACTGCGGCGGGCCGCCCGGCCGCCGCTCGGTGAAGCGGCGCAGGGGCAGGAGCGTGGCGGCGCTCATGAGCGTGGGGTTGGGCCGGAGACCCGCCGTCACCTGGTCGGCGCGCGCCTGCTCGACGTCCTCGGCCCCGGCGCGGAGCACGCGGCTGCGGGCGACCGTCTCGGCGATCGCGGCGCGGAGCGTGAGCGTCGTCGGCAGGGGCGCGCCGTCGTCGGCGATCGGCGCCGCGCCCTGCGACCAGGCCGGGGGCGCGTGCATGAACCAGGGGTCGGGGCCCTCGGGCTCGACCTCCGGGGCGGCGCAGCCGACGAGGGCGAGGGGGAGCGCGAGGGGGATCCCGAGGGTGACGACGAGGGCGAGCGCGAGCCGCCGGCCCGGCGAGGGGGGCGGAGGCGCAGGGGTCACTCCCCGACCGACGCGTCTCCTGCTCGCCACCCGCCCGCTCCCTCGCCGTCCGCCGGCGGGAGGGAGACAGCAACGCGGGTGCCGACGTCACCCGGGCCGGCCTCGGCGTGGATCGAGCCGCCGTGGGCGGCGACCACCTGGCGGCACAGGTAGAGCCCCAGGCCGGCGCCCGGGACGCTCCGGGTGACGTCCGGCCGCACGTGCTCGACGCGGAAGAACTTCTCGAACACGCGCTCGCGCAGGTCCTGGGGAATCCCGCGCCCCGTGTCCGTCACGGCGATCTGCAGGAGGCCCCCCGGGGCCGATCCTGCATCTCGCCTGGACACCTCGACGACCACCCGGCCGCCGCCGGGCGTGTACTTGAGGGCGTTCGAGAGCAGGTTGGTGAGGACGTTCGTCAGCCGGCGCGGATCCCCGCGCACCACGGGGGCGGGATGATCGACCGCCGCCTCGAGCGCCACCCCGGCGTCCTCGAAGCGGCCGCGCAGGGCGCCGGTCGCCCGGGCGATCACCGCCCGCAGGTCGACGGGCTCGAGGGCCAGCCGCAGCTGCCCACCCTCGATCCGGGCCAGGTCGAGGAGCTCCTCGATCGTCTCCGCCAGCTCCTCGCAGCCGGTGAGGGCCGTGTCGAGGATCTCCTGCTGGCGCGCGTCGAGCGCGTCGCGGCGCTCGGCGAGCAGCAGGAGGTTCATGCGCAGCGTCGTGAGCGGGGTCTTGAGCTCGTGCGACGCGACGGCGACGAGCTCCATGCGCAGCTGGTCGAGGCGGTCGAAGTCGGTCACGTCGGTGAGCGCGACCACGGCGCCGCTGCGGCCGGGCGCGTAGTCGGGCACCGGGACGGCCAGCGGCAGGAGCTGCAGGGCGCGGCCGTCGAGCGCCACGCGCAGGCGCAGGCGCTCCACGCGGTCGACGGGGGGCGCCTCGCCGCGCAGGGCCTCGCGCACGGCGCGCCGGCCGTCGGGCGGGAGCGGGACGTCGTCGATGCGGGCCGCGCCGGCGGCCTCGAGCGCGGCGAGGACGAGGCGCCCGCGGTGGTTGGCCGTGGCGATCCGGCCGTCGGGGTCGACGAGGAGCACCGCATCGGGGAGCGCGTGGAGGGTGGCCTCGAGCGTCTCCTTGGCGCGGATCGCGAGCCCCAGGTCCGAGCGCCGCAGCTCGCCCAGCGCCGCCGCCATGCGGTTGAAGCCCTCGGCGAGCTGGCCCAGCTCGTCGGGCGAGGTGACCTCGACGCGGCGGTCGAAGTCGCCCTGGCGCACGGCCTCGACCGAGTCGGTGAGGCGGCCGACCGGCTCGATGATCGTGCGGGCGAGGCGCAGGGCCACGACGACCGTCACGAGCAGGCCGCCGGCCGAGATCGCCGCGACCGCGCCGGTCGCGCCGAGCGCGCGGTCGCGCGCCTGGAGGCCCGTCCGCTCCATGGAGCGGAAGCCGAGCTCGCGCAGGCGCTCGCAGTCCTCGAGCGTGCGCCGCAGGGCGGGGTTCACGGCCTCGTGGTAGCGCTCGCGCGCGGCCGGGCGCGGCGCCTCGGCCAGGAGCTCGTCGCCGACGGCGCGGTAGGCCGCGACGTGCGCGGCGACGGCCGCGGCCACCTCCTCCTCGCCCGGCTCGGCGGTGTGGCCCGCACGGCCCACGCTGCGCTCGCCGCCTGGCCCGGGCGGCGCCTGCCCACGCGCTGCGGGCGCCGGGCCGGGCCCGCCGGCTCGCTCCGCGAGGGCCGGCGGCCCACCGTTGACCGCGTGCTCCAGCTCGAGCCGCAGGCGGTCGAACGTCGCCCGCTGCTCGGCGAGCTCGCGGCGGGCGCGGGCGAGGTCGCCCGTGAGCGCGACGAGCAGCGCGTCGTCCTCGCGCTCGAGCGCGCCGGCCATGCCGGCCGCGAGGTCGATCAGCTCGCGGCTGCGGCGCAGCTCCTGGCCCACGTCGCGGCTGAACGCGGCGAACGTGGCCACGCTGAAGGCGCCGGCCGCGACGGTGGCCACGACGACCGCCAGGCCCGCCAGGACGAAGCGCGTGCGCAGGCGCCGCGGGGCGAGCAGGCTCACGCCAGCCCGTAGCGCTTGCGCTTGCGCTGGAGGGTCGTGGCGTCGATCTGCAGGACGCGCGCGGCGGCCTCGAGCGTGGGGGCGCGCGCGACGATCCGCGCGATGTGCTCGCGCTCGACCGCCTCGAGGGGCACGTCGTCCCCGAGCGCGACGGCGGCCCGCCCGGGCTGGGGCGCGCCCGGGAGCCCGAGGTCCTCGGGCTCGAGCGTGGCGCCCGGCGCGAGGATCAGGGCCCGCTCGACGGCGTTGCGCAGCTCGCGCAGGTTCCCGGGCCAGCCGTGCGCTACGAGCGCCCGCTCGGCGCGCGGCGAGAAGCTCGCGGGGTCGCGTCCGGCCCGCCGGGCGAAGAACGCCAGGTAGTGCCTGGCCAGCGGCAGCACGTCCTCCGCCCGCTCGCGCAGGGGCGGGAGGCACAGCGTGACGACGTTCAGCCGGAACAGCAGGTCCTCGCGGAAGCGCCCGGCGCGCACCTCGGCCTCGAGCGAGCGGTTCGTCGCCGCGACGATCCGCACGTCGGCCCGCCGCTCCTGCGCCTCTCCGACGCGCTCGTAGGTGCGGTCGTTGAGGAAGCGCAGCAGCCGCGCCTGCGCCTGGGCGTCGAGGTCGCCCACCTCGTCGAGGAACAGCGTCCCGCCCTCGGCCTCCTGCACCTTGCCGACCTCGTCGCGCACGGCGCCGGTGAAGGCGCCCTTGCGGTGGCCGAACAGCGCGCTGCTCATCAGGTCGCCCACGAGCATGGGGCAGTGGACGGTCACGAACGGCCCGTCGGCGCGCGGGCTGTGGGCGCGGAGCCAGCGGGCGAAGACGTTCTTGCCGGTCCCGCTCTCGCCGGTGAGCAGGACGACGCAGTCCGACGCGGCGGCGCGCTGCGCCGTCTGCAGGAGCTGCGCCTGCCGTGCGCTGTGCGTCTCGAACAGCGCCTCGCCCTCGACCTCGCCCACGCGGTCCTGGAGCTCGGCCACCTGCCGCTGGAGCTGCTGCGCGTCGCGGACGCGCCGCGCGGCGTGGCGGACCTGCTCGGGGGTGAAGGGCTTGGGCAGGTAGTCGACGGCGCCCTGGCGCATGGCCTCGACCGCCGACTCGTAGGAGGCGAAGGCGGTGATCACGACGACGCCGGCGCGCGGGTGGCGCGCCCGGACCTCGGGCAGGAGGGCCAGCCCCGACTCGGAGCCGAGCCACAGGTCGAGGAACACGACGTCGAACGCCCCGCGCTCGAGCGCCTCGAGGGCGCCTGCGGGCGTGCCGACGCCCAGGATCCGCGCCCCGTCGGCCTCGAGGCACAGGCGGAGCGACTGACGGACGCCGGGGTCGTCGTCGACGATGAGGGCGGACCAGGTGGCGGTCATGGCGCGGTCCAGGGTCGCCTGCGCGCGCGGGTCGTCAAGGCGCGTCAGACCCGGCGCTGCGGGCCCGGGGCGCTGGCCCACGGCGGCGGCGCGTCGGGCCGGAGGTCGTGCGGGCCGAAGGGCACGCCGCGGCGGTCCGCGGTCCAGCGCGGGCGCCAGCCCTCGGGGAAGCCCGGCGGCGGGGCGTCGGTCCCGTCGAGCCGACGATGGCTCAGCGCGCACAGCTCCTGCAGCTCGCGCTCGAGGTGCTCGCGGCGCCGCTCGAGCTCGTCGGCCGTGCAGTCGGGCGGGATCCAGTAGGGGCCGACCGCGTGGAGCTCGACCTCGTTCCACGGGAGCGGGATCGCCGTGCGGTCCCACGTGGGCAGCTCGACGCGCCGGCGGTACCAGGTGCGCACCAGGTAAACGGGGGCGCGGCAGGCGCGGGCCACGGCGAGCATGCCGCCCTTGAGCCGGTAGGCGGGGCCGCGCGAGCCGTCGACCGTGACGCCGTAGAGCACGGGCCCGGCCTGGTTGCGCATGTGCCGGATCATCGTCGGCAGGACCGCGCGGCGGCGACTGGCGCGCGACGAGGAGCCGCCGCGGAAGACGACGTAGCCGCAGCGCTCGAGCATGCGCGTGACGATCCGGCCCAGGTCGCCCGCGCTCGCCAGCGTGTGCGGGCGCGTCGGCCGGTAGCCCCAGGCGACCGTGAACACCTCCTGGTGCCAGAGGAGGCACACCGCGCGGCCGTGGCGGTCGAGGACCGGCGCCAGCGTCGGGTTGGCGCCGTCGATGACGCGGCTCGTGCGCCACACGAGCCAGCAGTAGGCCATGTAGATGCGCGGCCACACGGCCGCGACGAGGCCCACGAGGTGCCAGGTGAGCCAGCCGCGGAGCCGCCGCCAGGGGCGCTTCGTCGGCGACCGGCGCCGCGTCGCGAGGTCGAACTCGCTCCCGAGCGGCGGAGCGTCGACGGCGACGCGGTCGCTTCCGACGGACGTGCGCATGGTCCCCCCGGGGCGGGGCCTCGCAGGCGGCATGCCAGGGGTCGTCACGGAGCTTGAGCGCGGCCGGCCGTGGCGAACCACCCCAGTCGCGTCGCCATCGAGGCGCTGCGCCCCAGGCCCGTGCTAGAGGCCGGCCGGAAAGCCGCTTCGCGGCCTTCCTGCCGGCCCTCTAGCCTCATCGCTGATGCCGGGGGATCCGTGTGCTCGGCCGCTGCTATCTCACACTCGAGGACTTACGGGTGGATCGGCGGCCGAGCACAGGGACCCCCGGCCGGAGTCGGCCCGGCCCGGCCCGTCCGAAGCAGCTGCCTGGCGCATTTCCGGCCGGGCCTCTAGGCTGGAAGGGCGTGGCGATGGAGTCCGCCAGGTAACCGCCCCCCTCCGCGAGCGAGGACGGGCTGATGACTCCTACCGGAGGGGCGGCGAGACGTCGCCCCCGCGACACGATCGCACCGGGAGGACCGGCACCCGCCGGTCGTCAGCCACGCCATGACCTCACCCCGCACCGCCGCCGCTCACCCCCTCGCGCCGCTCGCGCTCGCCGCCCTGGGCGGCCTCGCGGGCGCCCTCCTGCGTCAGGGTCAGGGCGCGCTCGTCGGCGCGGCGACCACCGGGGTGTTCCCCTGGGGCACCCTGTCGGTCAACGTCCTGGGCAGCCTCGTCCTCGCGGCCCTGCTGGCGCGCTGGCTGGCCCCGGGCGAGCGGCCGCTCGCGCGCGCGGGCCTCGGCGCGGGGGTCCTCGGCACCTACACGACGTTCTCGGCGTTCCAGCGCGAGGTCCTCGACCTGCTCCACGGCGGGCACGCCGCGGCGGCCCTGGCCTACGCCGGGCTGAGCGTCGGCCTGGGCCTCCTCGGCGCGGCGGCGGGCGCGCGGCTCCGGGCGCTCGGACGCCACGCGCGGGGCCCGCTCGTGGTCGGCGCGGCGACGCTCGTGGTCGCGGCCCTCGTCGCGGCCGGGTGCGGGCGGCCGGCCCGGCGACGGCGAGCGCGGCGATCGCCCTCGGCGGCGCCGCGGGCGCGGCCTGCCGCTACGCGGCGGTCACCCTGATCTCGGCCAGGTTCGGCGCGGCGTTCCCGTGGGGCACGCTCGTCGTGAACCTCGCCGGGTGCCTCCTCATGGGGCTCCTCGTGGGCACCGCGGGTCCGCGCGAGGCCGAGGCGCTCGTGCTCGTGGCGCTGAGCGGCCTCGGCGGGCTGACGACGTTCTCCGCGTTCTCCTGCGAGACGCTCGCCCTCGGCCGCGGAGGCGCGCGGCGCGCGGCGCTGAACGTGGCCCTGAACGTGGGCGGCTGCTTCGCGGCCGTGCTGCTCGGCGCGCGGGCGGGGCACGCGCTGGCGAGCGGGTGACGGACCCGCCCTGCCCGGGCGCGTCGGTCAGCGGCCCCACAGGCTTGGACCACGCGCACCGGGGCGTGCGCGTCGGTCCAGACGTGCGCGGACGCCCCGCGCGGGCGGGGTGCGTGACCGGCGCCGCCGGCGAGTGAGTGAGTCACCCCCTCGACCGTGAGTACGGTGGTCCTAGACGAACTTCCGCCGCTGCCGGCTGGAGGGGATCCCCAGCTGCTTGCGGTACTTCGTCACCGTGCGCCGCGCGATGTCCAGGCCCTCCTTCTTCAGGGCCGCCGCGATCTCCTCGTCGGACAGGGGCGTGCCCTTGTCCTCCTTCTCCAGGATGTCGCGGACCTTCTGCTTGACGGCGACGATCGACTTCTCCTCGCCGTCGGCGCGGGTCGTGCCGCCGGTGAAGAAGAACTTGAGCGCGAAGATCCCGCGCGGCGTCTGCATGTACTTCTCGGCGATCGCGCGCGAGACGGTCGAGACGTGCACGCCCACGCGGTCGGCGATGAACTGCATCTTCAGCGGCCGGAGCGCGTCGACGCCCTTCTCCAGGAACGGCGTCTGGTAGTCGACGATCTCCTGCGCGATGCGGTTGAGCGTCGCCTTGCGCTGCTCGATCGACTCCATGAGCCACTTGGCCGAGTCGATCTTCTTCTTCACGTAGGCGCGGACCTTGGGGTCGTCGGCCGCCGTCTTGAGCATCTCCTGGTAGTGCTTGCTGATGTGGATGCGCGGGATGTAGCTGTCCTCGACGCGCACCTCCCACTTGCCGTCGACCTGCTCGACGACGACGTCGGGGATGACGTAGTGGACCTGCGGCTGGGAGAACAGCCGCCCCGGCTTCGGGTTCAGCGTGCGGATGAACTGGATCGCCTCGTCGATCACCTCGACCGGCTCGTTGAGCGCCTTGGCGATCTTCGGCAGGCGGTTGTTGACGACGTCGTCGAGGTGGTCGCGCGTGATGCGCAGCTCGAGGTCGTAGTGCCCCTTGGCGTTGCCCTGCTCGAGCTGGATCAGCAGGCACTCGCGCAGGTCGCGCGCGCCGACGCCGGGCGGCTCGAAGCTCTGGATGAGCTCGAGGACGTCCTCGGCCTCCTCGACCGAGCAGGGCGGGTCGACCTCGCAGCCCTTGATGAACTCCTCGTCGAGCTGGAAGCGCAGGTAGCCGTTCTCGTCGATGTTCCAGATCAGGTAGCCGGCGATCTTCTGGTCGCGCTCCTTGAGGCTGAGCATGGAGATCTGCCGGTCGAGGACGTCCTGCAGCGACTCCGACTTGTCAGCCGTGTTCTGCATCGCCTCCAGCTTCTTGTCCTTGTCCTCGCCGCCCATGGTCGGGCGGTAGGAGCCGGAGAACTCCTTCCACTGCTCGTTGAGGCCCTCGAGCCGCTCGAACTCGGCGTCGAGCGAGGCCGTCTCGGCCTCGGCCGACACCGGCGCCTCGGCCACGGGCTCGCCGGCCGAGACCACGTCGAGCTGCGGCGCGCCGTCGGTCGAGCTGAGCGGGTCCTGCGTGTCGATCTCGATCGTCGGGTTCATCTCCATCTCGCGCTCGATGAGCCCCTTGAGGTCGAGCGTGGCGAGCTGGAGGATCTCGATCGACTGGAGGATCTGCGGCGCCAGGCGGAGGCGCAGCTCCTGGCGCTGGGAGATCGAGGTTTCCATCCGCATGGGTGTGGTCCCTTCTTCCGCTTCCGGACGGGCCTGAGGGCCCCCTCCTCAGTACGCCTGTCGCCCCTCGAGGGCCTCGGCCAGATTAGCCTTCGAGGCCAGCTCGAGCGAGCTTCCGCTGGGCAGCCCGCGCGCGAGGCGCGTGACCTTGACCCCCAGCGGCTCGAGCGCCGCCCTGAGGTGCAGGGCGGTCGCGTCGCCGTCGAACGTCGGGTTGGTGGCGAGGATCGCCTCGCGCACGCCGCCCGCCCGCACCCGCTCGAGGAGCGGGCGCAGGGTGAGGTCGTCGGGGCCGACCCCCTCGAGGAGGGAGACCGCCCCGAGGAGCACATGATACAGCCCGCGGAACCCGCCCACCTTCTCGAGCGCCAGCACGTCCTGCGGGCGCTCGACGACGCACAGGAGGCCGTGGTCGCGCGCGGGGTCGGCGCAGATGCGGCAGGGGTCCTGCTCGGTGACGTTGAAGCAGCGGCGGCAGGGCCGCACGTTCTCCTTCACGTCGCGGATCGCGGTCGCCAGGGCGAGGCCCTCCTCGCGGGGGGCCTGCACCAGGTGGAAGGCGAGGCGCTCGGCGGTCCGCTGGCCGATCCCGGGGAGGCGCTTGAGCTCGGTGATCAGTCGGCCGACCGCTTCGCCGTACACCCAGGCCTCCGTGCCGCGGACGACGCGCAGTCTAGCGCGTCGAGCCCGGCCCGCCCAGCGCCCTCCCTCGCCGGCGTGCCGCGTGTCGCGGGCGAGACGGCCCGCGACCCACTCCATGATAGGCTCGATGGGGACCCGAGGAAGAGTCCGGGTCGGGAGGTTGGCGTGGGGAAGAAGCGCGGCGGCGGCCCCGGCGGCATGGGCGACCTCGGCGGGATGATGGGCATGCTCCAGAAGGCGCAGGAGCAGGCCGAGAAGATGAAGCAGCGCATGGAGGAGCAGCTCCGCGACAAGACCGTCGAGGGCTCCACCGGCGGCGGCATGGTGACGGTCGTGGCCACGGGCGGCCTCGAGGTCCGCTCGGTGAAGATCGACCCCTCGCTCCTCAGCGCGGGCGAGAAGGACATGCTCGAGGACCTCGTGGCCTCGGCCGTGAACGTGGCCCTGAAGAAGGCCAAGGCCCTGCAGGAGGAGGCCCAGCAGAGCGAGCTGGGCAGCATGCTCGGCGGCATGGGCGGCGGCGGCGGCATGCCCGACCTGGGCAAGCTCTTCGGCGGCATGTAGGGCTCACAGCGGCCGTCGCTGCGCGCGGCTCGATGCTCCGATCCGCAGTGAGGGGGCACCTGTCGCCGTCGCTCCGGCCGCTACGCGCGCTCGATCTGCTCGCTTCGCTCGCAGATCAAGCGGTGAGCGCGGTCAGTAGCCCTCGGGCGACCAGACCTCGACCTGCCCGTCGCGCGTGCCGACGAGCAGGCGCGCGCCGTCGGGCGAGACGTCCAGCCCCGACGGGCTCGGGTTGCCGCAGGCCACCGGCGGGCGGAGCTCGCGGCGGTCGGCGACCGACCAGACGCGCAGTTCGCTGCCGTCCGCCGCGCTCACCTTCGTCCGCCAGGCGGTCGAGTAGAGCCGCTGGCCGTCCGGCGAGAAGGCGACGCCCTTGATCCCGCCGGAGGTGGGCTGGAGGTCGGCGTCGTCGCCGACCGGCCGCAGCTCCGAGACCCCGGCCCCGGGGCCGTCGATCGAGACGAGGAGGAGCTGACCGGAGGTCAGCCCGGCGGCGACGGTCCGCTCGTCGGGTGAGAGGGCCAGGCAGGTCACCTCGGACAGGCTGTCGAGCCGCCAGCGCTCCTCGCCCGAGGTGGCGTCCCAGGCCACGAGCGCGTTCTCGACCCGGCCCGTGTCGGTGGGGCGGAAGGAGCGCCCGCAGCCCGCGAGGAGGAGCCCCGCCCGCGTGAGGGCGACCGCGCGAGCGTCGGAGCGGACCCCGCCGACGACCCGGGCGGGGGCGCCGGGCGCGAGCAGGTGCACGGCGAACCGGCCGTCACGCGACCGGGCCTCGGCGGCGGCGACCGCCCCGTCGTGGGCCAGCGCCACGGCGGCCAGCTCCGGAAGCGCGGCGAGCGCCCGCGGCGCCGCGCCCGCGACGAGCCCTCGAGCAGGACGAGGCGCCCGCCGCGGAGGGCCGCCACGAGCGCGCCGCGGTCGGGCGCCGCGTGCCAGGGCGCGCGCCGGGTCGTCGAGGCCCGGCAGCGGACCGGCGTCCGCCCAGGCGTCGCCGTCGGCGGACGTCCACAGGCGCGGCGGGGCGCTCGGCGGCGCGACGACCGCGGCGCGCGCCCGGGCCGACGAACCGGGCCAGCGCCCAGCCGTGGGCGCCCGCGTGGGGCAGGCGGGCCAGCGGCGCGGCGCGGCGCGCCTCGCGCGCGGCCGCGGCGCCGGGATGCGTCGGCCAGCGGGTCAGGAACTGGCGCGCGACCTCGACCCGGTGCTCGTCCTTGGCGCGGCGCAGGTCGGCGAGGGCGTCCTGCGCCGCGCGCTCGTCCTCCTCGGGCGACGGGGCGGACGCCTGGGCGGGCGGCGCCGGCGCGGTCGCGCGCGGCGGCGGTCGGATCTCCGTGGGCGACCCCCGCAGAGCGAGCGCGGACCCGGCGAGCGCCAGGAGGGCGGCGCCGGCCGCCGCCGCCGAGAGGGCCGCGCGGCGGCGCCGACGGGCGTGGCGGCTGGGGCCCTGGCCGGGCGCGCAGGACCTCGAGCGCGGCGGCGAGGCCACCCGCGTCGGCGTGGCGGTCCGCGGGGTCGAGGGCCGCCGCGCGGCGGCAGACCGCGTCGAGGTCGTCGGGCAGCGTCGGGTCGCGCGTCGACGGGGTCGGGCGCGCGCGCCCGAGGACCGCGCCGATCACCTGCTGGACGGAGCTGCTGTCGGCGCCCAGGGCCGGCTCGCCCGTGACGACCTCGTAGAGGAGGAGCCCGAGCGCGTGCACGTCGGTGCGGGGCGACACGCCGCGGCCGCTGAGCTGCTCCGGCGCCATGTAGTGCGGCGTGCCCACCAGGGCGCCGGTGCGCGTGAGCCGCTCGGCCTCGTCGGGGTCGAGCGCCAGGCCGAGGTCGATCACGACGGGCCGGCCGTCCGCGGCCACGATCACGTTCTGCGGCTTGAGGTCGCGGTGGACCACGCCGGCCGCGTGGAGGGCCTCGACGCCACGGCACACGCCGATCACCAGCTCGAGCGCGCGGTCGAGCGGCAGGGGGCCGCGGGCGAGCACCCGGTCGAGCGGCTCGCCCTCGACGAGGTCCATGGCGAACCACGGCGCCCCGTCCTCCGGCCGCACGCCCGCCTCGTGCAGCCGGACGACGTTCGGATGCCGGACGCTCGCCAGCGCCCGCACCTCGCGCGCGAAGCGGGCCGCCGCCTGCGCCCGGTCGGCGCCGGCGCGCGGGCGCAGGAGCTTGAGGGCGCGCACGGCGCCGAGCTCGACGTGCCGGGCGCGGTGGACGGTGCCCATGCCCCCCTGGCCGAGGAGGTCGAGCAGCTCGTAGGGGCCGACCCGCGCGCGCACCCTCAGCGGCTCCAGCGCACGCTGGCGAGCATGCGGTCGACCTCGGCGCTCCCATCGTCGCGGAGCACGACGCCGTCCTGCCCGCTGGTGAGGCCGGGGGTCAGGGCGATGAGGGCCAAAGCCAGGGCGAGGCGTGTCACGGCGCCCATGGTGACGTTCGCGGCGCGCTCGCGCGAGGGGCTCGGGACCGGAAGGTGGAAGGCTCGAGTTGGGATCGAGCCGGATCCTACGACCCGCGCGCGCGCCGCATCGGCCGGCATCCGCGGCCGCAGCCGTCGATCACACCTTGAGGGCCTGGCCCAGGTCCGCGATCAGGTCCTCCGGGTGCTCGACGCCGACCGAGAGCCGGATGAGCTGCTCGGTGAGCCCGAGGCGCCGCTTCTTCTCGGGCGGGACGTCGGCGTGGGTCATCGTGTAGGGGTGCTCGGCGAGCGACTCGGTGCCGCCGAGGCTCACGGCCAGCTTGATCAGCTTCAGCGCATCGAGGACGCGGAAGGCCTCGGCCTCGCCGCCCACGACGTCGAACGAGATCATGGCGCCCGGCGCCAGGCACTGCCGGCGGTAGAGCGCGTGCTGCGCGGTCCCCTCGCTCAGGTGCCCGGGGTAGTAGACGCGCTCGACGGCCGGATGGTCGGCCAGGAAGTCGGCCACGTAGCGGGCGTTCTTCATCTGGCAGGTCATGCGCAGCTTGAGCGTCTCGAGGCTGCGCAGGAGCAGCCAGCTCGTCCAGGGCCCGGCCATGGTGCCCATGAACGTGCGCATGGCCCTCACGGGGGCCATGAGCTCCTTCGAGCCGAGGACCGCGCCGGCGATCAGGTCGCTGTGGCCGCCGATGTACTTCGTCGCCGAGTAGACGACCGCGTCGGCGCCGTGCGCGAGCGGGTGCTGCCAGAGCGGGCCGAGGAAGGTGTTGTCGACGATCACCGGCACGCGGCGGTCGGGCGTCCGGTGGCGGCGGGCGACCTCGGCGCAGAGCGCGATGTCGAACAGGGCGTTGGTCGGGTTGGCCGGCGTCTCCACGTAGACCATCGCCAGCTTGCCGGGCGCCCCCTCGAGCAGGCGCTCGAGGTCGGCCGCCGTGGCGTCGTGGTGGAAGCCGACGGCGTGGATGCCGAAGCGCGGCAGGACGTGGTGCACGAAGTGGTCGGTGCCGCCGTAGAGCGGCTCGCTGTGGAGCAGGAGGTCGCCCGGCGAGAGCAGCGCCAGGAGCGTGGTCGTGATCGCCGCCATGCCGCTCTCGAACAGCGCGCAGGCCTCGGCCTCGTCCCAGAGCTTGAGCCGGTCCTCGAGCACCTCGAGGTCGGGGTTGTTGAGGCGGCTGTAGGCCAGCGCCTCCTTCTCCCCCTCGCGCGGCGGGCGCAGCCCGTAGGCCACCTCGAAGAAGGCCTTGCCGGCGGCGGCGCTGGGGAAGACGAAGGTCGAGGTCTGGAAGATCGGGCACTTGATCGCGCCCTCCGAGAGCGCGGGCGAGTAGCCGTAGCTCATCATCAGGCTCTCGGGCCGCAGGGGGCGGCCGTCGAGGTAGCCCTCGGGCTTGCGGGGCGCGGTCATGCCGTGGTCACTCCCACTCGATCGTGCCGGGCGGCTTGCTCGTCACGTCGTAGACGACGCGGTTGATCCCGCGCACCTCGTTCGTGATGCGGCTGGAGATCGTCGCCAGGACCTCGTGGGGGACGCGCACCCAGTCGGCCGTCATGCCGTCCTGGCTCTCGACGACGCGCACGACGCAGGTCGCCTCGTAGGTGCGCGCGTCGCCCATGACGCCGACCGACTGCACGGGCAGCAGCACGGCGAAGGCCTGCCAGATCGTGGGGTGGATCGGGTCCCTCTTCAGCTCCTCGCGCACGATCGCGTCGGCCTGGCGCACGAGGTCGAGGCGCGCCGGCGTGACCTCGCCCAGGACGCGCACGGCGAGCCCCGGGCCGGGGAAGGGCTGGCGGTCGATCAGGTGCTGCTCGAGCTCGAGCTCCTTGCCCAGGCGGCGCACCTCGTCCTTGAAGAGCTGGCGCAGGGGCTCGATGAGCTCGAAGCCCAGCTCGGCCGGCAGGCCGCCCACGTTGTGGTGCGTCTTGATCGTCGCCGACGGCCCGCCGAAGGCGGAGCGGCTCTCGATCACGTCGGGGTAGAGCGTCCCCTGGGCCAGGAAGTGCGCGTCGGGGATGTCGAGCGCGGCGTCCTTGAACACGGCCACGAACTCGTGGCCGATGCGCTTGCGCTTCACCTCGGGGTCGACGACGCCCGCGAGCTGGCCGAGGAAGCGCTCGCCCGCGTGGACCACGCGCAGGCGGTCGCCCAGGCGCGGGCGGAAGGCCGCCTCGACCTCCTCGGCCTCGCCGAGGCGCAGGAGGCCGTTGTCGACGAAGATGCACGTGAGCCGCTCGCCGAGGGCCCGGTCGAGGAGCAGGGCCACGACCGCCGAGTCGACGCCGCCCGAGAGGCCGCACACGACGCGGCCGCGCTCGCCCACCTGCGCGCGCACGGTGGCCACGGCCTCGTCGACGAACGAGCCCATGGTCCAGTCGCCGGCGCAGCCGGCGATGCCGCGCACGAAGTTGGCGAGCACCTCGCGGCCGTGCTTGCTGTGCACGACCTCGGGGTGGAACTGCACGCCGTAGAGCGGGCGGCTGGCGTGGGCGACCGCGGCGAACGGGGTCGAGCCCGTGGTCGCGATCGAGCGGAAGTGCGCGGCGTCGAGGCCGGTGACCAGGTCGCCGTGCGAGTTCCACACCACCGTCTCGCGCGGCAGGCCGCGGAAGAGCGGGCTCTCCGGGTCGACGGTCACGCGGGTGTGGCCGTACTCGCGCGCCTGCGCCGCGCCGACCTTGCCCCCGGTCGCCTCGGCCATGAGCTGCAGGCCGTAGCAGATCCCGAGCACCGGGATGCCGAGCTCGAAGATCGCCGGGTCGACGCGCGGCGACTGGTGCTCGTAGACCGACGCCGGGCCGCCCGAGAGGACGATCCCCTTCGGCGCCTGGCGGGCCACCTCGGCGGCGGGCAGGTCGTGGCGGACGATCTCGCAGAAGACCTTCAGCTCGCGGATGCGCCGGGCGATGAGCTGGGTGTACTGCGAGCCGAGGTCGAAGATCAGGACCTTCTCGTGGGCGGTCATCGGCGACGATCCTCTGGGGGCGATCCTCTGCGGGGAAGGCCGCCAGGATACCCCGTGCCGCCGACGCGACCCGGTCCGCGTGGCGGACCGGTCAAGCCTCGGCGTCGGCCTGCTGCGCGGCCTGCCAGAGCTCGTCGAACTTCGGCCGCACCCAGGGGTGGAGGCGCTCGCCGAACTCGCGCGGGAGGGCGTTGCAGCGCACGAGGGCGATCACGTCGGCGAGGTCCTGGAGCCGGTGGGCGGCGGTCATGCCGCTGGCGAGCTTCAGCTCGAGGAGGGCGGGGAGGGTGATGATCGAGGTGCCTTCCTGCACGAGCGCCACGGAGGCCGGGTCGGGGAAGGCCACGGGCTTGGGCTTGCCGTCCCCCGGGTAGTCCCCCGTGAGGAGCACGTCGACCCTCACCCGGTGCTCGGCGTCCTGCAGCCCCTTCGACCCGGGGAAGCGCTCGACCCAGCCGCGCCCGAGCCAGCGCTCCTTGAAGCGGGCCAGCCCGTCGGGCGTGAGCAGGACGCCGACGTCGCTGGTGAGGCGGGCGTGGCCGTGCGCCGCGACCGCGAGGCCGCCGCAGATCACGTACGGCACCCCGAGCTGGCTCAGCCGCGCCGCGAGGCGGCGCGCGGCGGCCTGGACGTCGGCCTCCCCCATGAAGAACCTCGTGGCCTCGGCCAGCGCGGCCTCGTAGCGCTCGTGGACGTGCGCGGTCACGCTCTCCAGGTTAGCCGGCGTCGGCGCGGCCGTCACGTCAGCGGATCGTCTCGATCGTCTCCATGCGCCGCGTCTCGATCAGCAGCTCGATGAACTGCCCGATCTGCTCGGCCGTGGGCATGATCCCGGCGCCGCACAGGTGGGCGCGGGCGACGACGCCGCGCTTGGGGTCCCAGGTGAGCGCGTAGGGGCGCGTGGCGTTCTTGTCGTTCAGCTCCTCGAGGAGCGCGTTGATCATCGGCGCGCGGTCGCCGCTCTTCACGGCCACGACCTCGTCGAGCGGCGGGGCCCAGGCGTGGACGAGCGCCTCGGCGCACAGCTCGTCCTCGTGGCAGGTGAGCACGATCCGCCCGGCCGGGTCCGGCTCGTCGTCGCGGCCGACGAGGAGCTTGCCGCCCGAGAGCAGCTCGGTGGAGAAGCTGCCGATGAGGCGCGTCTCGACCGTGCTCGCCGCGTCGTCGTCGCCCGAGGGGCGGCCCGCCGACACGAACCCGCCGGCCGCCTCGGCCCAGAGCAGACCCTGCTGGGCCAGCTTGAGCGCCTGGAAGGCCTGCGACCACTCGCGGATCAGGAGGTCGGTCGTGTGGCGCAGCACCTCGACGTCGATGACCTTGACGCCCGTCGGGTCGAGGAGGACCTCGCGCCGGTAGCGCAGGCGGTCCTGCGTGATGACGACCCGCAGGCCGCGCGAGTAGAGGGCGATCGCGTTGGCCGTGAGCAGCAGGTTCGCGGCGGGCGTCGGGCGCCCCGTCATGAGCGCCGGCTGGTAGGAGACGCGCTGCTCGAGGAACGCGTAGCGGGCCAGCGGGTCGGTGAGGAGCACCGAGAGGCCGACGTTGGCCTCTTCGTGGGTGAACTTGATCTCCTTGCCGCGCGCCGGCGAGACGCCCTGCGCGAACCACGGCAGCGCGTCCTCGAGCGCCTGGAGCGCCTGCCGCTGCGCCTGGCTCACGGCCCGCGGGTCGGCGTGGACGAGCGTGCGCCGGTGGCTGCGCGTGGCCACGGTCCGGTCGAGGAGCTGCGAGTCGCTGGTGGCCGACCGGGCCACGCGGAAGCCCACGTGCGGCGCCTGCGTCTCGCCGGGGAGGAACACCCCGCGCGTCGCGTCGCAGAAGCCGTCCTCGAGGCTGTAGGCCCCGCCGCGCAGCTCGCGCGTCAGGCCGGCGCCGGCGCCGTCGGTCGGGCGGTCGCCCTCGTGCACCCACTCGAGCACGTTGCCGGCCATGTCGAAGCAGCCCGTGGGCGAGAGCCCGTCGGGGAACAGGCCGACCGGGGTCGTGGTGCGCCGCCCGTACTCCGGGTGCTGCGCCCAGTTGCAGCGGGCCTCGTCGGGCGGCTCGTGCCCCCACGGGAACGGCCCCCCGTCGGCGCCGCGGGCGGCGAACTCCCACTCGAGCGCCGTCGGCAGGCGCACGCCCGCCCAGGCGCAGTAGGTCTGCGCGTCGTCCCAGGAGACGTTGTGGACGGGGTGGTCGTCGTCGACGGCGAAGCTGGGGCTCGGCGGCGGGCGGCCGGTCTCGTGGCAGAAGTGCAGGTACTGCGCCCACGTGATCGGGTAGCGCCCCAGGTAGAAGCCCTCGACGCGCGCGGCGCGGCGCGTGATGCCACCCTCCTCGTCGCCCTCGCCCTCGACGACGCCCGGGTAGAAGGACCCGGCCGGCACCCACACGAGGATCGAGCCGTCGCGCTCGTGCTCGAACGCCAGCTCCTCGCCCTCGATCGGCTTGAGCTGCGACGGCGGCGGCGGCGGCCCCGACGAGGCCGGCGGGGCGGCGGCGCCGGCGGGGCGCGTCGGGGCGCTCGAGGCGCCAGGGCGGCGGCCCGACGCGGCGTCGGCCATGACCGACCCCGGGTCGAACGCCTGCGAGCGGAGCTCGAGCGGCTCGGCCTCGGGCTCCCGCCGCGGGGGCGCCGGCTGCGGGGCGTGCCGCTGCGTGAGCATGCGTGTGGGGCGGGCGCGCGCGACGGCGGAGCGCGACACGTGCGGCAGGAGGCTCTCCAGGAAGGCGGTCACCGAGGGCAGGCGCTTCTGCGGGTCGAGCGCCATGGCGCGCCGGCACAGCGCGTCGAGCTCGGGCGGGACGGTGGCGTCGCGCTCGCGCGCCGTGGGCGCCGGGTCGATCCCTGCCAGCACGCGCTGCTGCGAGGAGAGGAGCTCGGGCAGCGTCCCCTGGTAGGGGAGCTCGTTGGTGAGCGCCAGGAAGAGCATGACGCCCAGCGGGTAGACGTCCGCCCGCAGGTCGACGTGCTTGGCGCTCGCCTGCTCCGGCGCCATGTAGTAGGGCGTGCCCAGGGCCAGCCCGGTGCTCGTCAGGTGGCCGATCCGGTGGTCGCGGCCGCGCTCCTCCTCGGGGTCGCCGAGCAGCTTGGCCAGGCCGAAGTCCGCCAGGTGGAGCTGGCCGTCGGGCGAGGTGAGGAAGTTCGCCGGCTTGAGGTCGCGGTGGACGATGTCCAGGCCGTGCACCTCCTCGACCAGCGCCGCCGCGCGCGCCAGCCGCTCGAGCCGCTCGTGGCGCGGGCCGGTCACGAGCTCGAGCTCGCGCGCGTCGACGACGAGGTCCATGACCAGGTACAGCGACGAGTCCTCGAGCTCGCCCCAGTCGAGGGCGCGCACGAAGCCGGTCGAGAGCCGGCCGAGCATGGCCCCGATCACCGCCTCGCGGCGGAAGCGCAGGCGGAAGCTCTCGTAGTCGGTCGTCTCCGGGAAGGCGAGCTTGAGCGCCACCGCGCGGTCGAACTTCGTGTCCAGCGCGACGAACACCGCGCTCATGCCGCCCTGGGCGAGCTTGCGCTCGATCACGTAGCGGTTGGCGACTCGGGTGCCCGGGCGCATGTGGGGTCGAGTCTAGCGCGGTAAGAGGGGAGCACGCACGGCTGGTTGCGGGTCGCAACGCGCCCGGGCGCGACGACCGACGTCCTCACAGGCTTGGACCACGCGCGCCCCGCCCGCGCGGGGCGTGCGTGAGGGTCGAGGACCCGCGCGGGTCCGATCGCCCCGCGCGGGCGGGGCGCGCGTGACCGGCGCTCGCGCGAGCGGGGTGAGGGCCCGTTCCAGCACGATAGTCTCGTGCAGGAAGCTCAGCCGCTACGCATCCCGATCCCGCTGTCCTTGTAGCTGTGCAGCCCGTGGACGCCGCCCTCGATCTGGGCGGCGAGGCTGCGCATCTCGAAGCGCAGCGACCCGTCCTCCAGGCCCGCGTGCAGGGCCGTGACGCTCTTCACGCCCATGTCCTGGAGCGACTGACGCAGGCCCTGGACGAGGTAGGGGACGTAGTCGTTGAGCGGGCCCTTGTCGAGGACCGAGCCGGCGACGCCCTGGGCGACCTTGACCTTCCGGTCGTCGGCGCGCGTCTGGTAGCGCTTGTCGCCGCCGACGGCCATGGCCTCGAGCGAGGCCATGCCGCGGTAGCGCTTGAGGCGCACGCCGCCCTCGTAGAAGTAGTCGCCGGGCGACTCCTCGGTGCCGGCGAACATGTAGCCCATCATCACGGCCGACGCGCCCAGGGCCAGCGCCTTGGCGATGTGGCCGATCTGCGAGATGCCGCCGTCGGCGATCACGGGCACGCCGCGGGCGCGGGCCACGCTGGCGGTCTGATAGACGGCGGTCGCCTGGGCGCGGCCGACGGCCATGGTCCCCTGCGTCGTGCAGATCGAGCCCGGGCCCATGCCGATGCGCAGGGCGTCGGCGCCCGCGTCGAGCAGGCGCAGCGACTGCGCGCGCGTGACGACGTTGCCGGCGACGACGTCGATGTGCGGGGCGGAGCGCTTGATCCACTCGAGCATGCGCAGCTCGTAGATCGAGTCGCCCTGCGCCGAGTCGATCACGACGAGGTCGACGCCGGCCTCGACCAGCGCCGTGACGCGCTCGCGGTCCTCGTCGCGCGTGGAGACGGCCGCGCCGACGCGCAGGCGCTGCTTCGGGTCCTTGACGGTCTCGGGGAAGTTGCGCCGCTTGAGCAGATCGCGGCGCGAGACGAGCGACACGAGGCGCCCCTGCTCGTCGACGATCGGCAGCTTGCCCTTCTTCGAGCGGCGCAGGAGCTCGTTGGCCTCCTTGAGCGTCAGGCCGGCCCTGCCCGTGACGAGGTCGGCCGTCATGACCTCGCGCAGGCGGCGCGTGCGGTCGGGCTCGAACTCGATGTCGCGGTTCGTGACGATGCCGATGAGCCGCCCGCGCTGGGTCCCGTCCTCGGTGATCGGGATGCCGGAGAAGCCGTAGCGCTCCTTGATCCGGTCCAGGTCGGCGAGCTGCGCGTCGGGGCCGAGCACGACGGGGTCGGTGATGAACCCGTTCTCGAACCGCTTGACCTTGCGCACCTCCTCGGCCTGCGCGTCGACCGAGTTGTTGTAGTGGATCACCCCGATCCCGCCCAGGCAGGCCAGGCCGATCGCCATCTTGTGCTCGGTCACCGTGTCCATGGGCGAGGACACGAAGGGCAGGTTCAGCCGGATCCGGCGCGTGACCTGCACCCCCAGCTCGACCTCCTGGTGATGGAAGTCGATGTGGCCGGGGAGGATGATGAAGTCGTCGTAGGTGATCCCGCCGCCGGCGATCAGCTCGCGGCCCGAGAGGCCGTCGCGGATGTCGTCCTGCATGGTGAGAGGGGGCCTCCGTGGGAGGCGCGAAAGTGTAGAGCCGGGGTGACGGGGCGACAAGGCGAGCGTGTCGGCCGCCCCGGAGCGGCAGATGAACGGCGGTGCTCGCGAGGCGTCGTGCCCTCCGCGCCCCCTCACGTCGCCTTGGCGTCCCATCGAGGTCGGACCGCCACGCTCACACGGCTTTACGGGTTGCACGGGGGCGGGTAGGATCCCCGCGCGCAAACGGGCGCCCGCCCTCGCGTCGTAATCGCGGGAGCCTTCGCCACCCCAACTCCGGACGAGGCCCATGGCCGACGACAACACGCCCGACTCGAAGTCGAAGTCGATGACCGAGGACGACATCGCCGCGGTCGAGCACCTGCAGAAGGCCTACCGCTCCATCCGCGACGAGATGGGCAAGGTCATCGTCGGCCAGGAGGAGGTGCTCGAGCAGCTCCTCATCTGCATCTTCTCGCGCGGCCACTGCCTGCTCATCGGCGTGCCGGGGCTGGCGAAGACGCTCATGATCTCGACGCTGGCGCGCACGCTGTCGCTGTCGTTCAGCCGCATCCAGTTCACGCCCGACCTCATGCCCTCGGACATCACCGGCACCGAGGTGATCCAGGAGGACAAGACCTCGGGCGAGCGGCGCTTCCAGTTCCTGCGCGGCCCGATCTTCGCCAGCATCGTCCTGGCCGACGAGATCAACCGCACGCCGCCCAAGACGCAGGCGGCGCTGCTCGAGGCCATGCAGGAGCACCAGGTCACGGCCGGCGGCAAGCGCCACGCGCTCGAGGAGCCGTTCTTCGTCCTCGCCACGCAGAACCCGATCGAGCAGGAGGGCACCTACCCGCTGCCCGAGGCGCAGCTCGACCGCTTCATGTTCAACGTGCTCGTCGACTACCCGAGCGAGACCGAGGAGCTCGAGATCATGCGGCGCACGACCAGCGCCGAGAAGAAGGAGCTGGCGCCGATCCTCAAGGGCGAGGAGATCAACCGCCTGCAGGAGATCGTCCGCCGCGTGCCGATCAGCGACCACGTGACCCGCTACGCCATGCGGCTCACGCGCGCCACGCGCCTGCGCACCGACGAGGCGCCCGACTTCGTCAAGGAGTGGCTGAGCTGGGGCGCCGGCCCGCGCGCCTGCCAGTACCTGATCCTCGGCGGCAAGGCCCGCGCGCTCCTGCACGGCCGCCACCACGTCTCGACCGAGGACATCGACAAGGTCGCCCACCCGGTCCTCCGCCACCGCCTGATCACGAACTTCAACGCGGAGGCCGAGGGCATCACCACCGACAAGATCATCGACCGGCTGCTCGAGTACGTGGGCGCCGGTGAGGTGGCGGGCGCGAAGGCCTAGCGCGTGGCGCAGACCCGGGACACGAGGTTCCTCGACCCCAAGACCCTCACCAAGATCTCGCGCCTCGACATCATCGCGCGGCTCGTGGTCGAGGGGTTCGTCACCGGCCTCCACCGGAGCCCCTACCACGGCTTCTCGGTGGAGTTCGCCGAGCACCGCGAGTACGTGCCCGGCGACGACATCAAGCACATCGACTGGAAGGTCTTCGGCCGCTCGGACCGCTTCTACATCAAGCAGTACGAGGAGGAGACGAACCTCACGGCCACGCTCCTCGTCGACGGCTCCGAGTCGATGCGCTACCGCTACCAGGACGGGAGCCCGACGAAGCTGGAGTACGCCTGCTACGTGGCGGCGTCGCTGGCCTACCTGATCCTGCGCCAGCGCGACGCGGCCAGCCTGGTGACCTTCGACGACGCGATCCAGGCGTTCATCCCGCCCGGGTCGAGCGCGTCGCACCGCAACCTGATCATCGACGCGCTGACCTCGATCAAGCCGGCCAAGCGCACGAGCCTGGGCCCGGTGCTGCACACCATGGCCGAGCGCGTGCGGCGCAAGGGGCTCGTCGTGATCATCAGCGACCTCCTCGACGAGCCCGCGGCGATCCTGTCGGGGCTGCGCCACTTCCGCCACAAGCGCCACGAGGTGATCGTGTTCCACGTCCTGGACCAGGCGGAGCGCACCTTCCCCTTCGGCTCCATGACCCGCTTCCAGGGCCTCGAGGGCCTGGGCGAGGTCACCTGCGACCCCGGCGCCCTGCGCCGCGCCTACCTGGAGGAGCTCGACCGGTTCTCGGGCGAGATCCGGCACGGCTGCCGGCAGGACCGCATCGACTACGTGCTCCTCGACACCTCCGTGCCGCTCGACGTCGCGCTGACCAGCTACCTGGCCACGCGGTCGGGGATGAAGCTGACCTGACGTGGGCACCTACTTCGCCAACCCGTTGCTCCTCTGGGGCGGCCTCGCGATCGCGGCGCCGATCATCATCTTCCTGCTCACGCGGTTCCGCTTCCGGACCGTCGAGTGGGCGGCGCTCACCTTCCTGCAGCGGGCGGTCAAGCGCCAGCAGCGCCGCCTCAACCTGGAGAACCTGCTCCTCCTCCTCGTCCGCTGCCTGATCCTGCTCCTGTTCGCCCTGGCGCTCGCGCGCCCGCGCGCGCAGGCGCTCGTGCTCACGCGCGAGGACGACGTGCGCAAGAACGTCGTGATCGCGCTCGACGCGTCGTACTCGATGGGCTACCAGCTCGGCTCCGACGAGGACGAGACGGCCTTCGAGCGCGCGCGCCGCACGGCCAAGGAGATCGTGGCCGGGCTCGAGTCGGGCGACCGCGTCATGGTCTCGGTGTTCGACGAGGACGTGCGCAGCCTCTACCCCTCGCCGCGCGAGATGAACGAGGAGGGCCGCCGCGACGTCCTGCAGGACCTCGACGACGCGCCCGAGGTGCGCCGCTCGGAGCGCGGGACCGACCTGCCCGGGCTCCTGGCCGCGCTGCCGCGGGTGCTGAGCAAGTTCGACCTGGGCCCGGGCGGCCAGCCGCCGCCCGAGGGCGCGCAGCCGCTGAAGAAGACGCTGTACCTGCTCACCGACTGCCAGCGCGCGGGCGTCCTCGACGACGCCGGCGCGCTCAAGAACCCGGCGCTCGGGCGGGCGGCCAAGGAGATCGAGGCGCTCGGGGCCACGATCGTGCTCGTCGACTGCGGGGCCGAGGACCCGAAGAACCTGACGGTGACGCGCTTCGGCACGCTCGAGCCCGTCGTCGGGCAGGACCTGCCCTGTCACGTCGAGGTCTCGGTGAAGAACTGGTCGGCGTTCGCCCTGAACGACCTGACCGTGGAGTACTTCGTCGACGGGGCCACGACGCCGCAGAAGGTCGTGTCGCTGTCGATCCCGCCGGGCGAGGAGCGCGCGCCCGAGCCCCTGCGCTACCTGTTCAAGGAGGCGGGGCCGCACCGGGTCGAGGTGCAGGTCCGCTCGGACGGCCTGGTCCTCGACAACCGGCGCCACGTCGTGATCGACGTGCGCCGCGAGGTGCGCGTGCTGCTCGTCGACGGCGAGCGCGGCCGCGCCCGCGTCGACAACGAGACCTACTACCTGGAGGAGGCCCTCAAGCTGGCCGAGACCGACGACGGGCGCGGGCTCATCCGCCCCGAGGTCGTCGACCCGGCGCAGGTGTCCGGCGCCCGCCTCGAGGACTACGACGTCGTGATCCTGGCCAACGTGGGCACGGTCCCCGACGACGCCAGCACGGCGCTCGAGGCCTACGCGCGCCAGGGCGGCGCGGTCGTGTTCACGCTCGGCGGCCTGGTCGACGTGCGCCACTACAACGACGACCTGTGGCGCGGCGGGGCGGGGCTGTTCCCCACGGCGCTGCAGGAGATGCGCGGCGGCACCTGGCTCGAGGCCCAGGACGACCGCGACGCCCCCGCCTGGTTCATGACCGTCACCGACCCGCGGCACCCGGTCGCCGGGCTGTTCACGAGCGAGGAGATGGTCACCTGGCTCAAGGCGGCGCAGATCTACGGCTTCTTCGCCGCGGACCCCGCGCCGCCGACCCGCGACCTCCCCGCGCCGCAGGTGCCGTTCCGGCTCGTGCCGCGCGCCTCCGACGACGGCGCCGTGGGCGGCGACCGGGCGCGCTCGATCGACGAGGGGCAGCCGCTCCTCGTCGAGCGCGCCTTCGGCCGCGGCCGCGCCGTCGCCTGGCTGACGACGGTCGACTACGGGTGGAACAACTGCGTCGTCCACGACGGCTTCTACGTGCCCTTCTGGCGGCAGCTCGTGCTGGACCTGACCCAGCGCTCCCGCCCCGCCCTGAACCTCGGGATCGGCGACCGCTACGAGCGGCTGCTGCGCGCCGAGGAGTACGGCCGCGTCGAGGTCGAGACCCCCGACGGGCGCCGCGAGCAGGTGCCGGTGGAGAAGCTCGACGACCAGGAGCTCTACCGCGCCCTCTACCCGCCCGAGGGCGAGCGCGACGCGCTGGAGATGAGCGGCTTCTACACGGTGGCCAGGGCCGGGGTCTCGGGGGCGGACGAAGCCCCGGCGCCCGACTACTTCGCCGTGACGATCGACCCGGCCGAGGGCGACCTGGCCAAGTTCTCGGCCGAGGAGCTGCAGACGGCCCTCGAGGTCCCCGTGCGCCCGATCCGCCACGAGCTCGTCCGCGAGGTGCTCGTCGCGCAGGGCGGCGGCGCGGGCGCCTCGGAGTTCTGGCGCCACGCCCTGGCCGGGGTGATCGGCCTCCTCGTCCTCGAGTCGGTGCTCGCCGCGGCCTTCGGCCGGGGCCGGAGGTAGCCCATGCCCCTCGCGCGCCTGCTGGCCGAGGCGGAGGTCGTCACCCGCACGCGCTGGGAGGACATGCCCCCCGCGTGGCAGGTCTTCCTCATCGTCGTGCTGGTCCTCGCCTTCGCCGGGGCCACCTACCTGCTCGAGCCCAAGGGCGAGCGGCGCGCCCTGCGCATCCCGCTGGCGCTCTTCCGCGCGGCGATCGTCGTCATGGCCATCGCGATCCTCTTCCGTCCCGTCGAGACGACGGAGCTGCAGGAGGTCAAGCACGGGCAGGTGGTCATCGCGATCGACACCTCGCGCTCCATGGGCTTCCTCGACCGCGAGAAGGACGACGCCGCCCGCCAGGCCCTGGCGCGCTCGCTCGGGGTCTCGGAGGAGCGGCTGCGCGACCTCGACCGCCTGAGCCGCGTCAAGCTGGCCATGCGCCAGGAGGGCGGCGAGTGGCTGCGCAAGCTGGCGCAGAAGAACCGCGTGCGCCTGTTCAAGTTCGACTCGTCACGCGAGCGGCTGACCGACATCGACAAGCTGCGCGACGCGAAGGGCGACCAGGGGCCCGACCCCGTGGCCGACGCGCTGGCGCAGCTCGAGGGGGTCGCGGCCGACGGGCAGTCGACGGCGCTCGGCGACTCCCTGCAGCGCATCCTCACCGACCTGCGCTCGGACCGCGTGGCCGGCATGGTGCTCATCACCGACGGGCGGAGCAACGCCGGCAGCCTCTCGCCGGAGGCCGTCGCCGCGCGCTTCGGCCGCAAGGGCATCCGCATCTGGTCCGTCGGCGTGGGCGACCCCGATCCGCCGCGCGACCTCTCGGTCGACGACTTCCGCGCCCCCGACGTGAGCCTGGCCGGCGACGTCCTGCGCGGCAGCGTCCTCGTGCGCGCCCAGGGCTACGACCGGGCGCGCGACGTGCGGCTGCGCATCGACCTCGACGGCCAGCAGGTGTACGAGAAGAGCGTGCGCGTCGGCGGCGAGGTCCCCGAGGTCGCCGTCGAGTTCGACACGAAGGTCGCGCGGCCCGGCGAGTACACGCTCGAGGCCGTCGTCGAGCCCGACCCCGACGAGCTGACCGCCGAGAACAACCGGGCCGTGCGGCGCATCCGGGTCATCGACGAGCGCATCAAGGTCCTCTACATCGAGGGCTACCCGCGCTGGGAGTACCGCTACCTCAAGAACGCGCTCGTCCGCGACCGCCACATGCAGGTGCAGGTGCTGCTCCTCTCGGCGGACCCGGACTTCCCGCAGGAGCACACCGACGGCGTCCCGGCGCTGACGCGCATGCCGAGCCCCGAGCAGCTCCTCGACTACCACGTCATCATCCTCGGCGACGTGAACCCCGAGGCGCGCACGCGCGCGGGCGAGCCCGTGTTCGGGCCCGGGTCGCTGGCGGCGATCCGCGACCTGGTCAAGGACCGCGGCGGCGGCGTGCTCATGATCTCGGGCGAGCAGAGCGCGCCGCGCGCCTACGTGGGCACGCCGCTCGAGGACGTCCTGCCGGTCGTGATCGACCCCATGGGCGGGCGCGGCATGGACTACTCGCGCCCCTGGCGCCCGCGCCTGACCAAGGACGGCGACGCGTCGCCGCTCATGCGCCTCGAGCCGGCCGAGGGCGAGAACCGCCAGCTCTGGGACGTCGAGCTGCCCGACCTCTACTGGTACGTGCCGACCGAGAAGCCCAAGCCCCTGGCGCAGGTCCTCGCCGTGCACCCGCGCGACAAGAACCAGAACGGCGCCTACCCGCTGGTCGCCTGGCAGCGCTTCGGCTCCGGCACCTGCTTCTGGATGGGCTTCGACGAGGGCTGGCGCTGGCGCGCGGGCGTGGGCGACAAGTACCACTACCGCTTCTACGGCCAGGTGGTGCGCTTCCTCTCGCTGCAGAGCTTCACCCGCACCAAGCGCTTCTTCGTCACGACCGACAAGACGCAGTACGGCGTGGGCGAGGAGGTCCGCGTCACGGCCGAGATCCGCGACCACGACGCGGCGATCGCCGAGCGCGCCGCGCAGGACGTGCTCGTCGACCTGCCCGACGGGACCACGCAGACGCTGAACCTGAGCGTGCTCGGGCCCGACGCGCCGGGGAAGTTCCAGGGGACCTTCAAGCCGGTGCTCGTCGGCCCCTACCGGGTGCACATCGACCCGGGCGCCAAGGGCTCGCTCTCCGAGGTGGCCTCGCGCATCTTCGAGGTCAAGCTCCCGCGCCTCGAGCTGCAGGAGCCGCGCATGGACCGCGAGGGCCTGGAGCGCATCGCGCAGGCCTCGGGGGGCAAGTTCGTCACCCTGGCCGACCTGCGCACGATCGAGATCGACGAGGTCCCGCCCGAGCCGATCAAGGTCGGCCGCAAGGAGACCGAGCTCTGGGACAAGCCCTGGGTGTTCATGCTCTTCTTCGGGCTGCTGCTCGTCGAGTGGATCGGCCGGAAGGCCAGCCGCCTGCTCTGACCTGCGATGGGCGAAGCGCTCGCGAGGGGCAGGCGATCGGAGGGAGCCCCGGGGCTGGCACGAGGCGTGCCGCTCCGCCCGTCCCCATCGCTCGCTCGGGCGGGTCGACGGGAAGTCCTGGAGCCTCCTGCGAGCTGGTCCCGTCGACCCCTCCTCCCCTTTGAACTCCCGCCAGGCCCTGGCTAGGCTTGAGGCTGCGGGCCTGTTCCGCGGCCCGCAGGGGTTTGGGGTGCGGACATGATGGTCTATCTGGTGGAGCTGGGGCCGTACCGACGGCCGGATCCGGCGGCGTCCGCGGTCGCCGCCATGGTGGCGCGGACCTTCGGGCCGCGGCGCCGGGCGGCGCGCCTGGCGACGCCCTCGTCACTCGAGGCCCTCGCGGCGCGGCGCCTGGGGCTGGTGCGCTTCAGCCGGCCGAAGTAGCGGGCCCGCATCCAGCACGGCGCGCCAGGGCACGTATAATGGCCCGGGGTCATCCCCGCGGGAGGAAGCCTCGTTTGCCTGGAGCGCCGACCGACGAGTCACGGCGCGCGGCTGAAGGCCGCGCCCACCCCGACACACCCGCCGGGCAGCGCCGGACGTCCAACGGGCTGATGGCGCTCCTCCGCCCTGGCTTCCTGGTCGCCTGCCTCCTGGTCGCCCCGGTGTCGGCGCAGGAGTCCCCGGCCAACCAGCTCCACTACCCGCTGGCGGAGGAGCTCGCGGGCATGCTGCGCGCCGCCGACGCGGCGCGCGCGGCCGGCAAGCTGGAGGAGGCGGTCGACCTCTACCGGCTTGTCCTCGACACCGACAAGCAGGGCCGCGCGGGCTACCAGCTCGCGACCTCGCAGGAGCCGGCCCGCCCGGCGATCCCGGGCGCCCCCGTGACCCGGCGCTACGTCGGGATCACCGAGTGGGCGATGACCAGCCTGCGCGCCCTCCCGCCCGAGGGGTTGAAGCTCTTCCGCGCGCGCTACGACTACCGCGCCGGCTCGGCGATGGCCGAGGCGCGGGCGGCGAAAGACCCGTTCCGGGCCCTGGCGCGGGCCTACGAGCTGTTCCCCGTCTCCAGCCACGCGCCGAAGGTCCTCGAGCTCATGGCCGACCTGGCGCTCGAGCGCGCGGAGCTCGAGCGGGCGCTGCTGACGCTCGAGCGGCTGCTCGCCCACCACGGCGGCGAGCTCGCCGACCCGCCGCGCGCGCGCCGCAAGCTCCTCATCTGCGCCATGGCGCTCGGGCGCGTCGAGCGCGTGCGCGAGCTCGCGCGCGAGCTGCAGCGCGACGACCCGAAGGGCCGCGTGCACCTCGGGGCGCGCCCGCTGACCACCGACGAGCTCGTGGCCCGGGCGGTCGAGGCGCAGTCGCGCCGCGCCGGCAAGGGCGACGAGGGGCGGCCGTCGCTCGACCTCGTGCGCATCGACCCGGCGAACCGGGCGGCGACCGACGCGCGCCCGCAGGTGGGCGCGCCGACCTTCGTGCGCACGTTCGAGGCCGAGCGCGAGCGCATCGCCGCGCGCCCCTTCACGCCGGGCAACGTCGCCCAGACCCCGGCGCGCGCCAGGCACCAGCCGCTCGTGCGCGACGGGCGCGTGTTCGTCGCCACGGCGGACCAGGTGCTCACCTACGACCTCGCCGACGGCGAGGAGGGGCCGCGGATCCCGCGCGTCGGGCCGCCGTTCGTCGACGACAACGAGCGCGTGCAGTTCGGCGGCGCGATCGAGCAGGACATGCTCGTCGTACCGCTCGTGAACGAGGTGCTGCGCGACCAGCAGTACCGCGGGATCCCGATCAAGGTGCGCATCCCGCTGCGCAAGCTGGCCGGGTTCGACCTGAGCGGCTGGCGCTGGGCCTGGAACCACGCCCAGACGCTGGCCGGCACGCCGCTCGAGCGCTGGAGCTTCCCCGCCCCGCCGACGACGGTCGAGGGCGTGGTCTTCGCGCCGGCGTTCTCGATCGAGGGCTTCGTCAACAGCCACGTGGCGGCCTTCGACGCGCGCACGGGCGAGCGCCTGTGGGACACGTGGGTCGTCAGCGGGCAGGTCGAGCAGACCATGTTCGGCGAGCAGGCGACCGAGCCGCTGTGCACGCCGCTGGCCGTGAGCGACGGGGTGGTCTACCACGCGACCTCGTTCGGCTGCGTGGCCGCGCTCGACGCGATCACCGGGCGCCCGCTGTGGGTGGCCGAGTACGAGCAGCTCGAGGTCCGCCCGCCGCGCGGCTACTACGCCGATCGGCGGCAGATCTCGTGGGAGAGCAACGCGCCGCTCGTCGAGGGCGGCGTCGTGGTCGCCGCGCCGCTCGACTCGCCCCGCTACCTGGGCCTCGACGCGCGCACGGGCGAGCGCGTGTGGGACGCGCGCCAGCGCTCGTCGGCGGCGGCCGGCGAGATGCGCTACCTCATGGGCGCCTGCGCCGTGGGCGAGCCCGGGGCGCGCCAGGCGGCGGTCGTCGTCGCCGGCGGGGGCGAGGTGCGCTGCCTGTCGGTGCGCAGCGGCAAGCTCCTGTGGTCGCACCAGCTCCGCGGGCGCGTCGTCGCCGGCCGCGGGTGCATCGCGCAGGGCGTGGCGCTCGTGCCCGTCGACCGCAACGAGGTCCTCCTCTTCGAGGTCGAGACGGGCAAGCGCCTGGGCAACATCACGGTCGGGACGACGGGCAACGTCGTCCTCGTCGGCGGGCACGCGCTCGTCACCGGCAACGGGGCGGTGGCCGTGCACCGCCTGGGCGGTGCGGCGGCGCCGCCCGCGCCGCCGCGGGGGCAGGACTTTTGAGCCGCCGCGCCGCGCCGGGTCGTGAACCCATGTTCCTGGACAGGGAGGCTCGCATGAGGGGTCGTCGTCGGGCGGCGGTCGCCGCCTCCATCGGCGTGGCGGCCGCCGTCGGCGTGGGGTTCGCCCCCGCGACCGGGCGGGCGCAGGGGCGCGACGGGGCGCCGCCGGCCGAGCGCGGCCGGCCGGGCGCCGAGGGCGAGGTCGACGCGCGCGCGCGCCGGGCCATCCAGCGCGGCCTCGACTTCCTGGCCCGGCGGCAGGAGCCCAACGGCGCCTACGTCGACGGGATCGGGCGCAAGGTCAACAACACCTACCTGGCGACCGTCGGCCCGCACGTGGGCGTGACGGCGCTGGCGGGCATGGCGTTCCTCTCCAACGGCAGCACCCCCGGCCGCGGCCCCTACGGGCGGCAGGTGCAGGGGTGCGTCGACTTCGTGAAGAGCTGCGTCAACGCGCAGGGGTTCATCACGAACCAGGACTCGCGCATGTACAGCCACGCCTTCGCCACGCTGTTCCTGGCGGAGGTCTACGGCATGGCGCCGTCTCAGGACGTGCTCCAGGCCCTGCGCCGCTCGGCGCGGCTGATCGTGACCTCGCAGAACGAGCAGGGCGGCTGGCGCTATCAGCCGGGCGCCAAGGACTCTGACATCTCCATCACGGTGTGCCAGGTCCAGGCGCTGCGCGCGGCCAACAACGTCGGCGTGCAGGTGCCCCGCGAGACGATCGAGGCCGCCATGAGCTACGTGAAGCGCAGCTACGTGGGCCAGGCGGCCAGCTTCCAGAACCAGCCGGGCGGGTTCTGGTACCAGGTGCACGAGAACTTCCCCCTGCGCCCGTCGCGCACCTCGTTCGCCCTCACGGGCGCCGGCGTGACGGCGCTCTACGGCGCGGGCGAGTACGACGGCCCCGAGATCCGCGGCGGGCTGCGCTTCCTCTTCGACCCCAAGCAGCGGCCGCGCGCCCGCGACATGGACGACACGTTCGACTACTTCTACGGCCACTACTACGCCGTTCAGGCCTTCTTCCAGGCCGGCGAGCCGTACTGGTCGCAGTGGTTCCCGTCGCTCCGCGACGAGATCGTGGCCGGCCAGAAGCCCGACGGCCGCTGGCAGGACCTCGTGGGTCCGAACTACGCCACGTCGATGGCCTGCATCATCCTCCAGATCCCGTACCGCTACCTGCCGATCTTCGAGCGCTAGCCGGACCCCCAGCCGGGCCGCCGGCCCAACGCCCGCGCGCGAGGTCGCGCGCGACCAGGAGCTTCGATGTCCACCTCCACCCTGCCGGGGCCGATCCGGCAGAAGCTCTCCTCGGCGCGGGTCCGCCTGCGGACGGTCGACCTGGCCCTCGGGCTCGCGCGCGCGGTCCTCGCCGCGTCCGTCGCCCTGATCGTGCTGTTCATGCTCGACACGGCGCTCGAGCCGCCGCTGGGCGTCCTGCGCGCGTTCGCGCTGTTCGTGGCCCTCCTGGCGGCGGCGGCGGTCACGGTCTTCCTGACCAAGCCGATCCGGCGCCCGCTCTCGGACGACGACGTGGCGCTGCTCGTCGAGCGCGAGCACCCGGCGCTGCGCGACTCGCTCGTGAGCACGGTGCAGCTCGCGCGGCAGCTCGACGCGCCCGACCTCTACACCAGCCGCGCGCTCATCCGCTCGACGATCGACCGCACCGCCCGGCAGGTCGACGGCGTCGACTTCGGCCGCGTCGTGCGCACGGGCCCGCTGATCCCGCTCTGGGTGCTGATCGCGGCCTTCATGGGCCTCGGCGGGCTCCTCATGAGCAACCCGACGGTCGCCGCCTACGCCGACACCTTCTACCGGCGCGTGGTCCTGGGCGACTGGCTGGCCGCCTACCCCAAGCTGGTGAAGCTGCACGTGCTGCTCGAGGGGCAGGACGTGGCCGTGGCCAAGGGCGACGACCTGACCGTCGACGTGCGCGTGCTCGAGGGCGCGCACCTGATCGACAAGCTCACCGTCCGCACGCGCTTCGGCGACGCGCGGCTCGAGGAGCGCGAGGTGCGCAGCGCCGACGGCCTCCTCTACAAGAAGTCGTACCAGAACATCACCGAGCCCTTCACCTTCTGGTTCGAGGACGAGAAGAACGACGTCGTCACGCCGCCCTTCGCCGTGCGCGTCGTGCAGCGCCCGCGGGTCGAGGGCTACGAGTTCTTCCTCCGCTACCCCGAGTACACCGGGAAGCCCGCCGAGGCGGTGACCCAGCCCGACCTGCAGGTGCCCGTCGGGACCGAGGTCACCTACGTCGTCGTGGCCAACAAGCCGCTCGAGGAGGCCGCCCTGCGGCTGGAGTACGAGCGCGCGCGGCGCGCCCGCGGCGACGCCGAGGCGCCCGAGGCGGAGGTGGGGCCGAAGCCGACGTTCCTGGCCGACATCAAGGCCGACGCCATGGCCGACGGCGGCGAGTGGTCGGCGGTCGGCGCGGCGCTGGCGCGGCTCAAGCTCGGGGCGGAGGACGGGCGGCGCGTGCTCGTCGGCCGGTTCCACGTCAACCGGGACGTGCGCTTCTACCACGAGCTCCTGGCGCGGGAGCCCGACGGCCGCAGCTACAACCACGGGGCCAAGCCGGTCGTGTTCACCGTCACGGCGCTGGCCGACCAGCGGCCGCGCGTGCAGATCCCGGTGCCCGGCCGGCGCAAGCAGGTCACCCCGCAGGCCAAGCTGCCGCTGGTGATCGAGGCGGCCGACGACTACGGGCTCCAGTCGCTGGCCCTGCACCACCGCACGGAGCGCGAGGGCGCGCAGCGCGGCGAGGAGCGCATCGCGCTGCCGCTGACGACGCCCAACCCGCGGCAGGTCAAGCTCCCCTGGCAGCTCGACATGGCCGACCTGCGGCTGCAGCCGGGCGACCTCCTGCGCTACGTGGCCGTGGCCACCGACCACAACATCGACGAGGCCCTGCGCACGGCGGAGTCGCGCGCGTTCGAGGTGCAGGTCGTGCGCCCGGAGGACCTGGAGCGGATCCTGCAGGACCGCCTGCAGGCGCTCAAGGAGCGGCTCGAGGCGGCGGCGCGCGAGGAGACCGAGGTCCGCACGGCCACGCTGGCCTTCGTGGGCGAGCTGGGCCCGAAGGACGTGCTCACCGACGACGACAAGCGGCGCCTGCACCGCCTCGACCAGGACCAGCGCCGGGTGACGGTGCGCCTGGAGGACGTGCTCAACGAGCTCACCGACATCGCGGCCGAGCGGGCGCTGAACCGCCTCGACGACGCGGCGGCGGCGGCGCTGGTCGAGGAGCTGTCGGTGGCCGTGCGCGACCTGGCCAAGGACCGCTCGCCCGTGATCTCGCGCGAGCTCGAGGACGCGCGGGCGGTGGCGCGGCTCGACGACCGCGTGCGCACGCGCCTGGGGCGAGTCCCCGACCTGCAGCAGCAGCTCATCGACGCGATCACCGCCCTGGCGGCGCGCATCGGCAAGTGGGGCGACTTCACCGAGGTGATCCAGGAGCTGCGGGACCTCTACCGCGGCGAGGAGCGGATCATCGAGGGCACGCGCCGGGCGACCCAGCAAGAGCACAGGTAATGTGTGCTCGACGGCTGCGGCCGCGGATGCCGGGCGAGGCGGCGCGCGCGCGGGCTCGAAGTATACCGATACGACGTCGCCCGCGCGCGCGCCTCCTCGCCTCGGCCTCCGCGTCCTCGCCTTGCGTGCTGCTCCGATCGGGGGGCGGCTCACCAGCGGTCTGCGATCAGGTGCGACTACTTCGGGCAATCTGAGCTCGACGCGGCGCGTTAGACCCGCCAGGCCGGGTCGGACGTCGAACGGGTCGGGAGACGGAGACGGGAGGCCACATGGCGCCGGCGAACCACTCGGGCAGGACAGGCAGGCGGTCCCCGGCCCGCGCGACCACGCGCGCGGCGGGGGTCATCCTCGGCGGCGCGGTGGCGCTGGGCTGGGGCGGCGTATGGGCCCAGGAGGGCGCCCCCACCCCCGACGCGCTGGCCGACGAGCAGCAGAACGTGCTCAGCGGGCTCGAGCGGCTCGACGAGAAGATGCGCACGCTGGCCGACCGCCTGCGCGAGCGCCAGCCCGAGCAGGCGGCGCGCCTCGAGGCCGCCTACCAGGCGGTGCGCGAGCGGCTGGTGCGCGAGGACATGGCCAAGGTCGTCGACCTCCTGCGGCAGCGCAACACGCTCGCCGCGCTCGAGGGCCAGGAGTCGGTCAAGAAGCACCTCGAGGTGCTCCTGCAGATCCTCGAGGGGCAGCGGCGCGGGGAGCAGGTCAAGGACGTCGACGGGAAGCGCGAGCAGCTCCTCGCGGACATCGCGCAGATCCGGGACCTCGAGCAGCGCCAGGAGCAGCTCAACCGCGAGCTGCAGGGCGAGGGCGAGCGCAAGCAGCAGCTCGAGTCGGTCGAGCAGGCGCGGGCGCAGGTGCAGAAGCTGCGCGAGGCGCAGGAGCAGCTCCGCCAGGGCCGCATGGACCGGCAGCGGCAGGTGCAGCTCGCCGAGCGGGTGGCGCGGGCGGCCGACCAGGCGCGGGCGCTCGAGCAGGCGCAGCAGCAGGTCGGGCGCGGCGAGATGGGCGCCGAGGGCGCCGAGGCCATGGCCCGCGCCGCGGCCGACCTCGACCAGGTGATCGCCCTGCAGGAGTCGGTCTCGCGCGAGACCGAGCGCCTGCAGCAGCAGGGTCAGCCGCAGCAGGGCCAGCCGCAGCAGGGCCAGCAGGGTCAGCCGCAGCAGGGCCAGCAGGGTCAGCCGCAGCAGGGCCAGCAGGGCCAGCCCCAGCAGGGTCAGCCGCAGCAGGGCCAGCAGGGCCAGCCGCAGCAGGGCCAGCAGGGTCAGCCGCAGCAGGGCCAGCAGGGCCAGCCGCAGCAGGGCCAGCAGGGTCAGCCGCAGCAGGGCCAGCAGGGTCAGCCGCAGCAGGGCCAGCAGGGTCAGCCGCAGCAGGGCCAGCAGGGTCAGCCGCAGCAGGGCCAGCAGGGTCAGCCGCAGCAGGGCCAGCAGGAGGCCAAGGAGCGGGCGCAGGCGCTGGCTCAGGCCCAGGCGCAGGCCTCGCGCCGGGCGGAGCAGCTCGAGGCGGCCCTGCAGCGGGCGGGGCAGGCGCGTGACCTGAGCGACGCCGAGAAGGCGCAGGCCGACCGGGCGCGGCAGGCGGTCGAGCAGGCGCGCGAGGCGATGAAGCAGGCCGAGCAGGCGCTCCAGCGCGCGGCGCAGGGCGCCTCGCCCGAGGAGGCCGGCAAGGCGCAGGACCAGGCCGAGCAGCGCCTGGCGGAGGCGCGCGAGCGGCTGGGTCAGGCCCGGCAGCGGCTGGCGGAGCGGTCGGCGCCGCGCCTGCAGGAGGCCTCGCGCCAGGAGATGGACGTCGCCGAGAAGGCGGCCGAGCTGGGCAGCGAGCTCGACGCGATCGCGCGCATGGCCGAGCAGGCCACCGGCGACAAGGACGCGCAGGCCCTGGCCCAGGCGGCGCAGGATGTGAAGGCGGCGGCCGAGGCCGCCTCCCGCGCCCAGCAGGCGTTCGAGCGCGCGGCCCAGGCGGCCCAGGCGCAGGGCGGTCAGCAGCAGCAGGGCGGTCAGCAGCAGCAGGGCGGCCAGCAGCAGCAGGGCGGCCAGCAGCAGCAGGGCGGCCAGCAGCAGCAGGGCGGCCAGCAGCAGCAGGGCGGCCAGCAGCAGCAGGGCGGCCAGCAGCAGCAGGGCGGTCAGCAGCAGCAGGGCGGTCAGCAGCAGCAGGGCGGTCAGCAGCAGCAGGGCGGCCAGCAGCAGCAGGGCGGCCAGCAGGCGCAGCAGACGCAGGAGGCCCAGCGGCAGGCGCAGGAGGCGCAGGAGCGGCTGGCGCAGGCGCGGCAGGCGCTCGAGGAGCGCCGGCGCGACATGGCCCAGCGCACGACCGGCCAGCAGGAGGCGCTCGAGCAGGCGCGGCTGGAGCGCGAGGCCGAGAAGCTCGAGGCCATGCTGAAGGACCTGGCCGACAAGCAGGCGCAGGCCGAGAAGGACGCGAAGCAGGCCGAGCAGGCGCGTGACGCGGCGGCGGCGCTCGACAAGGCGCAGGAGCGCATGGCCGAGGCGGCGCGGCAGCTGGCGGACGGCCAGCAGCAGGCCGGCCGGCAGCAGCAGCAGGAGGCCGAGCGGCAGCTGGCGCAGGCCGAGCAGAAGCTGCAGGAGGCGGAGAAGCGCCTGCTCGAGCGGCTGAAGTCGCGCGACCTCGAGCGCCTGCGCCGCGAGCAGGAGGAGAACGAGAAGAAGACGCGCGAGCTGGCCGAGCAGCTCGAGCGGAGCGCCGAGCAGGCCGACCGGGCCGAGCAGCAGGCGCGGCGGCGGGCGGCCGAGGCGGCGCGCCGGTCGGCGCAGTCGCAGCAGCAGGCCGGCCAGAACATGCAGCAGGGCGACGAGGACCAGGCCGAGGAGGACCAGGAGCAGGCCCTCGAGGACCTGCAGCAGGCCCGCCAGGAGCTCGAGAAGCAGGAGCAGGAGTACGCGCAGCTCCAGCAGGAGCAGCAGCTCTACTCCATGCGCGAGATGCTCGACGAGTCGATCCGCATCCAGGAGGAGGTCAACCGGAAGACGCGCGAGATCGCGGCGGCCGGGTCGTCGCTGAGCCGGGCCCAGAAGCAGGAGCTGCGCGGGCTGGCGCGCGTCGAGGACCGCGTCCTGGAGGAGGTCAAGAAGGTCCAGGACATGCTGGAGAAGGAGCAGGCGCACGTGTACGCCTTCCAGCTCCGGCAGGCGGCGATCGACATCAAGGACGTCCAGTCGCGCCTCTACGAGTTCGACCCGGGCCCGGCGACGCAGGAGCTCGAGCGCGACGTGCTGGCGCGGCTGACGAACCTGCGCAAGGCGCTGGACCGCGAGCTCAAGCGCCGCGAGGAGCAGCAGAAGCAGGAGCAGAACGGCGAGCAGCAGCAGCAGGGGCAGCCGCAGCGGCGCCTGGTGCCGCCGCTGGCCGAGCTGAAGATGCTGCGCGAGATGCAGCTCGACGTGAACTCGCGCACGCGCAACCTGTTCGACGCCGTGAAGGCCTCGGGCCAGGACGAGCTGAACCCGCTGCAGCGGCGGCTGCTGCAGCGGCTCACGGCGGCGCAGGGCAACATCCGCGGGCTCCTCGAGGAGCTCAACAAGTCGCTTTCCGACGCGGCCGGTCAGGCGGCCGGGGGCGGCGGCGGGGGCGAGCAGGGCGGCGGTGAAGGTGGCCGGGGCGGCCAGGAGGGTGGTCGATGAAGCGTCGTGAGACCCGCGGGGCGGCCCTGCTCACGGGCCTGTGCGCGCTCGTGCTGACGACGGGCGTGCGGGCGGACCAGCAGGACGACAAGAAGAAGGCCGAGCGCGAGTGGCGCGAGGCCGAGGAGGGCCAGGGCAAGAAGAAGCAGGACGGTCAGCCCGGCATCCCTGGCCTGGGCGAGAACCCCCTGGAGAAGATCCTCGAGCTCATGCGCGGCGTCGAGGACCGCCTGTTCGAGTCCGACACGGGCGAGTTCACCCAGGACGAGCAGCGCAAGATCATCGAGGCCATGCGCTTCGAGGACAAGACCAGCCAGGCGCTCGAGGAGCTGATCCGCAAGATCGAAGAGGAGATGCAGAAGCAGCAGCAGCAGCAGAGCTCGGGCGGCGGCTCCGAGCAGCAGCAGCGGCAGCGTCAGCGGCAGCAGCAGCGTCAGCAGCAGGAGACCGAGCAGGAGCGGCAGCAGCGCATGGAGCGCGAGCGGCAGGAGGAGGAGCGCCGCCGCATGCAGCAGCAGAACCAGCCCCAGCAGCAGCAGCAGCAGAACCAGCCCCAGAACGACCGCGAGCAGCGCGGCCAGCAGGAGCGCCGCGAGGGCCGGCCCCCCGAGGACCCCGCCCGCGCCGACCCGCGCGAGCGCGAGCGCGCCGGGCGCTGGGGTCAGCTCCCCGCCAAGCTCCACCAGGACGCGCAGAACGCGCAGAACCAGGACCCGCCGGCGCGCTGGGCCGACCTGATCAAGCGCTACCGCACCCGCATGGGTGAAGGCGGCCGGGAGTAGAGCCAGCGCCACGGCGGAGCCAGAAGCAGCAGAGGGCGCCACCCGCGAGGGCAGGCGCCCTCTGTCGTTCCCCCTCCCGTCGACTCCTTCCGGGACTCCGTCCGGGGCCGCGCCCGGGCGCACGACGTCGGTCGCCGCGCGCTCCGGCGTCGGCACCCGGGTCGTCGTCGTAGGGGCCGATCGCCACGCCCCCGGTGTCGCCGTCCGGGCTCCAGGTGGCGAGCCCTGCTGGGCCGACGGGGCCGATCGCCGACCGGACCCGATCTCGTCGCAGGGGACGATCGCCACGCGCTCCGGCGTCCCCACCCGGGCCGTCGCAGGGCGATCGCCACGCCCCCGGTGTCGCCGTCCGGGCTCCAGGGGCGCGGCCTGCTGGGCCGACGGGGCCGATCGCCGACCGGACCCGATCTCGTCGCAGGGGGCGATCGCCACGCGCTCCGGCGTCCCCACCCGGGCCGTCGCAGGGCGATCGCCACGCCTCCGGTGTCGCCGTCCGGGCTCCAGGGGCGCGGCCTGCTGGGCCGACGGGGCCGATCGCCGACCGGACCCGATCTCGTCGCAGGGGGCGATCGCCACGCGCTCCGGCGTCGCCACCCGGGCCGTCGCAGGGCGATCGCCGCCGTCCGGGCTCCAGGTGGCGAGCCCTGCTGGGCCGACGGGGCCGATCGCCGACCGGACCCGATCTCGTCGCAGGGGGCGATCGCCACGCGCTCCGGCGTCGCCACCCGGGCCGTCGCAGGGGCGATCGCCACGCCTCCGGTGTCGCCGTCCGGGCTCCAGGGGCGCGGCCTGCTGGGCCGACGGGGCCGATCGCCGAAGGGACCGATCTCGTCGCAGGGGCGATCGCCACGCGCTCCGGCGTCGCCACCCGGGCCGTCGCAGGGGCGATCGCCACGCCTCCGGTGTCGCCGTCCGGGCTCCAGGGGCGCGGCCTGCTGGGCCGACGGGGCCGATCGCCGACCGGACCCGATCTCGTCGCAGGGGCGATCGCCACGCGCTCCGGCGTCGCCACCCGGGCCGTCGCAGGGCCGATCGCCGCGCCTCCGGTGTCGCCGTCCGGGCTCCAGGGGCGCGGCCTGCTGGCCGACGGGTCGGATCGACGACGCGGACGCCGTGCGCTCCGGCATCGCCGACAGGACGTAGGGGCGCGCCGTCGATCGCGGCGCACCTCCCTCCTGTCCCGCCCCCTGCCCCCCTTGCCTCGCGCCGCCCGCGCCAGACAATCTGCCCATGGCCGACAGCGTCAAGGTCCGCACGGCGATCGGGGCCTGCCTCATCGCCGCGATCGTCGGCCTGCTCACGCTCGACAACTGGACCGGCCACGGCTGGGGCGTGATCGTCCTCTGCACGGCGCTCACGGCCGCCGGCCTGCGCGAGTTCGCGCTCATGGCCTCGGTCGTGGGTCCGATCCCGCGCCGGAGCCTCGTCGTCGCCGGCGCCGCCTATACGGCCCTCAAGGGCCTCGGCTACGAGGTCGACCCGCGCCTGCACCTCTTGCTGGCGCCGCTCGCCGTCGGCTACGCCTACGCCGTGTTCTTCGCCTGCCTGCGCGGGGCGCCCTCGCTCGAGCGCCTGCAGGGGCTGGCGGCCACGGCGCTGGGCTTCTTCTACATCCCGTTCCTCGGCGGCTACGCGCTCGAGGCGCGCTTCGCCGACCCGTCGGTCGGGCAGGCGGCGTTCTTCTACGTGGTCGCCATCGCCAAGGGCACGGACATCTGCGCCTACTTCACGGGCAAGGCGCTCGGGCGCACGAAGGTCGTGCCGAGCGTCAGCCCCGGCAAGACGCAGGCGGGCTTCGTCGGCGCCGTCGTCGGGGCGGCCCTGATCACCTGCGCCTTCTCCGCCTGGTCGTCGCTGGGGACCGTGATCCCCCTTCCCCTGGCGCCCGGCGTTGGTATCGTGATGTCGCTCGTCGTCATCTCGGGCGATCTGATCGAGTCGTTCATGAAGCGCAGCGCCGCCGTCAAGGACTCCGCCAAGCTCCTCCCGGGCTACGGCGGCGTGCTCGACGTCGTCGACTCGGTGGTGATCGCCGCGCCCGTCGTCGTCTGGACCCTCGCGCTGCTCCGCCGGATGGCCCCCCTTGGCTGACGAACGCTCCGGGCGCTCCGAGCGGCAGGCGCGGCAGGCCGCCGCCTCCGAGCGGCTCGCTCGCCCCAACGGGTCGGACGACCTGACCCTCGACGTCGCCGGCCACGACGAGGCGCAGCTCCTCTTCGGCCCCAACGACCGCAACATCCGGCTCGTCCGCGAGCGCTTCGGGGTGGACGTGGTCCTGCGCGACCTGCGCGTCCTCGTCCGCGGCGAGGCCAAGGACGAGGCGCTCGTCGCCCTCAAGGACCTCCTCACGCGCGCCCGCGCCAAGGGGCAGCTCGACCCGAAGGAGGTCGAGGCGGCGCTCGGCCCGCGGCCGACGCCGGGCGAGCAGGTGCCGGCCGACGAGCCGCGCGTGATCGAGGGCGTCAAGCTCAAGACCCCCGGCCAGCGCCGCTACGTCAAGGCGATCCGCGACAACGACGTCGTGTTCTCCGTCGGCCCGGCGGGCACCGGCAAGACGTTCCTGGCCGTGCTCATGGCCGTGCGCGCCCTCAAGTCGAGCGAGGTGCAGCGCATCGTGCTCTGTCGCCCGGCCGTCGAGGCGGGCGAGAAGCTGGGCTTCCTCCCCGGCGACGCGTCGGCCAAGGTCAACCCCTACATGCGCCCGCTCTACGACGCGCTGAACGGGATCCTCGACTTCGAGACGGTCAAGAAGTACCAGGAGCGCGAGGTGATCGAGGTCGCCCCGCTGGCCTTCATGCGCGGGCGCACGCTCAACCACGCGTTCATCATCCTCGACGAGGCGCAGAACACGACCAAGGCGCAGATGAAGATGTTCCTCACGCGCATGGGCGAGGGGAGCAAGATCGTCGTCACGGGCGACGTGACCCAGATCGACCTGCCGCGCGGCACGACGAGCGGCCTCGTGCACGCGCAGTCGATCCTGCGCAACGTCGCCGGGATCGCGCACGTGACCCTCGGCAACGCCGACATCGTGCGCCACCCGCTGGTGTGGAAGATCGTCGAGCGCTACGAGGGGCAGCGCGACCGCCGGTGAGCGTCGACGTGCAGGTGCGCTACAGGAAGCGCCGGGTCGACCCGGCGCGCGTGCGCGCGCTCGCCCTCCACGTGCTCGCGGCCGAGGGCCGCGCCGACGCCGGCCTGTCGGTGGTCGTGGTCAACGACCGGCGGATCGCCGCCCTGCACCGCGAGTTCCTCGACGTCCCCGGGCCGACCGACGTGATCTCGTTCCCCCTCGACGACGACCCGCTGCCGGGCGAGGCGCCGCTCCTGGGCGAGGTCGTCGTCTCGGCCGACACGGCCGCGCGCGAGGCCCGCGCCCGCGGCCTGCCGTTCGAGCGCGAGCTGCTCCTCTACGTGGCCCACGGGACCCTGCACCTGCTCGGCTACGACGACCACGCCCCGCGCGACCGGGCTCGCATGCACCGCCGCCAGGAGGCCCTCCTGGCGCGGTTCCTTTCGGGCTCGCGCCGCCGCGGGCGGGGGGCGGCCTCGCGCGTTTGACTGGCCCGGGGGCCGGAGCTAGGCTGCGTCGGAACCCACGGGAGCACAATGAGCGAGCTGCGCATCGAGACCCGCGACCTCGAGGACGGCGTGACCGTCCTCTCCCTGGACGGGGTCCTCGACAAGCGCAGCGTCGCGCCCCTCGAGCAGCGCGTCCGCGAGCTGATCGACGGCGGCCGGCTCAAGCTCGTCGTCAACTGCGAGCGCCTCTCGCAGCTCAGCAACGACGGCATGAGCGTGTTCCTCTCGCACCTGATCAAGCTCAAGAAGGCCGGCGGCGACATCAAGTTCTGCCGCATGAGCCCCGAGGTGAAGTCGGTCCTGGCGCTCCTGCACCTCACGAAGCTCCTCGTGGTCAAGGAGACCGAGGCCGAGGCCGTGGCCGACTTCGCCGCGCAGGCGCGGCAGCGCCCCAAGGAGGGCGAGAAGCTGCGCATCGACGTCGACGAGGTGGGCGACGTCTCGATCTGCTCGCTGCACGGCTTCGTCGACCGCCACACGATCAACCTGCTCGACTCGACGCTCTCCGGCCTGCTCGAGCGCGGCCGGGCGCGCATCGTGATCGACTGCGCGGAGCTGACCTACATCTCGTCGAACGGCATGGGCGTCTTCATCTCCTACGTGAGCAAGGCGCGCAGCCAGGGCGGCGACATCAAGCTCTGCACCCTGCGCGACGTCGCCCGCACGGTGATCACCATGCTCGGCCTCCACCGTCACTTCGAGGTGTTCGAGGCCCGCGCCGACGCGATCACGTCGTTCGCCTGACACCGCGCGCGCGTCGCCGCCGGATTTTCGGCATGCGCCACGGATGTCTCGGCCCGAGATCGTCGCCCAGAGCCTGCGCGGCGCGTTTCCTTTAGTCTTTTGCGGGCAGCATGTTCAGCGCCGAGTTCCGGCCTTCGGACGCGCCGTTCCCTTGACGGTCGAGCATGGCGCCGATAGAGTCCCATCGGGCCCAGGAAGTGGTCAAAGATCACTCCGAGGTCCTTACGGATCAAGAACTAACAAGGTGTGCGCCTACCGTTTTCCCCACTTTCCCCCTTTTTCGGTATGACACACCACGGAGCGTGGCACCCAGATTGCGGGTGCCACCTTCGTGTACGGGGACCTCGCCGGGAAACCTGGTCTCCGATCGCGCCCTCCGATAGGATCCGGCGCCCGCCGCGGCGGCTGGCACGCGGAGGACTTGCGTGAGCGACGACCCCGAGAAGCCTCGCCCGAAGCGCCGCGCCATCAGCATCCACGACCTGCGCGGCATGGTCTCGTCGCGCCACAAGGTGCTGGCGTCCAGCGGGCCGGTCGAGGACGCGGTCAAGCTCATCCAGGACGAGCATCACGCCGACGACGCCTCCTGCCTGGCCTTCGTCCTGTGGCTGCGCGGGGAGTCGCCTGGCCAGCCGCCCGAGGCCAAGCAGGCCATCGAGCGCATCCACGTCGTGGCCGACCCTCGCACCGGGGACCAGCGCTACGTCGACACCCAGCCCGGCTCGATCCCGCCCCGCCCCGTCGGCGGCAAGCCGCCCGGTCGCTGAGGCCGCGACGCGGTGACGGTGGTGGCGATCACGGGCGCGTCCCGGGGCCTCGGCGCGCACCTGCTCTCGCAGGTGCAGTGCGACCCCGAGGTCTCGCGCGTCGTGGCGATCGACGACGAGCCGCCGGCGCCCGACCTCGCCCAGGACGACCGCGTCGTGTTCGTGCGGCGGACGCCGGCGCAGTCGTGGGAGGACGTGTTCCGCGAGCACGGCGTGGTCGTCGCGATCCACGCCGGCCTCAGCGAGCCGCTGCGCGACCGCGCCCGCGAGGAGGCCGTGAACCTCGGCGGGACGCGGCGCTTCCTCGAGGCCTGCCACGCGGCCGGGGCGCGGATCGTGTGCTTCGTCTCCAGCGCCGCCGCCTACGGGGCCGCGCCGGACAACGCGGACTACATGTTCGAGGGCGCGCCGCTGCGCCCGCCGGCGGGCTTCCCGCACGCGGTCGACGCCGCCCGGGCGGAGGCGCTCTGCTACGAGTACGTCGCCAGCCACCCCGACGTCTGCCTGCAGATCGTGCGCGTGCCGCCGGTGGTCGGCCCGTCGGTCGCGCGCAGCTTCTGGACGCGGCTGCTCGAGCGCCGCCTGCTCCTCGCCCCCTGGGGCCACGAGCCCGTGCTCCAGCTCGTCCACGAGGACGACGCCACGCGCGCGCTGTGGCGCCTCGTCAAGCAGCAGCGGATCGGCGTGTTCAACGTCGCCGGGGACGGCTACGTCACGCTGACGCAGGTGGCGCGCCTGTTCGGCGGGCGGGTCGTGCGGCTGCCGACGCTGCTCCTGCGGCTCGTCGCGTGGCTCGCCTGGCGGCTCGGCGGCGGCGAGGTCCCGCCGGCCTTCGTCGACTACCTGCTGCACCCCTGGCTGATCAACCCGACGAAGATCAAGGCGGACGCGATGTTCGTGTTCCGCTACGACACGCCGCGCGCGCTGCTCGACTGGGTCGAGGCCCGCGACGAGGCGCAGCGCGGGCGCCGCGGCCTGGTGGCCGCCCCCATCGACGACGACGTCGAGGACCTCGACGACGACGACGAGGTCTTCGAGGATGACGACGCGCCCCTCGACGACGCGGCCCTCGACGCGGCCCTCGACGCGGTCACGCTCCCGCCCGAGGCCGAGGCCGCGGCGCCGCCCACCCAGCCGGCGGGGACGACGCCGCCCGAGCCGACGACGGTCGAGTCGGCGCCGCCCGCCGCCGCGGAGCCGGCCGCCGCCGGCTCCGCGGCGCTCGAGGAGGCGCAGGGCGAGGACGCCGCCGCGCGCACCGCGTGACCGCCCGCGCGGGTGGATGCTGAGCCCCTCAACGGCTACGATCCTCGCGCACCCCGAGCCGCGGACCCCACACCGCAAAGGAGGCCCCCGTTGGCGCGCATGTCCGAGGAGCAGTGGAACGACTTCAAGTTCAAGGTCACCGTCGGCGTCGTCCTCGTGGTGGTGGCGGCCTGCGTGTACGCGATCGGGCCGGGCCTCGAGAAGGTCTTCCTCCAGCGGGCCCGTCTGCGAAAGACCGAGGCCTGGGCGCCCGAGTGGTACTACAAGGTCGGGCGCACCTACGAGGCGACCTTCCGCACGGACAAGGCGATCAAGGTCTACGAGGAGTTCTACCTCAACTGGTGCGGTGACGAGCGCCTCATCCCCGCGCTCGACGAGGTCATGGAGGAGTCCAAGTACGAGCTCGACCAGCGCACGTTCTACCCCGAGGTCGCCGGTCGCTACACCAAGGACACGCGGCCGGCGTGGGTCGGCGGCGAGGGGGCCAAGCCGCATCCGAAGCTCGCCGACGTGCTCATGCGCCTCTGCAAGTTCGAGGAGGACCGCCGCAACTACCACGCGGCGCGCTACTACTTCCTCGGCGTGCTCAAGTGCTTCCCGGCGGGGTCGGAGGCGCACACGCAGGCGCTCGCCGCGCAGAAGCGCTACGCCTCGCGGTCGATGTGACGTGACCGAGCAAACGCCGCGGCCGCGCGGCGCGTAGGGTCAAGGCTCGCCCTCGCGAGCCGACTCGCGAGCCGAACCCTTGCTTCCGCCCAGGAGCTCACCCGTGAACCTGCGTCGTCCACAGGGCCGCCTCGCCGGCGCGCTCTCGCCGTGGCTGCTCGCCCTCGTCGCCCCGCTCGTCTCCGCGCCCGGCGCGGCGGCGCAGGACCTCGCGGCCCCGCGCGAGCACCCCATCCTCCAGGCGGTCGAGCGGATCCGCCTCGACGTCGCGCGCATGCGCGGCCTCGAGTACCAGGCCGACGTCCGCGTCGGGGTCAAGTCCCCGGCGCAGCTCCGGGCGATGGTCCTCGAGAGCTTCGAGAAGGAGGCCCCGGTCGAGGAGGTCCAGAAACAGGAGAAGGTGTTCAAGCGCTTCGGCCTGATCCCGGCCGACTTCGACCTGCGGGCCAAGATGATCGACTTCCTCTCCGAGAACATCGGCGGCTACTACGATCCGGAGAAGAAGGAGCTGTTCCTCATCGACCAGTCGCAGGCCGACGGCCCGCAGGTGCCGGGCGCGCAGGCGGCCATGGACGAGATGGTCATGGCGCACGAGCTCCATCACGCGCTGCAGGACCAGAACTTCGACCTGACGCGCTGGTTCGAGCTCCTCTCGTCCCACGACGACCGCCTGCAGGGCTACAAGTCGCTCGTCGAGGGCGAGGCCCAGCTCGTGGGCCTCCAGTACCTGTTCAAGAAGATGGGCCGCGGCGACGTGGACATCGCGGCCTTCAACCGCATGCAGGACATGGCCATGCGCATGTCGCCCGAGGCGGCGAAGATGCGGGCCATCCCGCCGTTCCTCCTCGAGAACCTCATGTTCCCCTACACGCAGGGGGCGGAGTTCGTGCAGCGCCTGCACAAGGAGCGCGGCTGGGAGCGGATCGGGGCGGCGTTCAACGACCCGCCCACGTCGACCGAGCAGATCCTGCACCCCGAGAAGTTCTTCGGTCCGCAGCGCGACGAGCCCAAGGAGCTGCTCATGCCCGCCTTCGAGGCGGCGCTCGGCGGCGACGCCAAGGAGCTCTACGAGAACACGCTGGGCGAGTTCAACGTGTCGCTCCTCCTGCGGGCCCTGGGCGTGAGCAAGGCGAACGCGGCCAAGGCGGCCACCGGCTGGGGCGGCGACCGCTTCAAGTCGTACGAGACGAAGGACGGCCGCGTGGTCGTCATCTGGCTCTCGACCTGGGACTCGGAGGCCGACGCGGTCAAGTTCGAGGCGGCCTACCGCAAGGTGCTGCCCGCGGGGCGCCACCTCGAGCGCCGCGGCGCCGAGGTCCTCCTCGTCGACGGCGCGACCGACGCCGAGCGGCCGGCGCTGGTCCGGCGCGGGTTCGCGTCGGTCAAGTACGAGGCCCGCTACGAGCCGCTGCCCGGCCTGACCAGCCGGCCGCCGCGCGAGGACTTCGTCCGCGCCGAGGCCAAGCGGCCCGCGCCGGCCGCGGCGGCCGCGCCCGCGCCCGGCGGCCTCCTGCACCTCGACGTCGTCGGCGCCACCCTGCGCGCGCCCGAGGGCTTCGAGCGCGTGCCCGACCCGATCGGCCAGCTCCACCAGATGGGCTCCGAGCACTTCGCCGGGCCAGGCGGCGCGCGGGTGCGCCTCCTGCGCCTGCCGATCCCGCTCGCCTCGGCCGAGGAGCAGCTCCAGGCGTTGATCGCGCAGGGGGTGCCCGACGCCGAGGTCCGCTCGAAGGAGCCCGCGCGCGTCCTCGGCCGCCACGGCCTGTGGGTCGACTTCGTCGGCACCGTCCCCGGCGAGCGCGCGCGGAGCTGGGGGCGCGTCCTCGTCCTCGACCTGGGCCCGGACGTCGTGGCGATCGCCGCCACCGTGCCCGACGGCCAGGACAAGGCCAGCCCGCAGGCCGTGATCGAGGCGATCGTGGCCGCCCTGTGGCTCGACGGCAGCGCCGGGCCCGGCGCGAAGCGGACGAGCTTCGGGCAGGTCCGCTTCGAGGAGCCGACGGGCTTCGTGGCGCGCCCCGGCCAGGGGCCGGTCGTGGTCACGCTCGATCACCCGGGCGGCGCCAAGGTCCAGGTGGTCCGGGGCGAGGCGCAGGGCGCGCTGCACGCCCGGGCGGCCGCCCTCGAGGCCCAGCTCCCGCTCGTGCTCGAGGACTTCCGCCTGCGCGCCTCGGGCGTCGTCGACCGCGGCGGCCGCGCCACGCACGAGCTCGACTTCGACGCCGGCGGGCGGCGCACCCGCCAGGCGACGTTCGACGCCGACGGCGCGCGCTGGACGGTCGTGTGCAGCGCGCCGGCCGACCGGTTCGACGACCACCTCGTGGCCTTCGGCCGCGTCCTGGCGACCGTCGGGGTCACCCCGGCGCAGCCGGATGCGCCCCGCCGCGAGGGCCCCGAGGCTCCAAAGCCGGAGCGCCGAGCCTACTAGAGGCTCGACGCTGGCGCCGGGCGCCGGCGGGATCTAAACTCTTGTCCGCCCATGACGCGCCGCGCACCGTGGCGCGTCCGGCATGTACGCAGGCTCGGCCTGGCCGAGACGAGGACGGTCCGTGGCGGTTGGCGAGATCGGGACGCAGGACCGGGCGCTCTCCAAGCTGGCGCTCAAGAACGGCTTCCTCAGCCGCGAGCAGATCAAGGAGATCTTCCGCGCCCTCAAGGGCCGGGAGGCGGAGGGCGTCCGCTTCGAGGACGTCGCCGTGGAGAAGGGCTACCTCACCAACGACCAGGCCACGGCCGTGGTGCTCGCCTTCAAGCGCCTGAAGAAGGACGGCGAGAAGCGCAAGTGGCACATCAAGGGCTACGAGATCTACAGCAAGCTGGGCGAGGGCGGCCTGGGCGTCGTCTTCAAGGCCAAGCAGGTCTCGATGAACCGCCTGGTGGCCCTGAAGATCCTGCACAAGCGCTGGCTCAACGACGAGGAGTTCAAGCAGCGCTTCCTCGTCGAGGCGCGCCTCGTCGGCAAGCTCTCGCACCAGAACCTGATCAAGGTCTACGACGTCGGGCGCGAGGACTGGAAGCTCTACTTCTCCATGGAGTACGTCGAGGGCGAGACCCTCGAGCACCTCATCGAGCGCGAGGGCCCGCTCGACCCGATCCGGGCGATCGACCTGACGCTGCAGATCCTGCGGGCGATCCGCTACATCTCGCGCTTCGACATCGTCCACTGCGACATCAAGCCGTCGAACATCCTGATGACCACCGACGGCGTGGCGAAGCTGGGCGACTTCGGCTTCGTCAAGTCGAACATCGAGATCGACGTCACCGAGGAGGGCTCGGTCCTCGGCACGCCCGACTACATCTCGCCCGAGCAGGCGATGGGCAAGGACGTCGACTTCCGCTCGGACATCTACTCGCTCGGGATCACGCTCTACCACATGGTCACGAAGAAGCCGCCCTTCGACGGGACGGTGTCGACGATCATGCGCGCGCACATCCGCGAGAGCCTGCCGAACCTGCGCGAGGTCAACCCCACCGTCCCCGACGCGCTCGCCAAGGTGATCGAGCGCATGACGGCCAAGGACCCCAACGAGCGCTACCGCACCTGCGAGGAGCTGTTCGAGGACCTCGAGCAGTGCAAGCTGCAGCAGAAGGCGGGCAAGGGGCTCGAGCTCGACCGCGGCGAGCTGGTCGAGGCGATCAAGCTGGAGAAGGACAAGGCGCGCCAGCGCCAGCTCGAGGTGCTCGAGCTGCAGCAGCAGCTCGACCGCATGTCGATGCTCTTCTGGGGCGTGGCCGGGATCGGCGGCCTGGCCGTCGCGATCTGCCTGTACCTCGTCTACCTGCTGCAGGGCAGGGCGTAGGTCAGGTCCGGCGGGTCTTGCGCCGCCGCTCGTCCTCGTAGACCACGAGCGTGCGCGCGCCCGGCGACACCTCGCCCGGCCCCTCCCACGCGAACACGCCCACCGCCTCGCGCGGGCCGGCGCGCGGGTCGATCACGACCGCGACGTGGTGCTCGGCGGCGTAGAAGCTCGTGTGGATGAACAGGTCGTCCGCCGAGAGGAACAGGCCGTAGCCGGGGTGCGTGTGCCACCAGCCGAGGACGGTCGTCCCAGGGTAGCGCTCGGCCTGGGTCTCGTGGAACTCGCGCACGGCCTCGACGCCGAAGGTCAGGTGGGCGCGCGCGCTCTCGGCCTTGAGGGCCGGGACCTGCGCCGTGATCTCGACGAAGCGCGTGTCGCGGTGGCGGCAGTAGGCGCCGAGGAGGAAGCCGCCGACCTCGTAGTCGCCGGCGACGCCGGCGCGCCGGAGCATGCTCTCGAGCGGGCGCCGCTCGACGTAGACGGTCAGCCCGCTGGGCGGGCGGCGGCCGGGCTCGAGGATCTTCGTCCCCTCGCGCGCGCCGGGCGGCGGGCGCTCCACGGGTTCGGGGCCGCGGGCGCCCTTCACCCGGATGCGCAGGTTCACGGCCCGCCGATCTTCGGCTTGGGCTTGATCGAGATGCGCACCTCGGGGACGCGCAGGCTGCGCTGGTCGAGCGGGAAGTGGCGCCGGTTCTGCTCGGACCAGGCGGCGGCCTTGCGGTCGAGCGGCGACTTCACGTTGAACTTGTCCATGCGGATCATGTCGCCCAGCTCGATCACGAAGTCGGCCAGCGACCAGGCGGGCGACCACTGCTGGCTGTGGCACACGGCCTGCCCGCGGATGTTCGGGTGGAAGATCGGCGTCAGCCACGTCACGTCGGGCGGCTCCGACGGGTAGTGGGCGCCGAGCTTGAGCTCGAACTGGTGCAGCTCGTGGGCGAGGGCGCGCTCACCCTCGAGCTTGAGGCCCTTGAGCGTGATCGTGAACTTGTAGTACGTGGGCGGGAGGCCCCTGGCCTCGAAGTTGATCAGCGACTGCCGGCCCTGGGTCAGGCGCAGCAGCTCCTCGTGGTCCTTCTGCAGGCGGACGCGCTTGCGTGGTCCCATGGGCTCCCTGGGCGCGGGGTCAGGCGCCGCGGCCGGCCGCGCCGGCCACGAACGTGGAGGTGAGCAGGAGCACGTCGCCCGACTTCGTCCCGGCGCCGCCGAGGGAGTCGACCTCCTTGTACTCGCGCCCGGTGCGCTTGTTCGACAGCTCGTAGGCGACCTGGTTGCCGTCGGGCCCGGTGAGCGGGAGGCCCAGCTCCTTGACCAGCGCCGGCAGGAGCTCCTGGATCTGCGCGTCGTCCGGGAGCTCGACGTCGAACTCCTGGTTCGTGTCCGCGCGCACGAGGGTCACCGAGATCTGGGACATTCGCCACCCCCCTCAGCCGAAGTACGTCGGCACGTCGCCCGTGAGCTCGATCAGGACCTCGCGGCCGCTCTCGTCGTCGCGGCCGCGCACGATGTGCAGCGGGGGCAGGCCCAGCTCGGCGAGCCGGCGTCCCCCGAAGCCCTCGGTGCCGTCGAAGGTCGACCGCACGTCGGGCGCCATGGGCTCGTGGCAGCCGGCGCAGCGCGCGTCGTCCTCGCTCAGGGCGCCGGCGAGCGCCAGGGCCTCGCGGCGCACGCCGCAGGCGGCGCAGGCCAGCCCGACGATGACCTCGCGGTCGTCCTCGAGGCTCAGGTAGCCCTGCGGCCCCACGTGCTCGCGGATCGTCGCCAGGAGGTCGTCGAGGGTCGACCCGGCGGCCGTGAGCGGCGTCTCGGTCACCTCGCGCCCGCGCAGGCACTCGATCCACTCGTGGGCCGGGCACTCCGGGCTCACGTCGAGGTGGTAGTCGAAGAAGACGTCGCTCATGCCGTAGAGACCCAGCCGCCGCCCGGCCGGCACGGGCATGCCGTGGATCAGGCGCACGGCGATCTGGGTCTGGAGGCCCGAGGCGATCGCGGCGATCGTCGGCGCCGTGGGCACCTTGCCCGTGGCCGTCTCCTTGCGGGAGAGCTTCAGGCACGACTGCCGGCGCTTGAACTCCTTGCGGTCGGCCTCCTTGAGGCGGCACTCGTAGCAGGCGCTCTCGGGCGGCGTGAACGTGTAGACGTCGCCGTTGAGGGTGTCGAGGCCGGCGTCGACCGACGGCTTGCCCAGGCGGTAGGCGTGGCGCGACAGGTAGACGCGCGCGGCGATGTTGTCGAGGCAGCCGAGGACCACGTCGGCCCGGCGCAGCAGCCCCAGCCCCAGGACGTAGCGCAGGTCGCCCTTGATCGGCACCGCGCGCACGTCGGGGTTCATGTCGACGGCCCGCTCGCAGGCCACCTCCGCCTTGTGGCGGCCCACGTCGCCCAGGCGGAAGAGCACCGAGCGCGTCAGGTTCGACGTCTCGATCGCGTCGGTGTCACACACGAACATGCGCCCCACGCCGAGGAGGGCCATGTTCTTGATCGCCTCGTTGCCGAGCGCGCCCGCGCCGGCGACGACGACGACGGCGTCCTTCAGGCGCTCCTGGTCCCACCAGGAGATCAGCCGCAGCCGGTGGTACCGGTCCTCGACGAGGTCCTCGCGGCGGATCTGGATCTTGCCGTCGGGGGGCTGCTCGGCGCCGCCGGGGGGCGCCACGTCGGGTCCACGCTTCGACTTGACCTGGATCTCGAAGGCGCCCATGCAGCCCCGGCAGGTTACCAGGCGGCCGGGCGCCAGGCGACACCCGCCCGGCGGGCCGACCTGGGGCCGGGGGGGTCAGTCGACCCGCAGCTCCACGGCGAACGGGTCCGGCGCGTCGGCCGGGACCGCCCGCTCCCCCGCCAGGGCCCCGTCGGCGTAGAGGACCAGCCGCCCGCCGCGCTCGGCCACGAACCGCGAGGTCGTCCGGCCGTGGGGCAGGAGGCGCCCGAGCGGCAGCGTCTCGCGCCCGCCGTCCGCGTCGTGGCGCTCGAGCTGGAGCGTGGCCTCCTCGTCGCGGGCGCTGCGGACGGTCAGCTCGACGTGCACCGTGCTGGCGCAGCCGGCGAGGGCGAGGGCGGCGAGGAGGGCGAGGAGGCGAGGCACGACGCCGAGTCTAGCCGAAGCGCCCGCGCGACGGATCCTGCACACTCCGGACGCTCGCCCGTCGTCCCCGCCGGGTGTGCGCCTGCGGCACGCTGCCTGCTACGGGCGCGGCCCATGAAGAACGTCCTCGACGACCTTCAGGCGCGGCTGGTGGACCGCATCAAGCGCCGCGCGCTGCGGCTGACCCTCGGAAGCCCGAGCGCCGCGGCCTGGACGTTGGAGAGCTACCTGTGGGCCGAGGAGTCCACCGAGCGGCTGGCCGTGGCGCAGGCGCTCGCCGCGCCGGGCCCCGCCTGGCTGCAGCGCATGCTCGCCGCGCAGCTCGACGACGAGGCGCGGCACGCGGCGCTCCTGCGCGAGCGCCTGGCGGCGCTCGGCCGCGCCGCGCGCGATCCTCCCGCGCGGGCGGGAGCGCTGGCGCGTGAAGGTCCGCCGCCTGGAGCGCGCGTGCGCGCGGGCCGCGCCGCGCTTCGAGCGCGGCGCGCTCGTGCCGCTGCTCGCCTGCGCGGCGCGCCTGGAGGCCACCGGCGTGCGGGTCTTCGGACGTCACCTCGAAGTGCTCGAGGCCGGCGGCCGCGACGACGGGACGACGCGCGCGCTGCGGGCGCTCCTGCACGACGAGCGGCGCCACGCGCGCAGCTGCGCGGCCGCGCTGGAGCGGCTCGTGGGACCCCACGAGCGGCCGGCGCTGGCGGCGCTGCAGGCCGAGGTGGCCAGGATCGACCGGTCCCTCGGCGTGAGCTCTTCGGTGGTCGTGTGGGCGGTCAGCGCCGCGCTGGCCCTGCGCGACCGGCGGGCGGCGTGAGCGCGCGACCCCCGCGGGTGGCCGTGGTCAGCGACACGCTCGACGACGTGAACGGCGTGGCGCTGGGCCTGCGGCGCCTGGCCGCCGCCTGCCGCCGCGGCGGGCTGCCGCTCGACCTCGTGGGCGCCGCGCAGGCGAGGCGGCGCGGCGACCCGGTGCGCGTGGACGACGACGGGGTCGTCCGTGTGCCGGTACACGTGCGGCGGTCGATCGGCCTCTACCCGGAGATGACCTGGGGCGTGCCGCGCGTGGGCCCGCTCGCCCGCTGGCTGGCCGAGGCGCGCGTCGACCTGGTGCAGGTGGCCACGCCCGGCCCCATGGGGCTGGGCGCGCTCGTGGCCGCGCGCCGGCTGGGGCTGCCGGTGCTCGCGCAGTACCACACCGACGTGCCCGTCTACGCGCACCTGCTCTCCGGCCGGGCGGCGCTGGGCGCGGTCGCCGCCCGCGTCGTCTCCTGGTTCTACCGCCAGGCCGACCTGTGCCTGGCCCCCTCGGCGGCCGTCGAGGCGCGGCTCACGACGCTCGGCGTCCCCCCCGCGCGCGTGGCGCGCGTGCCGCGCGGGATCGACCTGGCCCTGTTCCACCCCGCGCGGCGCGACCGCGCGCGCCTGGCGCGGCTGGGGCTGGGCGGCGGGCCGGTGGTCCTCTACCTGGGGCGGCTCTCGCGCGAGAAGGGGCTGCCGCGCCTCCTGGCCGCCTGGGCGCAGGTGCGGGCCGCGCGGCCCGACGCGCGCCTGCTGCTCGTGGGCGACGGCCCGCTCGCGCCCGCGCTGGACGGGCCGGGGGTGGTGCGCGCCGGGATGTGCCACGGAGTGGACCTCGCCGCGCTCGTCGCCTCGGCCGACCTGCTCGCCTTCCCCAGCCAGACGGAGACGTTCGGCAACGCGGTGGTCGAGGCGCTTGCGTCCGGCCTCCCCGCGGTCGTCGCCGCGGGGGGCGCGGCGCGCGAGCACGTGGTCCCGGGCGTCAACGGCCTGGTGGTCGAGGGGGAGGGCCCGGCGCCCCTCGCCGCGGCGATCGTCGGCCTGCTCGCCGACCCCGACCGCCGCGCGTGCATGGGGCGCGCCGCGCGCCGCCTGGCGCGGCGCCACGACCCGGACGTCGCGGCGCGGGCCACGTTCGAGCTCTACCGGCGGTTCATGGCGTGTGCCCCGCCGGCGCGCGTGGCGGGCTGACGAGGGGAGGAGGGCCGACCGATGGACGTCTCCGTGATCGTCGAGACCTGGAACCTGGGCGGGGACCCGCGCGCGGTCGAGGCGGGGCTCGCGGCGCTCCTCGACCTGCTGCGCGCGCAGACCCTGCGGGCCGACGACGTCGTGGTGACCCACGCCGCCCTGGACGCGCCGGCGCGCGCCCGCCTGGAGGAGGCGCTCGGCCGCGCCGTCACGTGGGTGGCCCTGCCCGCGGGCAGCGACTACCACCGGCACAAGAACGCGGGCTTCGACGCCGCGCGCGGCCGGGTGGCGGCCTTCCTCGACGGCGACTGCGCGCCGGTGGCCTGCTGGCTGGAGCGCCTCACCGCGCCGATCCTCGGCGGCGAGGCGCGCGTCGCCGCCGGGGCGACCGCCTACCGCCGCGGCCCGGCGGCGCTCGGCGCCACGGCGGTGGACTTCCCCGTGTTCCCGAGCCCGCTCGGGCCCGGGGCGGTGCGCGGCTTCTTCGCCAACAACGTGGCCTTCGCGCGCGAGACCTTCGCCGCGCGCCGCTTCCCCGAGCTGCCCGGCATGTTCCACGGGCAGTGCCAGCTCCTGGCCCTGGCCCTGCAGGCCGACCGCGTGCTCGTGCGCCGCGTCCCCGGCGCCCGCGTCGAGCACGCCTGGCCCGAGGGCGCCCGCGACTACCTCGCCGTGCGCCTCCTCCGCGGCGCCGACACGCGCGCCTTCGCCCCGCACCTCCTGCGCGCCTACGCGCCCCGCTGGGCGCCGGGCTGCCGCCCGCGCCGGGCCCGCTGCCCGCCCTGGCGCCCCCGGCGCGCCCGCCACGCCGGCGCCAGGCTCCTGGCTGCGCGGCCGCGCCCGGTGGAGCTCGCCGCCGGTGCGGCCGCGATCGCGGCCGCCACGGCGCTGGACGCCGTCGGGGCGGTGGCCGCGGGGCCGGTGCGCCGGAAGCTCATGCCGGCGTGACGCGAGAGACCATGGCTGGCCTCCCTCGTCTGCCGTGCCACCATGGCAGGGAGGCTGCCATGGCCAGGGCCACGAAACGCCTGCACATCACGCTGAGCCAGGATCTGCACGCTCACTTGCACGGCGTCGCCGTGCAGGAGGGGCGGCCCGCGACGGAGATCGCCCGCGAGGTCATCGAACGTTGGCTCGACGCCCACCGCCGCACCGCGCGGCGAGCTGCGATCGCGGAGTACGCCACGGCGATGGCGGATAGCGGAGTGGACTTCGATCCCGACCTCGAGCGCGCCGCCGTCGGACACCTCCTCGGCACGCGGGCGCGGAAGAAGCGCCCGCGCTCCGGGTCCGAGCAGCAGGGGCGCCGCCCGAACGGAACGCCAGCGACACCCCGCGAAGGCGGTCGGACCGCCGGAGAGCGCCCGCGATCTCGCGACCTCGAGACCTGAAGTGGTTGGTCAGCTCCGTTTCGGGCTGTTCCGAGGCAACCCCTGAGAACGAACTGCGCGTCGAGCCGCCCTCGACATCCCAGGCATCGCAGTCGAGAGCTTCCGCGCGGCGTGAGGAGGCCCCTGCTTGGCTGGACCCCTGCCCGGCGGCGCGGTACGGTGTAGGTATGGTCCAGCAGCCCAACTTCGGCGACGCCGAATTCGAGCCCACCGACGAACAGCTGCAGGCGCTCACCCGGGAGGCGTTCGCGGGGGTGGCCGAGGAGCACCGCAGGGCGCTTGCGCGGCTCCGCGCCGAGATCGAGGCGCTTCGGTCCGAGGCCCTGGCCCGGCTCGCGACGCCACCGTCGGCGCCCGTCCCATCGGCACCGGACTCGAGGCGGTGAAGCCCGTCCTGCTCGTGATCGCCGGCCCGAACGGGGCCGGGAAGACGACGGTGACGTCCCGGCTGCGGGCCGACCACTGGAGCCAAGGGGTCGAGTACCTGAACCCCGACGACGTCGCCAGGGATCGCTTCGGCGACTGGAACTCCCCCCGGGCGGTGCTCGACGCGGCGCGTTGGGTGACGGCGCGTCGTGAGGAGCTCCTGCGCCAGGGCGCCGGCATCGCGTTCGAGACCGTGTTCTCCGCCCCCGACAAGGTCGACTTCCTCAGGCGCGCGAAGGCCCAGGGCTACTTCGTCAGGGTCTTCTTCATCGGCACCGACGACCCCCGGATCAACGCCGCGCGCGTGGCCGGCCGCGTGATGCAAGGCGGCCACACCGTCCCGATCGAGAAGATCCTCGGACGCTACGGGCGGTCGATGGCGAACCTCTCGGCCGCGACCCGGATCGCGGACCGGGTGTACGTCTTCGACAACTCGATCGAGGGGGTCGAGGCGCGGCTCTGTGCCCGCACGGAGGACGGCCAGCTGCGGAAGGTCTATGGGGCGCTACCCGCCTGGGTCGAGGCGGCGGTCGGCGCCCTCCCCCGGCACGCGAACTTCGTGGACCTGCGAGCCGCTTAGCCTTTGCGGCGCGCGAGGCCCGGGGGCCGTCCGCCGCCGCGGACCTCCCGCTCCTCCCGCGCACCACCGTCGCGCGCGCGGGGCCGAGCCAGTAGGCTCTACCCCCGTGACCGGCCCCGCCCTGGAGATCCCGCCGGAGCTCCGCGCCGACCTCGAGGAGGTCGACGCGTTCCCCGAGGTCGTGGTGCTGATCGACCCGGCGCCGGAGGTCCTCGAGGCCTACACGATCGAGGAGCGGCTGGGCGTGATCGCCGTCATGGCCGGCACGCCCGAGGAGCGCGCGGCCGCGCTCGAGGCGGGCGCCCTCGAGGTGCTCGACCCGCGCGCGCCGGCCGAGGCGCGCGTGCGCCTGCAGACGGCCGTGGCCCGCTTCCGCTCGCGCCTGCGCCTCGAAGAGGCGCGCGACGCGCTCGACCGCCAGACGGAGGCGCTCGAGCGCGACCTGCGCCTGGCGGCGCGCCTGCAGCGGAGCTTCCTGCCGCGCCTGACGGAGCTCGAGCGCCCCGGGGTGCGCTTCGCGTCGGCCTACCTGCCGCGCGAGTTCGTCTCGGGCGACAGCTACGAGGCGCGCTGGCTCGACCCCGACCACCTGGCCCTCTACACCCTCGACGCCGTGGGCCACGGCGTGCGCGCGGCCCTGCTGACCGTGCTCCTGCGCTCGGCCTTCCGGCCGGTCGACGCCGCGGGCGCCCTGCGCGACCCGGGAGAGGTCGTGGCCGAGCTCGATCAGGTCCTCCGCGACGCCGACCTCGACGAGGCCCCGACGGCGGCCTTCTGCTACGCGCTGCTCGACCTGCCGCGCCGCACGCTCAGGCTCGCCAACGCCGGCCACCCGCTGCCCGTGCGCCTGCCCCCCGGCGGCGAGCCGGCCGCCCTCGGCGGCTCGGACCTGCTCCTGGGCGTCGACCCCGAGCGCTACGAGACCCACGAGGTCGCGCTGGCGCCCGGCGACCGCGTGTTCCTCTACAGCGACGGCGCCGAGCCCGGCTACCTGGCCGGCTTCGTCGACCAGCTCGCCCGCCACCGCGACCTCGAGCTCATGGACCAGCTCGGGGGCGCGCTCGGCGCGGCGATCACCCTCGACGACGAGGGGCGCCCCGAGGACGACGTCACCGTGCTCGCCATCGAGCTGACAGGGAGCTGACCGGATGCCTTCCAGCGAACCCCTGGCCACCTTCGAGCGCCGCCCGCTCGCCAGCGCCCCGGACGGGGCGGCGCGGGCCGAGCTCGCCCTCAAGGGGCGCGTCTACGCCGACGTCTGCCCGCAGCTCCGCGACGAGCTCACGCGCGCCGTCGAGGCCGGCGCGCGCGAGCTCCTGATCGATGCCACGCACCTCGAGCAGATCGACTCCGCCGGCCTCAACGAGTTCGTGCAGCTCCTGCGCAAGCTGCGCCCGCAGGGCGGCAAGATCGTGTTCTTCGGCCTCAGCCCGAGCATCCAGCGCGTGTTCGACATCACCAAGCTGAACCGGGTCATGGGCGTCGCCGCCAGCCGCGAGGACGCCCTGGGCGGGCTGGCGTCATGAGCGCGGACCGCGCCACCCCGGCGGACGACGCCGACCTGGTCGACATCGAGGAGGTCGAGCGGCGCATCAAGCTGCTCGAGCGCTCGACCCCCGTGCGCCGCGCCGCCTACAGCTCGGTCCGCGCGCACCTGGAGGAGGCCGCCTTCCCGCGGTTCATCGCCTGGCTCGCCCCGCGCGGCCTGCCCGCCGGCGCCGACGCCCGGCGCCGCCTCGAGGACGACGCGCGCGTGATCGTCCTCGAGACCGCCCGCCGCTTCGAGCCGCGCCCGTCGCCGGCCGACGTCGAGCACGTCGCGCGCGTGATCGTCCTCGACGTCCTCGGCACCGGCCCGCTCCAGCCCTTCCTCGACGACCCGCGCGTCTCCGAGATCATGGTCAACGGCCCCGAGCAGGTGCGCGTCGAGCGCGACGGGCGCATCGAGCTCACCGACGTGCGCTTCCGCGACTCGAGCCACCTCACGCACCTGATCCGCAAGATCGCCGAGCGCATGGACCGGCGGATCGACTTCCAGTCGCCGACCCTCGACGGCCGCATGCCCGACGGGTCGCGCGTCCACGCGATCCTCCCCCCGATCGCCCTCGACGGCCCCGTGCTGACGATCCGCAAGTACGGCGCCGTCTTCCAGCAGATCGAGGACCTGATCTCCTGCGGCAGCATGATCCCCGAGATGGCCTTCTACCTGGGCGCCTGCGTCAAGGCGCGCCTGAACGTGGCCATCGGCGGGCCGTCGGCCTCGGGCAAGACGACGACGCTCAACGTGCTCGCCTCGCAGGTGCCCAGCCACGAGCGGATCGTGACGATCGAGGAGCTGGCCGAGCTCGACCTCTCGCGCAGCCACGCCCACGTCGTGCGCCTGCAGGCGCGCACCGAGAACCTGGAGAAGCGCGGCGAGGTGTCGATCCGCGACCTCGTGCGCGAGGCGCTGCGCATGCGCGCCGACCGGATCGTCGTCGGCGAGGCGCGCGGCGCCGAGATGCTCGACGTGCTCCAGGCCATGCGCTGCGGCCACGACGGCTCCATGACGACGATCCACGCCACGTCGCCCGGCGACCTGATCGAGCGCGCGGTGACGATCGCGCTCTTCGGCAACCTGGGCCTGTCCGAGACCTCGCTCCGGCGCATGGTCGTCGACTCGCTCGACGTGCTCGTGCTCCTGGCCCGCTTCGCCGACGGCCAGCGCAAGGTCGTGCGCGTGTGCGAGCCCTGGCGCGACGCCGCCGGCGAGGTGCGCTTCAACGACGTCTTCGTGTTCGACCACACCGGCTACCGCGACGGGCGCGCCACGGGCGCCTTCCGCCGCGCGGGCGCGACGCGGCACGGGGAGCGCTTCCACCGGGCCGGGATCGAGCTGCCGCCGGAGGTGCTCGGGGGGCCGGGGTGACCGGGGCGGCCGTCAGCTTCCTCGAGCTGCGCATCGGCGTCGGCCTCGCCGCCGTGCGCGTGCTCAACGACCTGCTCGAGGTCGCCATGCGCGCGCTCGGTCTCCCGGGCGAGCTGCGCCACGACCTGACCCTCGGCGTCGCGGAGCTCGTGGCCAACGTCTGCGAGCACGAGCGCGGCGGCCGCGACGGGCAGGTCGACGTGCGCCTCGACGTGCGCGACGAGGAGGTCCGCGTCACGGTCCTCAGCAGCGGCGAGCCCTTCGACCTCGAGGGCGCGATCGCCCGGGCCCAGGCGCGCGACCCGCTCGACGACGAGGGCGACGGCGGGCGCGGCCTCCTGCTCCTCGTCGGCCTGTTCGACGAGGTGCGCCTCGACCGCGACGCCGACCGCAACCGGATCACCCTGCGGAGGCAGCGCACCGCGTGACTCCCTGCACCTACTGCCACGAGCCCATCGCCCCGGACGCGGCCAAGTGCCCGCACTGCGGCGAGGCGCTCGTCGAGCGCCCGCGCCAGGCCGCCGAGGACCTCAGCGAGGTCTTCGGCTGGATGTTCCAGGACCCGAACTGGGTCGTGAAGCTGGTCATCTGCACCGGCTGCCTGCTCTTCTCCTGCCTCCTCCTGCCCATGGTCGCGGCCATGGGCTACAAGCTGCGGGTCGCCCGCCAGCAGCGGCGCGCCCCCGGCGCCACGCCCATGCCGGAGTGGGACGACCCCGGGGCCCTCCTGGCCGACGGCGCGCGCGTGTTCGGCGCCATGCTCCTCCTGGCGCTCGTCCTGTTCACCGCCGCGGGGCTCCTCCTGGGCGGCGGCGCGGCCGTCGACCTGCTCACGTCGGGGCGGCTCGGCCCGTTCTTCGCCATCGCGGGGGCCGTGGCCTACGTGGGCGTCCTCGCCGGGTCGCTCGGGCTGCAGTACGTCCTGCCGGCGATCGAGATGGAGCTGGTCGAGACCGGCTCGCCGCTCGCGGCGCTGCGCGTCCGGGCGCTGTGGCGCCGCATCAGCACGCGCCCGGGCGACTACTTCCTCCTGTTCATCTACTGCTTCGTGACGAACATGATCGGCGGCTTCCTCGCCTTCCTCCTCTACGCCCCGGTGGCCTGGGCCATGATCACGCAGGGGGCGCTGATCGGCCGCTACCTCGCCCAGCAGCGCGCCAAGGACGCGGCGCTCGGGCTCGAGTAGGCGGCGCGGCGCCCGTTCGACTATCCTCTTGGCGTGGTGCCCTACGAGGACGCGGACCTCGCCGCGCTCCTGCTCGGCCGCGGCGTCCTCGACGAGGCGCGCCTGCGCCGGGCGGGGCGGCTGTGCTCGAGCGCGGCCCCGCGCAGCGGGGCCCTGGCGCGCGCCCTGGTCGAGACCGGCGCGCTCGACCGGCCGAGCGTCGACGCGGCCCTGGCCGAGCTCCTGCGCTTCGTCGTCGCCTGCGAGGGCTGCGCGCGCCGCTTCTGCGCCCTGCCCGGCCCCGCCCCCGGCGCGTCGCCTGCCAGGCTGCGGCCGACCGCGCGCCGTCACGCCGCGCGCCCCCGAGGTCCCCGCCGACGGTCGCGCCGCGGCAGCCCCCGCGCCCCCGACGACGCTCTTCCGATCTCCGCCGACGCGGGGGGGGACGTCGTCGTTCGGCGGCCGCGCCGCCACGGTGGCGCTGCCCGGCAGCGAGCGGCCGGCGGGGACCCTGCCCCTGCCCGGGAGCGACGCCGCGCGCGGCGGGGGCGCCCCGCGCAAGGACGGGGGCCTCCTCCCGGGCGAGCGCGTGGGCGCCTACGAGGTCGAGCGGGAGATCTCGCGCGGCGCCATGGGCGTCGTCCTGCGCGCGCGGCACGTCGAGGTCGCCGAGCGGGTCGTCGCGATCAAGGTCATGGCCGCCGACCTCGAGCAGGACCCCGACGGCCTGCGCCGCTTCCAGCGCGAGGGCGAGGTCCTGGCCAGCCTCGACCACCCGGGCGTCGTCCGCGTCTACGACGCCGGCCGCCTGCCCGACGGGCGCCCCTACCTGACCATGGACTTCGTCGAGGGCGAGACCCTCGAGCACCTGGCGCGGCAGGGCCCCCTGCCGGTCGCCGAGGCCGCGCGCCTGCTCGAGGCCGTCGCGCGCGGCGTGGCCTACATGAACGCGCGCGGGATCGTCCACCGCGACCTCAAGCTGGGCAACGTGCTCCTCGACGCGGCGGGCGCGCCGCGGATCGCCGACTTCGGCCTGGCGCACGTCGCCGGCCGCGCGACGCGGATCACGCAGCAGGGCGACCTCCTGGGCACGCCGCTCTACATGGCGCCCGAGGTCGTGCGCGGCGAGGAGGGCGTCGACGGGCGGATCGACGTCTACGCGCTCGGCGTCATGCTCTTCCGCCTGGCCACCGGCACCTACCCGTTCTACGCCGAGAGCTCGGTGGCCCTGTTCGACCTCGTGCTCCACGCGGCGCCGACCTTCCCGCCGGACCTGGGCCCCGACGCCCGCGCCGTGCTCGAGCGCGCCCTCGCCCGCGACCGCGACCTGCGCTACCCGAGCGCCGCCGCGCTCGCCGACGACCTGGCCGCGCTCGCCGCCGGCCGGCCCGTGAGCGCCCGCCCGATCGGGCGCTGGGAGCGCCTGCGCCGGACGCTCGGCCCCGGCCGCCTGGCCCTGGTGGCGGCCAGCCTGGCCGCGGTCGTCCTCGTCGGCGGCGGCGCCTGGGTCGTGCGCCGCTGGCCCGAGTGGCGCGCCGAGCGCGAGGTGGCCGGCACGACCGAGGGGCTGGCGCGGCACCGCGCGCTGCTCCTCGAGGCGGACGCGGGCGAGCCCGACGATCCGGCGCGAGCGCAGGAGCGGGCGGCGGCGCGCGAGGTGGTCGCGGACCTGCGCGCGGCGCTCGCCGCCGGCGGCGACGCTCCGGACGCTTCAAGCGCTCCGGGCGCTCCGGGCGGCGGCGTGGCGCAGGCCGTGCGCGTGCTGCGCCAGGCGCGCGGGTCGGACGTCGCCAGGGGCGCCCTGGCGCGGCTGACCGACGAGGTCGAGGCCACGACCCGCGCCGTCGAGCAGCTCGAGCTCGCCGCCGACGTCCGCGCCTTGCGGCGCGGCCTCGACCGCGACCCGCGGCGCCTGGCCGACCCGCCGCGCGACCGGATATCGCCGAAGCGCGCCGGCGCCGACGCCGCGCCCGCCTTCACGCGCCGCCGCCTGGGCGCTTCACCTGGCCTGCAGCCGCCTCGACTGACGCCCGCGCCGCCGTCGAGCGCGCCAGCGCCGCGGCCGACCCGACGCTGGCGGCCTGGCTGTGGCTGCGCGCGGGCGACCTCGACCGCGCCCTGGCCGCCCCGCTCGACGCGGCGGCGCGCCTCGACCTCGCCCTGACCGCGGCTGCCCTCGACCCGGCGCGGCGCCCAGCGGCGCGCGCCGCGCTCGCCGGCGCGCCACCGGGCCGGCGGCGGCCCTGGCCGGGCCCGGCTGGCCGCCGAAGGCACCGACGAGGACGCCCGCGGCGACCCGGTCCGTGTCCTGGCCCACCTCACGCCCCGCGCCCGCGCCGCGTCCCCGCAGGCGCGACCGCCGGCCTCCGGGCGCGCGCCATACCACACGAGGCCGACGTCCTCCTGGCCTGGGCTGGCCGGCCTCGGCGCCCTCGCCTGGGCGCGCCCGCGACCTCGTCGGCAGGCCCCTGGCCCGCGCTGCCGCTCGACCTCGGCCCCGGCCGCGCGGTCGTCGACACCCCAGGCTGTGGGCCGCCCTGGAGGCCGCCGCGCGCGCCGCATATAACTCGACCCGGCGGCGGCGCTCGCGGCCGCCGACGACGCCGTCGCCGGGCGCGTCCGGGGCCGCCGCCGCTCGCCGCCGCCCTGGCCCTACGGGCCGAGGCGCTCGAGCTCCTCGAGCGCGCTCCGACCCGGCGCGCGCCCTGGCCGAGGCCGAGGCGGCGGCCGGAGGACGCCCGATGCTGGCCGTCGCCGCCGCGCGCCTCGCCTGCTGGCGCGACGGCGACTGGGCCGGGGCCGCTCCCCCGGCGCCGACGAGGCGGCCGCCGCGGCGGCTGGCGAGGCCGAGGGCGAGCTGCGGGCGCGCGTATCGCTCGACCACGGCGCCTCGGCGGCCCCGCTCCTCATGGTCTCGCCCGTCTCGCCTGACGGACCCGAGCGCGCGGGCTCGAGCGCGCGCGCGCGCGGGCTTCCTGCGCGCGGCGGCGCTGGCCGTCGACGCCCGCGGGGTCGCCCGGGCCTGGGCGGGCGCGGCCCGGAGCGCGCCTGTTCGCCGGCGACCGCGCCGGCGCGGGAAGCTCGCCGCCGAGCGCGCGACGCGGGCCGACCCGACCGACCTCGAGGCCGCGCGGGCGCAGGCGCTCGCGCGCGCGCCATGCGACCGCCGGGTCCGCGGCCGACCTCCTGGCCGGCCTCGACTGCGCTGGCCGCCGCGCCCGGCCGCACGTTCGAGCGCGGCGCGCGGCTGCTCCTCGCCGCCAGCGAGGCGGCCTGGGCCCTGCGCGCCTCGCCCGAGCACGCCGCCGCGGTCCTCGACCGCGGCGAGGCGCTCGTCGCGCGCGAGCGCCTCCCGCTGCCGCTGCGCGAGCGGCTGCTCCTGGGCGCCCTGCGCCTGGCGCGCGGCCGCGAGCGCCAGGCGGACCTCGAGGAGCGCCTCGCCGCGCTGCAGGCCGAGGTGAAGCAGGACCTCCCCACGGCGCGGCTCGCCCGGCAGACGCCCGCCGAGGGGGTGATCGACGTGCCCGAGGAGGTGCTGGCCGCCGGGCGGACCATGCTCGAGCGGCACCCCATGGACGTGACCTGGTGGGAGTCGCTGGGCGCGCGCGGGCGCGACCACAACCGGACGGGCACGTTCGACGCCCTGGCCCTGGCCTTCGAGCTGCGGGCCGGGAGCCTCGTCCAGCAGGCGAACACCCTGCGCCAGCGGACCTCCACCCACAGCGGCGTGGAGAAGATCGGCCAGGACGCCGTCCGTCAGTGGACGCTCGACCTCGACGCGGACCCCACGCTGCCCGTGCGGCGCGACGACGACCTGCGCGTGGCCGCCGGGGTCCTCTACGCGCGCGAGCTCGACGCGGCCGTGGGCACCGACGAGCTCCTGGCGGCGCTCGCCGCCGCCGAGCGCTACGTCCGGGGCGCGCCGTGGTCACCGGCCGGCTGGCTGGCCGCGGGCTACCTGCGCCTCGAGCTGGGCGACCACGGCGCGGCGCTCGTGGCGCTCGAGCGCGCCGCCGCCCTGCCCGCGCCCTTCCAGCAGCGGCGGCCGTCGGACTCCTACTGGCCCGGGCTCTACGCCGCCTACGCGCGCGGCGCGCTGGGCCAGGCGGACGAGGCGCTGACCGCCCTGCGCAAGGCGGTCGACGCGGGCCTGTGGTTCGCGCTGCGCCTCGACGACCCGCGGCTCGCCTGCGTGCCGCGCCGCGACCTCGACCCCGTGGCCGCCAAGGCGCGCGAGAACGACCACCGGCTGCTCGAGCCGCGGCGGCGTTGAGCCCGTCCTGGTCACGAGCGGCCAGCTGCATCTGATCTGCTTCGCCCGCAGGCCGGCTCTACTCGTCCAGGTCGGCAGGCTCGCCTGCGATCCGGTGCAGGTGCAGGAACTCCTCGCGCACGTACGGGTCCAGCCGCTCCGCGAACGAGGCCGACAGCGTGTTGCAGCGGATCAACTCGACCACGTCGCCGTAGTCGCGAAGCTGGCGCCCGGGCGCGGTCTTGCCGGACGCGATCTTCAACTGGATCAGCATCTCGAGCGACACGACCGGGAACGCGCCGGACGCGACGACGACCTCGGCGTCCGTGGGGTCGGGGAACGCGACGGGCTTCGGCTTCCCGTCGCCCGGGAAGCCGCCGACGAAGAGCACGGGGATCTTGACGTCGTTCTCCGTGTCGATGACGGCCTTGCTGCCCTGGAACTTCTCCCGGTACCCGAGGCCGACCCACCTCTCCTTGAAGCGTCGCCAGTCCTGCTCGCGGACGACGATGTCGATGTCGTCGGTCATGCGCTCGTAGCCGTAGCCGCCGAGCGCGAACCCGCCGGTCACGACGAACGGCGCCTGGAGCTCGCCGAGGCGCCGCGCCAGGGCCTCGGCTGCGAGATGGACCGGGGATCGACGCCCGAAGAAGTCGCCGGCGTTCTTGAACACGCGCGCCATGGGGACTCGAGGTCTGGTCGTGGAGGTCGGGCTTCTGCGGGGCATGTCCGCGTCATCGTAGCAGCGTCGCTCGGACGCCGCCCGGCGCACCTCATGCAAGCCCCTGAGGCAAGCTGGTGACCGCGGTCAGCCCGTGCGCCGTCGATCAACCGACGCGCTCGGCCACGGGTGGAACGCAGCCACGAGCGAGGCGAGGCCGCGGAGGCCGAGGCGAGGCGGCGCGCGCGCGGGGCGTATCGATCGCCGGATCCTACGACCCGCGCGCGCGCCGCGTCGCCCGGCATCCGCGGCCGCAGCCGTCGATCAACCAACGGGTGGAACGCAGCCGCGAGCGAGGCGAGGCCGCGGAGGCCGAGGCGAGGCGGCGCGCGCGCGGGTCGTATCGATCGCCGGAGCCTGGGACCCGCGCGCGCGCCGCGTCGCCCGGCATCCGCGGCCGCAGCCGTCGATCACACCACGTCGATCAACCAACAGGGTCGAGGCCCTCGGGCGGCTGGAACTCGATCTGCGCGTCGCCGGGGTTCTGCAGGCCCTCGATGCGGATCGTCTGCGACTCGTCGAAGGTCCCGGTCTGCTGGCTGCCGTCGGGCAGCGTGACCGTGTAGGAGACGCCCGCGAGCGACTCGCCCGTGTCGGACACGACGCGGATCTCCACCCACGTCGGGTTCTCCGGCACCGTGCGCTCCCGCGCCGGGGCCGCCTCGGCCAGGGGCTCGGCCGGCGCGGCCGGGGCGCCCTCGGTCGAGCGGTTCATGCCGAAGTGCGTCGAGTAGCCGGTGCGCGGCTCGAAGTGGTGGAACGTCGTGTTGACGAAGTACTTCCCGTCGAAGCGGTCCCCCGTGCCCGCGATCTCCACGAGCGAGCCCGGGTACAGCGCCGGGTTGCCCTGGCACACGCCGTCGGCCTCGCAGTAGCGCGCGGCGGCGGCGTTGATGATCGACTTGGCCATCGACGTCGCCTCGTCGGCCTTGTTGACCGGCCGGTCGACGTAGAGGACCTCCTGCACGCCGAAGGAGCTCTCGGCCGACGCGGGGCCGGACTTCTGTCCGCCGAAGCCGAAGGTCACGTCGGACGCCTGGGCGCTGGCGGTCACGACCTGCTTCTGCTCGGGGTCCCAGCCGCGCACCGTCACCTTCGAGACCTGCGCGTCGGTCGAGAGCCGGCCGCGGAACTCGAGCAGGTCCTTGCCCCAGGTGAGCGACGCCGCCGACGACTGGCTCGTCTGCGGCTTCTTGAACACGAGCTTGCCCTCCTCGCGATCGATGCGGAACTCGTAGCCGATGCGGGCGGCGCGCTCGCGCAGGTAGGACAGGTGGTCCTTGGCGGCCTGGAACAGGTAGGGGTGCGTGACCCCGGAGTCCTCGACGTCGGCCGTGAGGCCCAGCTCGCCCGCGACCTCCTCGGCGATCTGGGAGTCCTTCTTCTCCACGTGCGCCTTGGTGTGGGCGCCCTTCTTCATCTTGAACTTCGAGCCCAGGGCCACGACCGTGAGCACGGCGGGGCCGCGGATGGGGAACTCGACCTCGCGGCGGACGACCTCGCCCTCGGCCACGTGGACGAGGTCGCTCTCCTCGTAGCCCAGCTTGACCGCGAGCTTCTTGCCGGCGGAGAAGGTGTCGGCCTCGGTCCAGGAGAGGTCGGGGTTCGAGAGGCGCACCTCGAGCAGGTCGGCGAGGTCGAGGTGCTGCTTGACGCGGATGAGGATCACGGCCTCGGTGACCGCGATGTCGGCCGGGTCGCCGTCGATCGTCAGCTCGAACTTGGGGGTGATCTGGCCGTTCGACTCGCCGCTGTCCGACACGGTGCCCCTCGCGAACCGGAAGCCTAGCACATGGCGGCGCCCGGGCGCGCCCGGGCCCGCGGTCGGAAGCGGCACGCGCCGAAGCGGTTAGGCGATCGGCGTCGGCGGCGGGCGCCCGCGGCCCGGGTCCGTGGCCGTCGCGTCGGTCGCGCCAGGGGCGTCGTCGGTCGCGGGCGGGTCGTCGGTCACGGGCGGGTCGTCGGTCGCCGGCGCGTCGGTGGCGGCGCCGCGCGGCGGGCGCAATCGGCCGCCGCCGGCAGCTCCGTCGGCCTCGCAGGTGGCCGGCGGCGTCGGCGTCCGCGACCGGCGCCATCCCGTCGGGGCCAGCGGTCCGCCGGACAAACGCATTGAACCGTCGCCGCCCGCAGCCTCGTCACCGCCCTCGGGGTCGGGGCCGGGCGCCGGCTCGAGCGCGGCCAGGCGCGCGGCCTCGGTCTCCTGCCGCTGGCGCTCGATCGCCTCCATGGCGGCCTGCATCTCGGCCGGGATGGCCGGCTCCTCGGCCGTGACGGCGCGCACGTAGGCCTCGTCCTGCAGGCGGGCCCGCGCCTCGTCCGAGAGCACGAGCCGCCGCGTGCGCGCGGGGGGCCGCGCCTCCGCCGGGGGCTCGGGCGGCGCCGGCTCCTCAGCGGCAGGGGTCGCGGCCGGGGTCGCGGCCGGCTCAGGCGCGGTCCGGTGTCCGGCGTGACGGCAGGCGGTGACGACCGGGGCGGGCGCGACCACCGCCCAGGCAGCGGCGCCGCGACCGCCTCCGGGCGCCGGGGCCGACCGCACGACCTCGGCCACGAGCGGCTCGCGTGCCGGCGCGGGTTCGAACGGCGGCGCGTGCGCGGCGGCCGCCGCGGCGAGCTGCCGGACGACGTCGGCGGGCTGCAGCCCGCGGCCGTCGCCGTCGTCGGTCTTGAGGAACACGACGTGGCGCGAGATCGGGATCTCGATCCCCTGGTCCTCGAAGGCCACGAGCGCGCGGAGGCGCAGCTCGCGCTCCACCTGCCACAGGGCCAGCGGCGCCGTCTTCACGCGCACGCGCAGCGTGATGCCGGACGTGCCGTACTGCGTGATCCCCTGCACCTCGGGCGCCTCGATGAGCAGGTCGGGGCGCTGGCGCCGGTACTCCTCGGCGACCTCCTTGAGCACGGCCATGGCCTTCTCGACCGGCGCGTCGTAGGTGACGTTCACCTCCACGATCGCGCGGTTCCAGCCGCGGTTGAAGTTGTGCACCTGGTCGATCGAGCCGTTGGGGACCGAGATCAGGACCCCGGTGACCGTGCGGACCTTCGTCGTGCGCACGCCGACGTGCTCGACCGTGCCCTCGACGTCGCGGATCCTCACCCAGTCGCCGACGGCCAGCTCGTCGTCGATGATCACGAACACGCCGCTGATCACGTCCTTGACGAGCGTCTGCGCGCCGAAGGCGATCGCCAGGCCGAGGACGCCCAGGCCCGCCAGGATGCTCACGATGTCCAGCCCGGCCTGCGTGGCCGAGTAGACCAGGGCGGCCATGATCAGGACGTAGCGGATCGCGCTCTTGGCCAGCGGGGCGAACGTGTCGCGCCGGCGGGCCACGTCGGGGCTGGCGGTGCGCAGGGTCTGCTCGACGAAGGCGTCGACGGTGAAGTTGGCCAGGCGGTTGGCGTAGAAGGCCGCCGCGCAGGCGAACATGACCTTGAGCACGGCCGCCACGCCGTGGACGAAGCGGTCGGAGCGGAGGAAGCCGAGCACCGGCTCCACGTCGCCGCCCCAGGCGTCGAAGAGCGACACGCCCACGGCGGCCAGGATGAGCAGCTCCACCAGGCGCGAGCCGACGAACGCGAGCATGCTCAGGGTGATCTGCACCCCGGGGCGCGTCGTCTCGTTGGCCAGGGCGCCGGACATGACCCGCCGGTTCGCCTTGCGCGCCAGGGCGACGAGCAGCAGCGCGGCCCCGAGGGTCAGGGCGGTCTGCACGGTCGCGCGCAGGAGGAAGGCCGCCTGCTCGACGTAGCCGCCGACCCACAGCGTGCCGATCACGAGCAGGTCGAGGAGGACGAGCGTCAGCAGCTCGTCGACGACGCGGTTGTAGAGCGTCTTCAGCAGGTCGAACACGGGGAGGCGGCCGCCGGGCTCGGGCGGGGTCACCTCGAAGCGCAGGTGGTCGCCGACGTCGTGGCGGGCGACGTGGAGCGTGGCGATCAGCGCCAGGACCAGGAGCACCGAGAGCGACGCGCGCAGGACGGTGGCCGTGGCCCACAGCTCCGGCACCCCGCGGGCGAGGAGCCAGGCGACGAGCAGCGGGCCGAAGGCGGCCAGGGCGAGCTGGATGCGGCGATGGAGCGGCCGCTTGTTCTCCTCCGAGAGCGGCAGCACGGCGCGGACGAGGCGGTCGCGAAGGAGGATGTGGTTGACGAGCCCGAGGACCTGCACGCCGAGCAGCGCGACGAGCGCCCCCGAGACGCGCGCGGCGCCGGCGGCCGGCAGCTCGAGCGGCACCGCCACCGCCCAGGGGACGACGGCCAGGGCGGCCCAGGGCAGGCCGCCGCGCAGCAGGTAGGCGGCGTGGAAGGTCCAGCGGTCGATCGGGTCGAGGATGATCCGCCGCTCGGGGTCGACCGTCGCCAGGAGCGCCTCGACCCGCGCCCGCGCGCGCCGGCGCAGGTAGAGGCCGGCCGCCAGGACGAGCGCCGCCGCGGCGGCCGCCGTGCCGAGGCGCGACCCGGCGCGCCAGCGGACCTCCGGCGGGGCGGCCTCGAGGCCGGCGACGCGCGCCGCGGCGTCGGCGTGGACGGCGGCCGCCAGGGCGCGCAGCTCGCCCAGCGACGCGCGCAGGGCGCCCGTGTTCAGGCGGCGCGCCTCCTGGCTGGCCCGGCGGGCGGCGGCGACCTCGGCCAGGTCCTGGCGCAGGGCGGAGACGTCCTGCTCGGCGCGGCTGCGCGCGTCGTCGAGCGCGCGCGCCTGGGCGCGCCGGTGGCGCGACTCCTCGCGCCGCGTCGACTCGAGGAGCCCGCGAACCTCCTCGATCGCCGTGAGGATCACCTTGTGCGACTCGGGCGCGCTGGGCAGGTAGAGGGCCCGGCGCTCGCCCTCGCGCCCGCTCAGCTCGGCCAGCGACAGCGCCTCGTCGGCCAGCCGGCCCGCCTCGGCCCCGGCGGTCGCCAGGTCGCGCGCCTGCGCCTCGGCCTCGCGCCCCGCCTCGGCGAGCGTGCGCTCGAGCTCCTCGAGCGGGCGCGGGTCGCGGTGGTCCTCCCAGGCCTGGTGCGCGGCCTCGATCCGGTCGCGCAGGGCGAGGACCAGGGCCGCGCGCGTGTCGCGCTCGCCGGTGAGGTTGGCCTGCAGCGCCTCGAGGTCGGCGCGGGCCGCGTCGCGCCGCTTGCGCGCCAGGTCGAGGCGGCGGTGGTGGTCGTCGAGCGTCGTCTGGTAGCTGCGCAGGGTCGGGTCGTCGCTGGGGCCGATCGCCTGCGTGCGCGAGCGCACGGCGGCGACGGCCGCGTCCTCCTGGCGGGCGCGGGCCTCGGCCTGCGCGAGCGCCTGCTGCAGCCGCGCGATCTGGCCGTCGAGCTCCTGCTCGCGCCGGGCCAGGCGCTCGGTCTCCTCCTGGCGGCGCTCGCGGTCGAGGACCTGCCGGTTGACCTCGTCGAGGCGCACGCGCCGCCGCTCGAGCTCGAAGCTCGCGGCCTCCTCGACGAGCCGCGCCACGTCGCGCTCGCGCCGGGCCAGGTCGCGCAGCCCCTCGCGCACGCGGGTGGCCTCGGCGGCGGCGGCGCGGGCGGTGATCGCCAGGCCGTGGGCCACGCGCACGACGTCGGCCAGCTCGTCGCGGGCGAGGTCCGCGTCGGCGATCGCGCGCGGCACGACCTGCAGCAGGCGCTCGGCCTCGCGGGCGACGAGCGGCGGCTCGGCGGCGGCCTGCGGCTCGTCGAGGGCGGCGGCGACCGCCTCGGCCAGGCGCGCCCGCTCGTCGGCCAGCCGGCGCACGTCGCGCTCGATCGCCACCCGGGCCTGCTCGAGCGGCAGGTCGGGGTAGAGCGGCTGGGTCGAGGGCACGAGCCGCTGCGCGGCCGCGGCGTCGCGGCGGGCGCGCGCCGCGCGCTCGTCGCGGTCCACGCGGGCCAGGCCGTCGGCGAGCGTGCGCGTCTGGGCGGCGAGGCCGCCGAGGACGCCGCGCGTGGCCTCGACCAGGCGGGCCAGGTCGTCCAGGGCGGCGTGCAGGTCGTCGCCCCCGGCCGCGCGCGTCCGGGCCGTCGCCGCCGCCTGGCGCACCTCGACGGCCAGGTCCTCGAGGGCCGCGACGCGGCTGCCGATCGCGGCCGCCCGGTCGGCCGCGCCGCGCGCCATCAGGGCGTCGGGCTCGAGCA